>NZ_JBFJTF010000149.1:0-4971 GCF_041625615.1 Immundisolibacter sp. | reverse complement strand
TTGATGGCGACCTATATCTTCAATCCGAACATCCGCCTGCTGAACGAATATGCCTGGTTCGACGCCGATGAAGGCGTCGACTACGGCGGGTTCATCACGCAGTTGCAGGTGGATTTCTAGCGAAGCGCCGATTGATTCGGCGCTTCCCGTTCGGGACAGGACCGGGCACACGGTGCCGGATTCACGGCGCCCGGCGCGGGCATGTACCGCGCCGCTGTGAGCTGAACACGGCCAGGGGCGGCGTTTTCAGCCTTGTCCCTGGCCTTCGCCCGGCAGGCCGCGCAGGTCCACCAGCGGGTCGACGTCGAGCGGCGCGGGGATGCTGCCGATGTCGTGCATGACCTGCGCCGCGCGGCGCAGGCCGGGCAGATCGATGGCACCCGTGCGGTTCCATACCGGTAGCGTGCGCTCGAAGGCGCGCTCCAGCTCGGCCGCCGACAGGGTGTTGTCCGCGCGTGACAGCAGCAGGGCGCGCAGCGCGGCCGGCTCCGCCAGGCAGTGCGCCACGCCGCGCAGGTATGCGCGCAGCAGGCGAGTCAGCAGTTCGGGCTGCTGTTCCACGAACGCCGCGCGCGCCACCAGCAGGCCCCACTGGAAGTGCGGCTCGGCCTCGCTGGCCGGTCCCACCAGGCGCAGCACGCCGGCGGCCTCGCCCTGCGCCACCAGCGGCTCGACCATCAGCTGCGCCGACACGCTGCCGTCGGCCATGGCGTCCAGCGATTCGTACTCGCTCCACAGTTCCTGGTAGCGCACGTCGTGTTCCGGGTCGAGCCCGGCGCGGGCCAGCAGCATCCGCATCAGGTGACCGTCGCAACTGCCCCTGGACAGGACGCCGACGGTGTGGCCGCGCAGTTGCCGCACATCGGTGATGTCCGGTCGCACCACCAGCAGGAAGTGGTCGAGATTGCCGATGACGCTGCTGGCGACGACACGCCCGTCCGGGAAGCTGCCGTTGGTCACCGCCTGCAGGAAGGGCGGCGTACCCATGCGGCCGAGGTCGATTTCGCCACGGCCCATGGCCTTGGCCAGCGCATCACCGCCCGGAATCACCCGGACGGTGAGGTCGATGCCCTCGTCGGCAAAGAAACCTTGATCGAGCGCCATCAGGAATGGCCAGTCGTGCTGGCCGCCCTGGTTGGCGTGGCCCCAGGTGAACGGTGTGAGAGCGGAATTGGGCATGACGGGCACATCCGGCTGTGAATCGGGAAGTGCCCATTATCCGATCGATGGGGGCGTCCATGCCCCCTGCGCGGTTCAGACGTCCCGTGTCAGGGTGTAGGACTGCGTGCCGGGCTTGAACTCGCGCCGCTTGAACGAGGCCAGGGCGGTGCGTACCCAGTCGTCGTTGGTCTCGCGCGACAGTTCCCACAGCTTGGCCATCTCGTAGTCGATGGCGGGCTCGAAATCCATCCAGCGCACCTTCTCGTAGACCTCCTTGGTCTTGGCCAGCACGGTGCGGCCCAGGCGGCTGAGCATCTTAACCACGCGGTCGGTCTCGGCATCGAGCTGCGCCAGCGGCAGCGCGCGCGTGGCATAGCCCATTTCCTCGGCCTGCTTGCCGGTGAAGGTCTCGCCGGTCAGCGCGTAGTACAGGGCCTTCTTGCGGGAGGGCATGTTGTTGGCATAGGCCCAGGTGGTGCCGCCGCCGGGGAAAATGCCGAAGTTGACCTCGGACAGGCCCCAGGTGGATTCCTCCGCCGCCAGCACGATGTCCAGCACGCCGGCCAGCGCCATGCCGCCGCCGAAGCACCAGCCGTTGACCTTGCCGATGGTGACCGCCGGATGGTTCTTCAGGCGCGTGAACCAGCCAAACGCGTTGGTGTTGATCTCGGCCATCAGCTCGGGCTTGTCGAACGGCTCCAGGAAGCAGCCTTCCAGGTCCATGCCCGCGCAGAACGCGTCACCGGCGCCGGTGATGACGATGACCTTGCAGCGCGCCTGGTCGATCTCGTCCAGCACCTTGCACATTTCCGCGTGCAGGGTGGGGCTCATGCAGTTGCGCTTCTCGGGCCGGTTGAAGGTGACGTAAGCGGCGCTGTCCCGGATGTCCAGCAGGACCGTTTGATAACTCGCCATGGTGTTCCTCGGATGGTGACTTGTTTGGCGTTGCGGGTGTTTACCGAACGATCGGTATGTTCAACGCGCCGCCAAATCTAGCAGGCTTTGCCTTCGCCTTGCACGCGGCCGTGTGCAGGTCTATAACCATCCGCTCGGCCCAGCGCGGGCTGGTGGCGCACCCCGTCACCGTTGTGTCCATGGACGGATGTCGATAACCAACACCTGTCCGGAGGAGAACCATGGACCAGACCACGCAACGTGTGACCCACAGCGGCCTGATGGATTTTCGGGCCTGGCTGCACGAGCTCGAACGCACCGGCCACCTGGTGCGCATCGATGACGAAATCGACCCACAGACCGAAGCCGGCGCCATCATGCGCCTGGCCAACGAGCGCCTGTCCCCGGCGCAGTGGTTCACCAACTGCAAGGGCGCCATGAAGGGCGCGACGCTGCTGGGTGGCCCCTTCGCCACCAAGGAGCGCATTGCCGTCGCATTCGGCCTGGCGCCGGACACGCCGCACTCGGTGGTGACCGATGTCTTCGCCGACGGCCTGCACGGCAAGCGCATCAAGCCGGAGATCGTGTCGTCCGGTAGCTGCCAGGAGCACGTGCTGCTGGGCGACGAGGTGAATCTGGACCTGCTGCCGATCGCCAGGCTGCACCCGCAGGACGGCGGGCCCTACGTCGGCACGCTCAACATCGGCGTGTGCAAGGACTTCGATTCCGAGTGGGTGAACTGGGGCACCTACCGCGGCATGAAGCACGACCGGCGGAGCACCGGCCTGTGGCTGGGCCCCCTTAACCAGGGCGGCCAGATCCTCAAGAAGTACCGCGCCGAGGACAAGGTCATGGAGTACGCCATGTTCTTCGGCGGTGATCCCATGCACAACATCGTGGCCTCGTCCAGCGTGCCGCCGGGGGTATCCGAGGTGGAGGTTGTCGGTGGTATCCGCGGCGAGCCGGTCAAGCTGGTCAAGTGCAAGACCGTGGACCTGTACGTGCCCGCCAATGCGGAGATCGTGCTGGAGGGCACGGTCAGCCCCGGCGACGATCGGGAGGAGGGCCCGTTCGGCGAGTACCCGGGGTACGTGGTGTCCGGCACCAATCCGCGGCCGGTGTTTCGCCTGTCGGCGCTCACCTTCCGCAGCGATCCCATCCTGCCGGCCACCTGCCTTGGCGTGCCGGTGGACGACGCCATGATGTGGGTGCTGGAGGTGGCCTCCAGCGTGAAGGAGGCCCTGCGTGCCAAGGGTGTGCCCATCGTCGACGTGGCCGTGCCGGAGTTCAGCGGCTGTCATGCGGTGGTGGTGTCCACCAAAACGCCGTACGCCGGCATTCCGCAGCTGATTTCCAGCATCAGCTGGACCGACCGCAACGCCAGTTACTTCCCGTACGTGATCGTGGTGGACGAGGACGTCGACCCCTGGAACCTGGGCGAGGTGTTCCACGCCATGTGCACCAAGTGCAACCCGGTACGCGACATCCACATCTATCCCGGCCACATCAACAGCCCGCTGACGCCCTACATTGCCGGTCATCCGCTGCGCGAGTTCGGTGCCGGCGGTGGCAACGTGCTGTTCGACTGCACCTGGCCGATCGAGTGGACGGCCGAGCAGCGCCCGCATCGCCTGGCCTTCAACAACACCTACCCGGACGCGGTGAAGGAAAAAGTGCTGGCCAACTTCGCGCGCTGGGGGCTGCAACGCTGAAAAGGCGGCGTCATTCTCCCAGGTCGGCCGGTTTCAGCGCCGGCTGGCCTGGGGGCCGCCCGAGCCCGGCATGAGTGTGCGCATCGTCCGTCTGGGCAGCCCGCGCCTGCCGGGCGAGGGGCTGCGGATCGGCACCGTGCGCCGGCCGCCGCGCGGCGTGCCGAAGAACCAGCACGCCAGCGGCGACTGGTACGACGTCTGGTACCCGGAGCTGGCGCCCTCCGCGGCGTTGCTGCGCACGGCGCGGCAGGCGGCCGACGAGGCGGACTGGCAGCGGTTTCGGACCCGCTACCGTGCCGAAATGACGACGCCCGGCACGCGCCGCACACTGGCGCTGCTGGCGGCCTTATCGCTCCACACGGACCTTTCGGTGGGCTGCTACTGCGCCGACGAGACGCGGTGTCACCGCGGCGTGTTGCGCGAGCTGTTGCGTGAAGCCGGGGCCGATGTGGTGGTCTGAGCGGCCGCCGCAGGGGCGGGCTACAGGCTGGGCTGCAGGAATTCCGCGCGCAGGTCGCGATCGAAGTACGACAGGGCCTTGCCGAGCTGTGATTCGGTCCAGCGTACCGGCTGAAACTGCGGGTGCACCTCGGTGATGCGGCCGCCGGAGCACAGTTCCAGGCGAATGCCGAACGGGTCGTGAAAGTGCAGCGAGAACGTCTTGCCGTAGGACTGGCGCGTCGGCCCGTAGATGTCGATGTTCACGCCCGCTTCACGCAGATACTGGCCATCGATCAGGATGTCGTTGGGGTCTTCCTTGGTGAAGGCGATGTGGTGCAAGCGTCCGGCTGGCCCGGGAAACAGCGCCAGTTCCTGCCCGCCGGCTTCCTTGGACATGCGAAACAGCAGCGCCGACAGCAGGCGCGCGCCGTCGTCGCTGTCGATGCGTTCCGACACCACGAACCCGAGGACGCCGGTCAGAAAATCCACTGCCGCCTGCGGGTCACTCACGGTGATGCCGGCATGGTTCAGGAAGAACGGTGCCGGCGTGCCGCGCAGCGCCCGCGGCGTGACCCAGTCCGGTGAATCGAAACCGGTCATGTAGCCGATCTGCGGCAGCTCGGCGAACAGGCGCAGCACGGGGCCGCCGGGAATGGCGAAGGTGATGGACTCGCCCATGCCGGTCAGCGCGCCGGCCGGCGCCCGTGTCACCGCCACGCCGGCGGCATTGACGGCCGCCTCGAGCGTCTCCAGGTCGCCCGCG
>NZ_JBFJTF010000148.1:0-5043 GCF_041625615.1 Immundisolibacter sp. | reverse complement strand
GGTGCGGCGCGCACCACGTGCCGACGTGGTGATTCTGCTGGTCACGTTCGGCCTGACGGTGTTCGCCGACCTGGTGGTAGCGGTGAACATCGGCGTCATCCTGGCCACGCTGCACTTCCTGCGGCGCATGGCGAGCAGCGTGGAGGTGCGCCAGGCGACCGATCACGAGCTCACCCAGGAGTTTGCCCATCTGGGACTGGCCCGCCTGCCGCCGGGGGTGCTGGTGTATTCGGTCGACGGCCCGTTCTTCTTCGGCGCCGTGGAGAACTTCGAGCGTGCCCTGGCCGGCACGCACACCGATCCGCGGGTGCTGGTCATCCGCCTGCGCTGGGTGCCATTCATCGACATCACCGGCCTGCAGACGCTCGAGGAAGTGGTACGCGACCTGCAGCGGCGTGGCGTGCGGGTGATGCTGGCCGGTGCCAATGCGCGTGTCCATGGCAAGTTGCTGCGGGCCGGACTGGTGGAGCTGGTCGGCCGGGACAACTGCTTTGCCGCGTTTGCCGACGCGCTGGCGGCCTGCCAGCGCCTGGCCGAGAGCGATCCGGCCATGGCGCACGAGCGGGCCATGCTGCTGAGCCACAGCGCCGAGTCCGGCCCGGGTGCCTCCTGATCCACAGGGGCTGCTTCGCACCTGCTAAACTTCGCCATTGCTGTTTGTCAAAATTTCGTCAGGTTCCCGCACATGGCCCGTATTACCGTTGAAGACTGCCTTGTCAACGCCGAAAGCCGGTTCGATCTGGTGCTCATGGCGTCGCGCCGGGCCCGGCAACTGTCGCTGGGGCGTTCGCCGCTGGTGGAGCCGGAAAACGACAAGCCGACCGTGATCGCGCTGCGCGAAATCGCCGCCGGCAAGATCGACCGCAGCGTGCTCGAGCCGGAGGAGCTGCATCTGTTCCTGACGCCTGAGGAGCTGGCCGAGCAGCGTGCGGCCGACGGTTGGGAGCAGGCGCTCGACGCGCCGGTCGAGGACGCGCCGGCCCAGCCGCCAGCCGAGGGGCCCGCCCCCGAAGCGGGCGAGACGCCCTGAGTACACCGGTACCGGTTATTCCGGCGAGCGGCATCGAGGTACTGACCGAGCAGCTCGCCGCCTACCTGCCTGCGGACGAGGTCGACGCCGTCCGCCGCGCGCATGCTTACGGCGCGCACGCCCATGCCGGTCAGCAACGCAAGACCGGCGAGCCCTACATTGCCCATCCACTGGCGGTGGCCGGCATCCTGGCCAACCTGCGGGTTGACGTCGCCACACTGTGCGCGGCGTTGCTGCACGACGTCATCGAGGACACCGCTGCCACCCGCACCGAACTGGCGGAACAGTTCGGCGACGAGGTGGCGGGGCTGGTCGATGCCGTCACCAAGCTGACGCAGATTCGCTTCGAGACCCGCGAGCAGGCGCAGGCCGCCTACTTCCGCAAGATGATGCTGGCCGTTGCCGGCGACCTGCGGGTCATCCTCATCAAGCTGGCCGATCGCCTGCACAACATGCGCACGCTGAGCCATCTGGCGCCGCAGAAGCGGCGGCGGATCGCACGCGAGACGCTGGAAATCTACGCTCCGATCGCCAACCGCCTGGGCATGCACGAGCTGTGCAGCGAGCTCGAGGAGCTCGGCTTCTCGGCGCTGTATCCGCTGCGCAGCCGGGTGTTGGAACAGGCGCTGCGCCGGGCCCGCGGCAATCGCCACGACGTGGTCGGCAAGATCGAGGCGACGCTGCGCCTGAAACTGGACGCGGCGTCCATCCCGTACCGCCTGGAGAGCCGCGAGAAGCACCTGTACAGCGTGTACCAGAAGATGCGCCAGGACCGCATCCCGCTCAGCGAGGTGTACGACGTCTACGCGCTGCGGATCGTGGTGCACACGGTGGACGAGTGCTACCGCGTGCTGGGACTGGTGCACAGCACCTTCAAGCCGCTGCCGCAGCGCTTCAAGGACTACATCGCCATTCCCAAGACCAACGGCTACCAGTCGCTGCACACGGCGCTGTTCACGCCCTACGGTGTTCCGGCGGAGATCCAGATCCGCACCGAGGAAATGGATCGCATCGCCAATGCCGGCATTGCCGCGCACTGGCTGTACAAGGATCCCAGTGGCGGCAACAGCCGTCCGCAGCAGCGGGCCCGCGAGTGGCTGCAGGGGCTGGTCGAGCTGCAGCGCAATGCCGGCGATCCGCAGGAGTTCCTGGATTCGGTCAAGGTGGACCTGTTCCCGGACGAGGTCTACGTGTTCACGCCCAAGGGCCGCATCCTGGCGCTGCCGGCGGGCGCCACGGCGGTCGATTTTGCCTACGCGGTGCACTCGGACATCGGCAATCACTGCGTGGCGGTGCGTATCGAGCGGCGTCTGGCGCCGCTGAGCAGCGTGCTGGAGACCGGCCAGACGGTGGAGGTCATCACCGCCCGCACGGCCACCCCGCATCCGAGCTGGCTGAACTTCGTCGTCACCGGCAAGGCGCGCGCGGCCATCCGTCATTTCCTGAAGACCATCGATCATGAGCGGGCGGTCGACCTGGGGCGGCGCCTGCTGGAAATCGAACTGGCGCGCCTGGGCACGCCGATGGCGCAGGTGCCGGAAGCCAACATTGCCGGCGTGCTGCGTGAGTTCAGCGCCAAGGCCATGGATGACCTGCTCGAGGATGTCGGGCTGGGCAAGCGGTTGGCTGCCGTGGTCGCCACCCACCTGGTCAGCGGCACGCCGCTGCCGGCGGTTGGAAGGCGCCAGCGTTCCGGCCTGCGGCGCGCCCTGCAGCGGGTGGCGCCGCGCTGGCTGGTGGGCAGCGACAGCGGTCGCGCGCCGCTGGCCATCAAGGGCACCGAAGGGCTGGTGGTCAGCTACGGCAAATGCTGCCGGCCCATTCCGGGCGACCCCATCCGTGGCTACGTGAGTGCCGGGCGTGGGGTGGTGATCCACGTCGACGGCTGTCCAAGCACGGCCGAGTTCGCCAAGCAGCCGGACAAGTGGCTGGACGTGGAATGGCAGCCGGCCGGCGATGCCCGCTTCCCGGTCGACATCCGCATCGAGGTGGTCGACCAGCGCGGCGAACTGGCCACCCTGGCCGCCGCGATTGCCGATATGGACTGCAACATCGCCAACGTGTTGCTGCACAACCGCGATGGCATTCATGCTGTCGACGATTTCACCATCGAGGTCCGCGACCGGGTGCACCTGGCGCGGATCATGAAACGCCTGCGCACGCTCAAGTCGGTGCGCCGCATCACCCGCAAACGAGGCTGAACCATGTCCCTGACCGCCGTTGCGAGCGACCGTGCCCCGGCCGCCATCGGTCCTTACTCGCAGGCCATTCGTGCCGGCGACACCGTCTACCTGTCCGGCCAGATTCCGCTGGACCCGGCGTCCGGCGAGCTGGTGGACGGCGGCATCGAGGCGCAGGCGGTGCAGGTGTTCGAGAACCTGAAGGCGGTGGCCGGGGCCGCCGGCGGCAGTCTCGGCCAGGCGGTCAAGCTCACCATTTATCTGACCGACCTCGGGCATTTCGCCACCGTCAACGAGGTCATGGCGCGTTATTTCGAGACGCCATATCCGGCCCGCGCCACGGTGGGCGTGGCGGCACTGCCGCGCGGCGCCGCGGTGGAGGCCGACGCCATCCTGGTGCTTGGCTGAGTCCAGCTACCGGTTTGCTCCGTGGCAACCGTGGCTGCCGGCCGGCCCACTGCCGTTGCCCAGGATCTGGCGAGCCTGCCCGGGGTAGGGCCGGCACTGCGCGGGCGGCTGGCCCAACTGGGCATTCATACTGCCGCCGACGTGTTGCTGCATCTGCCGCTGCGCTACGAGGACCGCAGCCGGCTGGTGCCCATCGGCGCCCTGCGTGCCGGCCAGCATGCGCTGATCCGCGGCCGCATCGAGGCGGCCGAGGTCAGCCAGCGCCGCCGTCGGGCGTTGCTGGTGAGTCTGGCCGACGCCAGCGGCGCACTGACGGTGCGCCTGTTTCACTTCCGCCCGCCGCAGCTGCAGCAGTTGCAGCCCGGGCGCTGGCTGGAGTGCTATGGCGAGGTGCGGCCGGGTCCGGCGCGTCTGGAGATGGTGCATCCCGAGTACCGCCTGCTGGCTGCCGGGGCCGATGAGCCGTTGCCGGCCGCGGCCCTGACGGCGGTATACCCGTCCACCGCCGGACTGACCCAGGCCACCTTGCGGCGCCTGGTCGGTGCCGCCCTGGCGCGCTGCGAGCAGGTGCTGCCGGACGTACTGCCCAGGTCGCTGCGCGAGGCCGAGCATCTGCCCGACCTGGCCGCGGCCCTGCGCGGTCTGCACCAACCGGAAGCCTCGACAGCGCTCGATGCGCGCCCGGCGGCCCTGCACCGCCTGGCCCTCGAGGAACTGCTGGCGCATCACCTGAGCCTGCGCCAGCGGCGGCGACAGCGGCAGGCGCGCCGGGCACCGTCACTGCAGGCGTCCGGTGCGCTGCGGGAGCGCCTGCTGCAGTCCCTGCCGTTCGCGCCGACCGGTGCCCAGCGGCGTGTGGTGGATGAGGTGCTGGTGGACCTGGCACGGCCGCACCCGATGCTGCGGCTGCTGCAGGGCGATGTCGGTTCCGGCAAGACGCTGGTGGCGGCGCTGGTGGCGTTGCAGGCGGTGGAGGCGGGCTGGCAGGTGGCGATCATGGCGCCGACCGAACTGCTGGCCGAGCAGCACTTTCGCAACTTCTGTCGCTGGCTGCCGCCACTGGGCGTGGAGCCGCTGTGGCTGGCCGGTCGCCACGGTGGCAAGGCGCGTGACGCGATCCTGGCGGACATCGCCTCCGGCCGGGCACAGGTGGTGGTCGGCACGCACGCCCTGTTCCAGGAGCAGGTACGCTTTGCCCGCCTGGGGCTGGTGGTCATCGACGAGCAGCACCGTTTCGGCGTGCACCAGCGTCTGGCGCTGCGCGCCAAGGGCGACGACGGCGCGCTGTCTCCGCATCAGCTGATCATGACCGCCACGCCCATCCCCCGCTCACTGGCCATGACCTTCTACGCCGATCTCGACACCTCGGTCATCGATGAACTGCCACCCGGCCGCACGCCGGTGCACACGCTGGCGGTGCCGCGG
>NZ_JBFJTF010000147.1:0-5081 GCF_041625615.1 Immundisolibacter sp. | reverse complement strand
CGCCGGCGCCGCCGACGGCTTCGCGGTGCATTACCCGCCCCCGGAGCTTTGCACCGACAACGGCGCCATGGTGGCCTTTGCCGGGTGCCTGCGCCTGCAGGCCGGCGAACAGGCGGACGCGGACTGCGGCGCCCGCGCCCGCTGGCCGCTTGGCACACTGTCGGCAGCCTGACGGCATGTACGCCCGGCCGACCCGTACAGCCGTTTTGTTATAGTCGGCGCATGCAGCAGACGCCCAACTCCACCGGCCTGGTCGACCCGTTCCAGCGGCGTATCGACTATGTCCGCGTGTCGGTCACCGACCGCTGCGACCTGCGCTGCAACTACTGCATGCCCAAGGGGTTCGACGGCTTTCACGAACCCGAGGAATGGCTCAGCTTCGACGAGATCGCGCGCGTGGTGGCGGCCTTCACGCGCCTTGGCGTGCAGCGCATCCGCCTCACCGGCGGCGAACCGCTGGTGCGGCGCAACCTGCCCGACCTGGCCGCGCGCCTGTCGGCGCTGGCGGGCCTGCAGGATCTGTCGCTGTCCACCAACGCGGTGCGCCTGGACAAGTACGCCGAGGCGCTCAAGCGTGCCGGCATCGGCCGTGTCAACGTCAGTCTCGACTCGCTGCGCGCCGACCGGTTCGCGCAGATCACCGGCGGCGGCAAGCTGCACAAGGTGCTGCGCGGCCTGGAGGCGGCGCACGCGGCGGGCCTGTCGCCGGTCAAGATCAACATGGTGGCGATGGGCGGCGTCAATGACGACGAAATCGAGGACATGGTGGCGTTCTGCGCCGAGCGCGACTTCACGCTGCGCCTGATCGAGACCATGCCCATGGGCGACACCGGCCGGCAGGCCAGCGGCCAGTACCTGGACCTGCAAACGGTGCGCCAGCGCCTGGCCCGGCGGTTCGAGCTGATCCCGGACCTGCTGCCCGGCGGCGGGCCCGCGCGCTACTACCGCCTGGCCGGCTCGAACACCAGCATCGGCTTCATCACGCCCATCTCGCAGCACTTCTGCGAAACCTGCAACCGCGTGCGCCTGGCCGCCGATGGCACGCTGTACCTGTGCCTGGGCCAGGACCACAGCTACCCGCTGCGGCCCCTGCTGCGTGCCGGCGCCGACGATGCCGAACTGGAAGCGGCCATCCGCGCGGCCATCGCCATCAAGCCGGAACGCCACGAATTCCGCGAACGACCGGAAAAGGTCATCCGCTTCATGTCCATGACCGGCGGCTGACGCCCCTCTCAAGCCACCGCGTCGATCACCGCCAGGAACGCCTGTCCGTAGCGCTCCAGCTTGGCGCCACCGACACCGTTGATACCCGCCATCTCGACCAGCGTGCGCGGCCGCTGCGCGGCCATCTGCGCCAGCGTGGCGTCGTGGAAGATCACGTAGGCCGGCACGCCGTGGCTTTCGGCCAGGCGCCGGCGCTCGGCACGCAGGGCCTCGAACAGCGTCTGATCGGCATCCGCCACCGCGGCGCTGCCGCCACGCCGGACACGGCGCGGCTTGTCCGGCGCGGACTCGCGCAGATGCAGTGTCTGCTCGCCGCGCAACAGCGGCCGCGCCCGCTCGGTCAGCCGAAGACCGCCATGACCGTCCACATCCACGCTGACATAGCCACCGGTCACCAGTTGCCGGTAGATGGCGCGCCACTGTGCCGCCGTGCGTTCGCGCCCCTGGCCGTACAGGGCCAGCCGGTCGTGCTCGAGCGCGCCGATGCGCGGCTCGTTGCCACCACGCAGCACCTCGATCAGGTAGCTCACTCCGAAGCGCTGGCCGGTACGGTAGATGCACGACAGCGCCAGGCGCGCCGCCTGCGTAGCGTCGAACGTGACCGGCGGGTCCAGGCAGTTGTCACAATTGCCGCACGGCCGGGCGAGCTGCTCACCGAAATAACCCAGCAGCGCCTGACGCCGGCAGCCGGTGGCCTCCACCAGCCCCAGCAGGGCCTCGAACTTGCGTTGCTCGACACGCCGGCGCTCGTCCGGCGACTCGGTGGCGGCCAGCAACTGGCGCACGCCGACCACGTCGGCCAGGCCATAGCCCAGCCAGGCGTTGGCCGGCAGGCCGTCGCGCCCGGCGCGGCCGGTCTCCTGGTAGTAGCTCTCGACGTTCTTCGGCAGCCCCAGGTGCGCCACGAAGCGCACGTCCGGCTTGTCGATGCCCATGCCGAAGGCCACGGTGGCCACCATCACCACCCCGTCCTCGCGCAGGAAACGACGCTGGCTGGCGCTGCGCTGCTCGGCCGGCAGACCGGCGTGATAGACCAGCGCCGTGCGGCCGTGCCCGGCCAGCCAGGCGGCGGTTTCCTCCACCCGGCGGCGGGTCGGGCAGTAGACGATGCCCGAATCGGTGCCGTGATGGGTGTCCAGGAACGCCAGCAGCCGTTCGCGCAGCCGCTCGCCATGCGCCACGTGATAGCGGATGTTTGGCCGATCGAAACCGGCGCCGAACAGCGGCGCGTCGTGCAGGGCCAGCCGCTGGGCAATGTCCCGCCGCGTGGCATCGTCGGCGGTGGCGGTCAGGGCCACCCGCGGCACGCCGGGAAAACGCTCGGCCAGCAGGCCAAGCCCCAGATACTCGGGCCGGAAATCGTGCCCCCACTGCGACACGCAGTGCGCCTCGTCGATGGCGATCAACGCCACCTGCGTGCCCGCCAGCAGGTCCAGCGTCCGCTCGCCCAACAGGCGTTCCGGCGCCATGTAGACCAGGTCCAGCCGCCCGGCAGCCAGCGCGCGCTCGGCCTGTGCCGTCTCGGCCGGCGGCAACCCGGAATGCAGCGCCGCCGCGGCCACGCCCAGCTCGCGCAGCGCCGCCACCTGATCGTCCATCAGCGCAATCAGTGGCGACACCACCACGCCGACGCCCGGCCGCACCAGCGACGGCACCTGGTAGCACAGCGACTTGCCGCCGCCGGTCGGCATGATCACCAGCGCATCACCGCCGCCGCTGACCTGGTCGATGATTGCCGCCTGCTGGCCGCGGAACGCGTGGTAACCGAAAACGGTGCGCAGGATGTCGACGGGGGACGGCATGACGCCGCCCATTATGCGGGCACCACGACCGTGCCCGATACGGCCGACGCCGCGGCGGCTGATACCATGCAGGCGCCGCTCGCGCCCGCCCGGATGGCGAAACAGGTAGACGCAAGGGACTTAAAATCCCTCGGCCTCGCGGCCGTGCCGGTTCGATTCCGGCTCCGGGCACCACCTGCAACGCGGTGGGCGCGCACCCCGCTCGGTCCGGCACGTCATGTCGCTTGCCGCCTTCCACCCCGCACTGGCCACCTGGTTCGGCCAACACTTCCCGGCGCCAACCCCGGCGCAGGCGGCTGCCTGGCCGCAGATCCGCGCCGGGCAGCACACGCTGCTGGCCGCGCCCACCGGCAGCGGCAAGACGCTGGCGGCGTTTCTGACCGCCATTGACGACCTGCTGCGCGCGGGCCTCACGGCACCGCTGCCGGATGCGGTGCAGGTGCTGTACGTGTCGCCGCTGAAGGCGTTGTCGGCGGACATCGAGCGCAACCTCGAGGCACCGCTGGCCGGCATACGGGACCAACTTCGCGCCACCGGCCTGCCGGAGGTTCCCATCCGCGCCGCCGTGCGCACCGGCGACACACCACAGGCCGAGCGCGATCGCCAGCGCCGCCGCCCGCCCCACATCCTGGTGACGACGCCGGAGTCGCTGTACATCCTGCTCACCTCACAGTCCGGCCGGGCCATGCTGGGTGGCGTGCGCACGGTGATCGTGGACGAAATCCATGCGCTTGCCGGCAGCAAGCGCGGCGCGCACCTGATGCTGTCGCTGGAGCGACTGGTGGCGCTCACCGGCCGGCCGCCACAGCGCATCGGCCTGTCCGCCACCCAGAAGCCCATCGAACGGATTGCCGACTACCTCACCGGCGCTGAACCGTGCGCGGTGATCGACACCGGCCACGTGCGCGACCGCCGACTGGCCATCGAGGTGCCCCAGGCGCCGCTCGGTGCGGTGATGGCGGGCGAGGTGTGGACCGAGCTGTACGACCGCCTGGCCGAACTCGCCGGCCAGCGCCGCACCACGCTGGTGTTCGTGAACACCCGCCGCATGGCCGAGCGGGTGGCGCGGCATCTGGCCGAACGCCTCGGCGAGGAGCGCGTCACCTCGCACCACGGCAGCCTCGCGCGGCGCCATCGGCTCGATGCCGAGCAGCGCCTGAAGGCCGGGCAGCTCACGGCGCTGGTATGCACCGCCTCGCTGGAACTCGGCATCGACATCGGCGACGTGGACCTCGCCTGCCAGCTCGGCTCGCCGAAGGCCATCGCCACCTTTTTGCAGCGCGTGGGACGGTCCGGCCATGCCGTGGGTGCGCTGCCGCACGGGCGTCTTTTCCCGCTCTCAAGAGACGATCTGGTCGAATGCGCGGCGCTGCTGGACGCAGTGGCGCGCGACGAACTCGACGCCATCGTCATGCCGCAGGCGCCGCTCGACGTGCTGGCGCAGCAGATCGTGGCCGAGGTGGCGGCGCGCGAGTGGGACGAGGCGGCGCTGTACGCGCAGGTACGCCGGGCCCATCCGTACCGTGAGCTTGCCCGCGACGATTACGACGCCGTGCTGCGCATGCTGGCCGAGGGCTACACCACCCGCCGCGGCCGGCGCGGCGCCTGGCTGCACCGCGACGGCGTGCACGGCCGCCTGCGGGCGCGTCGTGGCGCGGCACTCGCCGCCGTAACCTCGGGCGGGGTGATTCCGGACCAGTTCGACTGCGACGTGCTGCTGACGCCCGAGAACCTTCGTATCGGCAGCGTGAACGAGGATTTCGCCTTCGAGAGCCTGCCGGGCGACATCTTCCAGCTCGGCAACGCCTCCTACCGCATCCTGAAGGTCGAGACCGGGCGCCTGTTCGTGCAGGACGCCCACGGCCAGCCGCCGAACATCCCGTTCTGGTTCGGCGAGGCACCGGGCCGCACGGCGGAGCTGTCGGCGGCCGTGTCGCGGCTGCGCCAGGACGTGGCGGACTGGCTCGTCGAAGGGGGCGTGGGGCACGCCAGGGAGCGCGTGCTGGAGCGCCTGCCGCTGCCGGAATCCGCCGCACAGCAGCTGGTCGAGTACCT
>NZ_JBFJTF010000146.1:0-5088 GCF_041625615.1 Immundisolibacter sp. | reverse complement strand
GCAGCATATTTTTCATTTGGCCTCGTACGGCGGCCCGCACCCTAACGATTCGTTCAAGCCGAAGTCGCTTCGCAACCCGCGTAAATACTGTTATCCGCGTCAAGCGAGTTAATGCAGCGAGCGGTTGCGTGTGCAATGGCCGTAACGCCGTGCCAACCCGCCTTCAACAAGTCGCACGCAATACCCGAAGATTCATACTCTTGTTCCCGTGGGCACGCGGCGCGTTGCCCACCCTGCAAAACTGCTTGATCAGCCGTCCACGAGGTACTTGCGCGTGGACTATCAACTCAGGCCGGCGGTGTCAGGAGACTACGGCTACTGCTACCGCCTCACCAAACGGAACATGTCCGGCCTGTTCGGCCGCCACTGGGGCGGCTGGGCGCCGGGTGCGTTCCGCAAGGCGTTTCGGGTGGAGAACACGCGGGTGGTGATGATGGGCGGCCGGCGGGCGGGCTACCTGAGCGTCCGACCCGAAGCCGGCGCGGCTTACCTGGAGAACATCCAGCTGTCGGCCCGCTGGCGGGGCAAGGGTGTCGGCACTCAGTTGCTTACCCGGCTGATCGCCGAGCACCCCACGGTCAGCCTGCGTCTGACGACGTTCGCTGACAATCCCGCCAGGCGCCTGTACCAGCGGCTGGGCTTCCTGGTGGTGGAACGGCATGGGATGACGCTGCACATGGAGCGCCCACCGGCACAGGCTGGCGACGGTCCGGCCTGAGTCTGCCGGGGCGCGGTCCATCCCGGCGGCGGGCGCCCTGCGTCCCCAGGCTCTAGAATTCACGGCCGGCAGGCGCCTGGCCGCCCGCCGAGCCCCGCCCCCGGTTGCCGCCCGTGGCGCTACCGCGGGCCCGTCACCCCTGCCCTACCCGGCCGGCCCGCTGCGCCGGCCTCTGGAACCGTTCGTGTCAAATCAAGCTTCGCCGGCGGCGCACGCCGGTGTGCCGTCGCTGATGGCAATCGTCTACCTCGCGCTGGCCGCCGGTGTCAGTGCCATGGGCATGCGCGTCAACGACGCACTGCTGCCGCAGTTGTCGCAGCTGTTCGGCGTGCCGCTGTCGGCCACGGCGCAGGTGGTGAGCCTGTATGCGCTGGCCTACGGTGCAACACAGGTGCTGTGGGGCCCTGTGGGCGACCGCTTTGGCAAGTACCGCGTGGTTGGAATTGCGGTGATCGGCTGCGCGCTGGCGTCCGCCGCCTGCGCACTGGCTGAGGACTTCACCCAGCTGCGGGCCATGCGGGTACTGGCCGGCGCGCTGGCAGCGGCCATCATTCCCCTGGCCATGGCCTGGATTGGTGACGTGGTGCCTTACGAGCGCCGCCAGCCGGTGCTGGCGCGTTTTCTGATTGGCCAGATCACCGGCCTGGCGGCCGGCGTGTGGCTGGGCGGCGTGGCGGCCGATCACTTCAGCTGGCGGATGCCGTACTACACGCTGACGGTGCTGTATGGCCTGGCCGGCGTGCAGTTGTGGCTTGGCGCCCGCCGCCTGCCGCGGGCCCCGGCGCCCGCGGCGGCGCCGCTGGCGGGCATGGCGGCCGGTTTCGGGCAGGTGCTGCGTCAAGGCTGGGCGCGGCGGCTGCTGGCGACGGTGTTTCTGGAGGGCGCGTTCCTGTTCGGGCCGCTGGCGTTCGTGGCGGCGCACCTGCACACGCGCCTTGGGGTGTCGCTCACCGTGGCCGGCTCGCTGCTGATGATGTACGGCGCCGGCGGCTTTGTGTACGCGCTGGCCGCCCGCCGCCTGGTGGCGGGTCTGGGTGAGGTGGGCCTGGCCCGGGCCGGGGCGGTGTGTCTGTGCCTTGGCCTGGGCACCATCGCGGTGGCGCCGATGTGGCTGTTCGGTCTGCTCGGCAGCCTGCTGTCGGGCCTGGGCTTTTACATGATGCACAACACGCTGCAGGTCAACGCCACGCAGATGGCGCCGCAGGCGCGCGGCGCGGCGGTGTCCATCTTCGCCGCCAGCTTTTTCCTGGGACAGGCCGCCGGCGTGTCGCTGACCGGCTGGCTGGCCACGCGTTTCGGCAGTGGGCCCGCCATCGCCGCCGGCGGCGTGGCGCTGCTGGGGGTGGGTCTGGCCTTCGGGCAGATGCTGGCGCGCCGCAAGGCGGCCGGCTGACCGGCGTCAGGCGCCCGGTCGCGGACGCGACCGGCGCGACGGCGTCAGGACGGCAGCAGGTCCAGGCGCCTTAGCAGGCGGTGCAGGTTGCCACGGTCGAGCCCCAGTTCGCGGGCCGTCGCCGCGCGGTTGCCGGCATTGCGCGTGAGGGCGTCCTCGATGAGCCGGCGCTGGAACGCGTCCACCGCGTCACGCAGCGGCAGATGAACCGGCAGCGGTGCTTCGGCAGGATTGGCCTGGCCCATGGCCACCGGCCCCAGTTCCAGGTGCTGGGCGTGCAGGGTGACGATGCGCGGCTGGCCGGCGTGCTGCGCCATTGCCCGCACGGCGGCACGACTGACCAGGTGTTCGAGCTCGCGCACGTTGCCCGGCCACGGCTGCCGCAGCAGGGCAGACTGCGCGTCCGCCGCCAGGCGCAGGCCGCGCAGGCCCAGCCGCACGCGGTTTTCCTCCAGAAACCCGCCGGCCAGCAGCTGTACGTCGCGGCCGCGTTCGCGCAGCGGCGGCACCTGCAGCGGGTAGACGCTCAGGCGGTGGTACAGATCGGCGCGAAAGCGCCCGGCGCGCACCTCGGCCGCCAGGTCGCGGTTGGTGGCCGCCAGCACGCGCACGTCCACCCGATGTTGGCGGTCGGTACCCAGGCGCTCGATCTGCCCGCCCTGCAGCACGCGCAGCAGCTTGGCCTGGATGGGCAGCGGCAGTTCGCCGATCTCGTCCAGCAGCAGGGTGCCGCCGTCGGCCAGCTCGAAGCGCCCGCGCCGCTCACCGACGGCGCCGGTGAAGGCGCCGCGCACATGGCCGAACAGCTCGCTTTCCACCAGGTTTTCCGGCAGGGCCGCGCAGTTGAGGGTGATCAGCGGCTGTTCGGCGCGCTGCGAACGGGCGTGGAGCGCCTGCGCCACCAGTTCCTTGCCGGTGCCGGTCTCGCCGGTGATCAGCACGGTCAGGTCAGTGCCCGCCACGGTGTCGATTTCCGCCTGCAGGCGCCGCATCACGGCGCTGTGTCCGGTCAGTTCGCGTTGCCGGGCGCGGGTGCTGTCTTCGGCCAGCGCCCGCACCAGCTGCTGCTCGCGCTGGGCACGCTGTTGCAGGTTGCCGATGCGCTCGCCGGCGGCCAGCACCGCGCCGGCCAGGCTGGCGAACGCTTCCAGCAGCGCCGGCTCGACCGACTCGAAGGCGTGCGGGTCGAGCGCATCCAGCGTCAGCAAGCCCCAGGGCTGGTCGTCGCGGTACAGCGGACAGCCCATGCAGTCGTGCACCTCCAGCTGCCCGGTGCGGCCTTCCACCAGGCCATCGTAGGGATCGGGCAACTGGCAGTCGCTGGCAAGCCGCGTCGACCCGCGCCTTTGCAGCAGCGTCAGCAGACGCGGATGGTCCTGCAGGCGAAAGCGCCGACCCAGCGTGTCGTGGCTGAGTCCGGACACGGCCAGCGGCCGCAGTGTGTCGCCCTCCAGGCGCAGCAGGGCCGCCGCATCACAGGGAAACAGCGCCTGCAGGACGTCGACCAGCTGGCGCGGCAGCGACGCACCAGGCCGGTCGGGGCCCAGCAGGTCGAGCATGCGGCGGACGGCGTCGAGCAGCTCGGATGAAGTCATTTTCACAACATTTGCTGTCTGAGTAACAACACGGGAATGTTGTCTTTATAACCTCGACTCTTGACTAGCTCCAGTCTTTCAAACGGTTACGTTCTGGCACAGAGGTTGATGAGCACTGGCCGCGAGGGTGATCCAACCCCTCCAGTGCCACGTCACATCAGGAGTCGACATGCTGTCCGAACATCACCGTCAACAGGTCAAGGCCACCGTGCCGCTGCTCGAAGCCGGCGGCGAGGCGCTGACCCGGCATTTCTACGGCGTCATGCTCAGCGAGCATCCCGAGGTACGGCCGCTGTTCAACCAGGCGCACCAGGCCAGCGGCGCGCAGCCACGGGCGCTGGCCAACGGCATCCTGCAGTACGCCCGGCACATCGACCGGCTGGACACGCTCGGCCCGCTGGTCGGGCAGATCGTGCAAAAGCACGTGTCGCTGCAGGTGCTGCCGGAGCAGTACCCCATCGTCGGCAGCTGCCTGCTGCGCGCCATCCGCGAGGTGCTGGGACCGGACATCGCGACCGATGCCGTCATCGAGGCCTGGGCGGCGGCCTATGAGCAACTGGCGGATCTGCTGATCGGCGCCGAGGAAGATGTGTACGCCGCCGCCGCGGCGACCCCCGGCGGCTGGCGCGGCGCGCGGCGGTTCGAGGTGGTGCGCAAGGTGCCGGAGAGCGTCGAGATCACCTCCCTCTACCTCAGGCCGGCCGACGGCGGCGCCGTGATGCCGTTTAAGCCCGGCCAGTACATCGGCATCCGGCTCGCCATCGACGGCCAGGAAGTGCGGCGCAACTACTCGCTGTCCGCCCCGCCGAACGGCAGCACCTACCGCATCAGCGTCAAGCGCGAACCCGGCGGCGTGGTGTCGAACCACCTGCACGACGCGCTCGGCGTCGGAGCCGCGATCGACCTGTTCCCGCCGGCCGGCGAATTCGTGCTCGCGCCCGGCGAACGGCCGCTGGCCCTGATCAGCGGCGGTGTCGGCATCACCCCCACGCTGCCCATGCTGCACGCGGCGCACGAGCAACGCCGGCCGGTCACCTTCGTGCATTTCGCGCGCAATGCGGCGGTGCATGCGTTTCGGGACTGGGTGGACGACCTGGTCGCACGCAGCCCGCAGGCACGACGCTTCTACTGTCACGAACAAGCCGGCACCCTACCGGTGGACGCCAACGGCCGCGCGTGCACCGACCTGTTGGCGCGCTGGCTGCCGCAGGCGCGCGACATGGACGCCTACTTCATCGGCCCGCCACCGTTCATGGCGGCCGTGAAGCGGGCCTTGGGCGAGCTTGGCGTACCGCCGGCGCAGATGCACTGGGAGTTCTTCGGCCCGGCAGCGGCGCTGGAGACCTGAGAGGATCTGTAGCGCTGCCGGCGGCTGCCCCTAG
>NZ_JBFJTF010000145.1:0-5256 GCF_041625615.1 Immundisolibacter sp. | reverse complement strand
TCATGCGGCCCCGGACTGGCTTCCGGGTGACCCTGGAAACCGAAGGCCGGTTTGTCGGTATGGGCAATGCCCTGCAGCGAGCGGTCGAACAGCGACCGATGCGTCGTCGTCAGGTGCGCCGGCAGGCTGGCCTCGTCGACGGCGAAACCGTGGTTCTGGCTGGTGATCAGTACGCGCCCGGTCGCCGCCTCGAACACCGGATGATTGGCGCCGTGGTGACCGAACTTCATCTTCACCGTGCGCGCCCCGGCCGCCAGAGCCAGCAGCTGATGCCCCAGGCAGATGCCGAACAGCGGCACGCCGCGCTCCAGGAACTCGCCGATCGCCGCAATGGCGTACTCGCATGGCTCCGGGTCCCCGGGGCCGTTGGACAGGAACACGCCGTCCGGCTGCAGCGCCAGGACGTCCGCTGCCGGCGTCCTGGCCGGCACCACCGTCACATCACACCCGGCCGCCGTCAGGCAGCGCAGGATGTTGCGCTTGATGCCGAAGTCGTACGCCACCACGCGAAAGCGCGCCGCCGGCGCCGGCTCGAAGCCGTCCAGCGTCCACACGCTGTCCCGCCACGGATACGGTTCCGTGCAGCTGACCTCCTGCGCCAGGTCCATGCCCTGCAGGCCGGCGAAGGCGCGCGCCGTCGCCAGCGCGAACTCGGGGTCCGGATCGGCACCGGCCACGATGCAGCCGGCCTGGGCGCCGCCGCTGCGCAGGCGGCCGGTCAGCGCGCGCGTGTCGATGTTGGCGATGGCGACCACGCCACGCTCGCGCAGGTAGTCATCCAGCGACTGCTGCGCCCGCCAGCTCGAACGCCGGCGCGGCGCGTCGCGGATCACCAGCCCGGCGGCATGCACCTGGGCCGATTCCTCGTCCTGCGGGTTGCAGCCAACGTTGCCGATGTGCGGATAGGTCAGGGTGACAAGCTGGCGGCGGTAGGACGGGTCCGTGAGGATTTCCTGATAGCCGGTGATGGCGGTGTTGAACACCACCTCTCCCACGGCGTGGCCGGTGGCGCCAACGGACACGCCGTGCATCAGCGTACCGTCGGCAAGGGCAAGAAGTGCTGGCTCGGGCAATGCAGGCTCCCAGTGGGGCGTTGATGTCGGGCGCAGCAAAAGGGGCGGGAAGCGTCGCCGCCGCCCGCCACCACAGGTGCTGGTAAGGCCGGCATTCTACCGATAGCGACCAGCTGCGGCCAAGCCGTCCGGGCGACACACAGCGCGACGCGCGGCGTCGTCGGACGTTCGTTCAGATCACCAACCACTCTTTTCGCCCGCCGCTTCTGCGGCCGGGCGGATAGCCGCCCGGGTCAACGGTTCACGGCCGGCGCCGCCAACAGGCGCACTGTGAGCGGTGGCAGCACCACCGGCTCGACCGGCGCGTTGTAGCGGTAGCCCAGACGGTCGAATACGGCCTCGATGTCGCCGCTGCCGCGCAGGTCGTCCAGCGCCACATCGAACAGTTCCACCCGCCCGCGCTCGGTAGCGAGCGCGACGAAGCCGACGTTGATCTGCAGCGGGTGTCTGAAGCCGCTGTCACGCAGGGCGGTGTCCGGATGCGCGGCGCGGTAGGCGTCCCACTGCGGGCCGTCCACCAGGGCGGCGTCGGCCGTACCGCGCGCCAGTGCCGCCAGGACGCCGGCCTGCCGCATCGGCACGTGCACCACGTCGGCCCGCAGCACACCGCCGCCGTGTGCCAACAGCAGGTGATCGGCCAGGCTGCCCTGCTCGGCCAGCACCCGCACGCCACGCAACGCATCCAGTCCTGTCACGGTATCGACGTCGGCCGTCCGGTTGAGCACCACGCGAAAGTCCACCGCCCGGTACGGCGTGGTGTGCATCAGCGCCCCCGGCTTCACGAAGCGGCGGCCGCCGTCCGGCAGCTCGACCGGCACCGGTGTCGCGGCCGGCGCGCGCAGGCCGTCGCTGACCAGCGGAACCCCGCCCGCCAACTGGCACACGCCCGCCGACAGCAACCCGTTGATCTGCGCCGCCGGCAAGCTGTCGGCATCATCCTCCACCTCGTACCAGACAATCTCCAGCGGGCGCCCCAGCCACTGCGCCACCGCGCGGGTGACGGCCAGATCGACGCCCTCGTGCGCGCCGGACGACAGCGGCGGCGGCCCGCTTTCGAGACACACCTTGAGCCCCTGCCCCATGCCCAAGGCCGCGCCGGCCTGCAACATGGACGCCAGCAGGACAGCGGCGAGGGCCCGGCGCGGCGCATTCATCGCGTCAGCTCCCGCTGCGTCGCCACCACGTAGGCGAACAAGGCCGCCACGTCCTCGTCGGTGAGGATGTCGTCGTGGGCCGGCATCTGGTCCTTGCCGTGCATCACGGCGTCGTGAAAACGCCGCCGATCACCGGCCGGAAACCGCCGCAGGTCGAACGACGCGGCACCGCTGGTTTGCAGCCGATAGCCATGACAGCGCTGGCACAGTTGCCGGTACAGCTGGTCGCCGACCGCCACCTGCCCGGGATCGGGTGTCCCGGCCATGGCCGCGCCGCCGAGCAGGCCGGCAACCCACAGCCCCGCCCTCACCGCGCCTGCTCCTGCGGCAGGCCAAACACGGTGACGCTGCCGCCGCGCGGCACCCGCGCCAGTTCCGGATGCGGCAGGTACAGCGCCAGCAGGCCGCCGACGCCGCTCATCACGGCCACGTACTGCCGGCCGTCGAGTTCGTAGGTGATGGGCGGGCCGATGATGCCGGAGGCCGTCTTGTGGCTCCACAGCCGCTCGCCGCTGCGGGCGTCATGGGCCACCAGCTCGCCGGTCATCAGGCCGGTGAACACCAGATCGCCGCCCGTGCTCAGCGTGCCGCCGTTGGCCGGCGGGTCGTACGGCACCTGCCACACCCGCTCGCCGGTGAGCGGATCCACGGCGCGCAGGTAACCCAGCGGCGGCCCGCCCTCCGGCAGGCGGAACGAGAAGTCGGCCGCCACGTACATCATGCCGCGCCGCCAGGAGGCACTCATCAACTTGTAGTTCATCGACAGCTCGAACCCGTTCAGGTACACGAGCCCGGTGTGCGGGTTGTACGAGGCCGGCCCCCAGTTCTTGCCGCCGATGTTGGACGGCCAGATCACCCGTTGCTCGCCGGCCAGCACGGCCCTGGCGGTGTCGGACAGGATCGGCCGGCCGCAGGCCGGATCGATCCCGGTCGCCCAGTTCAGGGTGTCGACGAACCGGTTGGCCCGCAGCAACTCGCCGGTGGCGCGGTCCAGCACGTAGAAGAAGCCGTTGCGGTTGGCATTGAGAATGACCTGCCGTTGGCGACCGTCGATTTCCAGTTCCGTCTGGATCAGCTCGTTGACGCCATCGAAATCGAAGGTGTCGTTGGGGATGTACTGGTAGTGCCACACCCGCTCGCCGGTCTTCGGCCGCAACGCCACCACGCTGTCCGTGTACAGGTTGTCGCCGGGGCGGACCGTGGCATTCCAGGGCCCGGGATTGCCGATGCCCCAGTACACGAGGTCGAGCTTCGGATCGTAGGAACCGGGCAGCCAGGTGGCACCGCCGCCGTGCAGGTAGGTGTCTCCGGTCCAGGTCTGGCCGCCCGGATCGTCCGGCCCGGCCGTGGTCCAGAACCGCCACAGCTTCTTGCCGGTCTGCGCGTCGTACCCGTCCAGGAAGCCGCGAATGCCCATGTCACCACCGGCCACGCCGGCGATCACCACGCCGTTGGCCAGCAGCGGCGCACCGGTCATGGTGTAGCCGTCCTGCCAGTCGGCGGCCTGCACGCTCCACAGCTCCCGGCCGGTCTTCATGTCCAGCGCCAGCACCCGGTTGTCGAGCGTCTGGCGGATCAGCTTGCCGCGGTACAGCACCGCCCCGCGCGCCACCATGCCGCAGCACACCACGCGGAACATGCGCTTCTCGAAGCTCAGGTCGTGCCGCCACAGCGGCTCGCCGTTGCGCGCATCGAAGGCGAATGTGCTCTTGTGCGTGATGACGTAGAGCACGCCGTCGTGCACCAGTGGCTGGGCTTCCTGACCGCGGTCATCGTCCAGCTCGGCGCTCCACTGCGGCGCCAGCCTGCCGACCGTGTCGGTATTGAGCTGGCGCAGCGGACTGAAGCGGTTCGCATTCAGCCCCATGCCGTAGGTGACCACGTCACCGGTGGTGAGGTGATCGTTGGCGATCGCCCGGTCGTCCGGCGTCGCCGCCCGCGCCATATCGGCGCTCCACAGCCACAGGCACAGCAGCCCCACGGCGCCGCCTGCTGGACGCAGCCACTCCATGTGCGTTCTCCTCTCCCGTCTTTATCGTCGCGGCCGGGCGCTCTTCGGCGCCCGTGCTGGCGCCGCATGGTAGCAGGGGCATGCGGCGAAGCGGGTTGGCATAATCGCCCCGTCTCGTGCCTTGCGACAGAACAGGGAGCCGACTCATGAAAGCACGCGCCGCCATCGCCTGGGCCGCCGGCCAGCCGCTGGACATCGAGCAGGTGGAGGTGGCGCCGCCGCGGCAGGGCGAGGTGCTGGTGCGCCTGGTCGCCACCGGCGTATGCCACACCGACGCCTACACCCTGTCGGGCCGTGATCCGGAGGGTGTGTTCCCGGCCATCCTCGGCCACGAGGGTGGCGGCATCGTCGAGCAGGTCGGCCCCGGCGTCACCACGCTCAGGCCCGGCGATCACGTGATCCCGCTCTACACGCCCGAGTGCGGCCAGTGCACGTTCTGCACCTCGGGCAAGACCAACCTGTGCCAGGCCATCCGCAGTACCCAGGGCAAGGGCCTGATGCCGGACGGCAGCGCGCGTTTCAGTGCCCGCGGCCAGACCGTGTACCACTACATGGGCACATCCACCTTCAGCGAGTACACGGTGCTGCCGGAAATCGCCGTGGCCAGGATCAACCCCGCCGCGCCGCTGGACAAGGTGTGCCTGCTCGGCTGCGGCATCACCACCGGCGTCGGCGCCGTGCTGAATACCGCCAAGGTGCAGCCGGGCGCCACGGTGGCGGTGTTCGGACTGGGGGCGATCGGCCTTTCCGTGGTGCAGGGTGCGGTCATGGCGAAGGCCGCGCGCATCATCGGCATCGATCTGAACCCCGCCAAGTTCGAGCTGGCCCGCCAGCTGGGGGCCACCGACTGCGTCAACCCGGCCGACCATGCGGCGCCCATCCAGGAGGTCATCGTCGAGCTGACCGACGGCGGCGTCGATCACTCGTTCGAGTGCATCGGCAACGTGGACGTGATGCGCGCGGCGCTCGAGTGCTGCCACAAGGGCTGGGGCGAGTCGACGATCATCGGCGTGGCCGG
>NZ_JBFJTF010000144.1:0-5319 GCF_041625615.1 Immundisolibacter sp. | reverse complement strand
GAGCGCCGATCAGATGATGCAGTTCGTCACCAACAACCTGTAACGGGGTGACGACCATGCGCGCCATTCTCGTCCTGCTGTCGGTGGCGCTGCTGTCCGCCTGCGCGGGCAGGCAGCACAAGCCGGACCCGGACTTTGCCGCCACCTATCCGGAGCCGCCGCAGGCCGCGCCCGGTTCGGCCGGTGGCGCCATTTTCCAGGCCAGCTACCAGCCCGGCGCCACGCTGTACCTGTTCGAGGACGTCAAGCCGCGCCGCGCCGGCGACGTGCTGACGGTGGTCCTGGTGGAGGAAACCAGCGCCAGCAAGGCGGCCAAGACGGCCACCAGCAAGGACAGCAGCGTGGACATCGCCAACCCGACCCTGCTCGGCGCGCCGGTGCAGTTCAACACGCCCAACGCCCTGCCGCTGGCCAGCCACAGCAACAACACCCTCGCCAGCAGCCTCAGCGGCGAGCGCGAGTTCTCCGGCAGCGGCAACAGCAGCCAGAGCAACAAACTCACCGGTCGCGTCACGGTGACCGTGGCGCAGGTGCTGCCCAACGGCAACCTGGTGGTGCGCGGCGAGAAATGGCTCAAGCTCAACCAGGGCGAGGAGTACGTACAGATTTCCGGCATCGTGCGCCCGGCCGACATCCGCACCGACAACACCGTGCTGTCGACCCAGGTGGCCGACGCACGCATCGCCTACACCGGCAAGGGCGCCGTCAACGACGCCAACGTCATGGGCTGGCTGGCGCGCTTTTTCACCAGCGCGCTGTTCCCGTTCTGAGGCTGCGGACCATGAAACGTCTGATCGAACACATCCTGCTCGCCGGCCTGCTGGTGCTGATGGCGCCGGCCCAGGCCGAGCGCATCAAGGACCTGGCCGGCATCGCCGGTGTGCGCAGCAACCAGCTGATCGGCTACGGCCTGGTGGTGGGCCTGGACGGCACCGGCGACCAGACCAGCCAGACCCCGTTCACCATCCAGAGCATCCGCAACATGCTGGCCCAGTTCGGCGTGGTGGTGCCGGCCAACGTCAACCCGCAGCTGAAGAACGTGGCGGCGGTGGTGGTGCATGCCAGCCTGCCGCCGTTCGCCCGCACCGGCCAGACCATCGACATCACCGTGTCGTCGCTGGGCAATGCCAAGAGCCTGCGCGGCGGCAGCCTGTTACTGACCCCGCTCAAGGGCGCCGACGGCCAGGTGTACGCCATGGCGCAGGGTTCGGTGGCGGTCGGTGGTCTTGGCGTGTCCGGCGCGGACGGCTCCAAGATCAGCGTCAACGTGCCCAGCGCCGGCCTGATCCCCGGCGGCGCAACGGTCGAGCGCGAGGTGCCCAGCCCGTTCGCCGATGGCGGGCCGCTGACGCTGCAGCTGAACCGGGCCGACTTCACCACCGCCAACCGCATTGCCCAGGTCATCAACCGCAGCTTCGGCGAAGGCACGGCGGTCAGTCACGACGCCACCGCCATCGAGGTGCGCGCGCCGCAGGACCCGCAGCAGCGCGTGGCGTTCGTGTCCATCGTCGAGAACCTCACGGTCGATCCCGGCGCGGCGCCGGCGCGGGTGGTCATCAATACCCGCACCGGTACCGTGGTGATGGGCGGCGAGGTGCGCGTCATGCCGGCGGCGGTGTCGCACGGCAGCCTCACGGTGACCATCGCCGAGCGGGCCGACGTCAGTCAGCCGGCGCCGTTCTCGCGTGGCGAGACGGTGGTCACGCCGCGCAGCGAGATCGAGGTCAGCGAGGAGCGCAGCCCGATGTTCCTGTTCGGCCCGGCGGTGACGCTGGCGCAGGTGGTCGAGGCGGTGAACCGCGTCGGTGCCGGCCCGTCCGACCTGGTGGCCATTCTCGAGGCGCTGCGCGAGGCGGGTGCCCTGCGCGCCGAGCTGGTGGTGATCTGAGGCCATGCTGCCCGCCGCCGTCTACACCGACCCGAACGGCCTGGCCGGCCTGAAGGCCGCCGTGCGGTCCGACGCGGCGGCCGCCGCGCCCGAGGTGGCGCGCCAGGCGGAGGCGCTGTTCCTGGGCGAGTTGCTCAAGACCTTGCGCGACAGCGGTTTCGGACCCGGCCTGCTGGACGGCCCGCAGGCGCAGATGTACCGCGACCTGCTGCACCGGCAGCTGGCCATGGATCTGAGCCAGCACGGGGGGCTCGGCTTCGCGCAGTCGCTGGTGGGCGCGCTGGGTGGGGAGGCGGCATCGCCGGCACGGTCGCCGGCCGGTCTCGGCAGCCTGCCGCGTGGCGTGTCGGGCCTGCCGCCGCTGGCGCGTCCGCCAGGTGCCGCGTCCGCGGGCGGCGGCTACGAATCGCCGGCGGCGTTCGTCACGCAGCTGTGGCCGCACGCGCAGCGCGTCGGTCGGGCGCTGGGCATCGACGGCCGGGTCATCCTGGCGCAGGCGGCGCTGGAAACCGGCTGGGGCGAGCGCATGGCGCGCACGCCGGACGGTCGGCCCAGCCACAACCTGTTCGGCATCAAGGCCCACGGCTGGGGCGGGGCGGTGACCACGGTGCCGACGCTGGAGTTTCGCGACGGCGCCCTGCAGCGCGAGGTGGCGCAGTTTCGCGCCTACGGTTCGCCGGCCGAGGCCTTCGACGACTACCTGCGTTTTCTGACCGACAACCCGCGTTACCGGCAGGCGCTGGCGGCCGGGGATGCGACCGGCTTCGCCCGCGGCCTGCAGGCCGCCGGCTATGCCACCGACCCCGATTACGCCGACAAGATCCTGGGCGTCATGGCCAGCCCGCTGCTGGCCGACCTCGACGGTGACACTGCTGCCGGAGCACGGGCATGAGCGCGCTGAACATCGGAGTGTCCGGGCTGCTGGCGTTCCAGCGCTCGCTCGACGTCACCGCCCACAACATCAGCAACGTCGCCACCGACGGCTACAGCCGCCAGCGGGCCGAGTTCACGCCGGCCACGGCCCAGTACCTCGGGGACAGCTACTACGGCAACGGCGTGCAGGTGGCCACCGTGCAGCGCGCCTACGACCGCTTCGTCACGGCCGAGCTGTGGGGGCAGACGGCGGCGCAGAAAAGCCTGCAGACGGTGGCCGACCTGAGCACGCGCCTGGGCGCGCCGCTGTCGGACGCCTCGTCCAGCCTGCAGGGCGCGCTGTCGGACTACTACGCGGCGCTGCGCACGGTGGCGGCGGCGCCGCAGGACGCCTCGGCGCGCCAGGCGGCGCTGTCCAGCATGCAGACGCTGGCGACCCGGGTGCACACCCTGGACGGGACGTTCCGCAGCCTGGAGCAGGAAATCAACGGCCGCATCACCGCCACGGTGAGCGAGATCAGCGCTCTGGCCAGCCAGATCGCCGACGTCAACCGGCGCATCGCCACCTCGGGCACGGCGCCGGCCAACGACCTGCTCGACAGCCGCGACCGGCTGATCGGCCAGCTGTCCTCGAAGATCGCGGTGCAGACCATTCCGCAGAACGACGGCACGCTGAACGTGATGATCGGCACCGGGCAGTCGCTGGTCACCGGCACGCAGGCGTTCACGCTGAGCATCGGCGGTGGCCAGTACGACCCGGCGCGCCCGGAGATCTACTTCACCGGATCGAGCGGCACCGGCGCGGTGACCGAGCAGATGAGCGGTGGCGAACTGGGCGGCCTGCTCGATTTCCGCCGTCAGGTGCTGGACCCGGCCCGCGCCTCGGTGGGCCGGGTGGTGACCGGACTGGCCATCACCGCCAACGCGCAGCACCAGCTGGGCCTGGACGCCTACGGTGAGCTCGGCGGCAACCTGTGGAACGATCTTCGCGCCGCGCCGCGCGTAATGAGCGGCAGCGCCAATACCGGCAACGGGGTGGTCGACGCCAGCATCGGCGACGTGGCTGGCCTCACCGACAGCCGCTATCGGCTGGCGCGCGACGCCGGCGGGTATTCGCTCACGCGCCTGGGGGACGGCAAGGTGTTCGCGCTGAGCACCTTCCCCGGCGCCCCGGAAACGGTGGACGGCGTGACGCTGAGCCTGGCCTCGGGTGCACTGGCGGTCGGCGACAGTTACCTGATCGACCCGGCCGGCGATGCGGCGCGCCAGTTCGGTCTGGCCATTGCCGATCCGGCGCGCCTGGCGCTGGCCGGGCCGGTGCGCGGCGCGGTCGATGCCGGCAACGTCGGTACCGGACAGCTCGGCGCGCCCGGTGCCGTGTCGCTGCCGACGCCCGCCGGCGATCTGCTGAACCCGGTCACCATCACCTTCACGTCGGCCACCACCTTCGACGTGACCGGCAGCGGTGCCGGTTTGCCGGCGACGGGCGTGGCCTACGATCCGGTCGCCGGCGCCACGCTGAGTTTCAACGGCTGGAGCGTGCGCCTGGACGGTGCGCCGGCGGCCGGCGACGTGTTCCGTGTCGAACCGAACAGCGGCGGCAGCGGCGACGGCCGCAACGCCCAGGCCCTGGCCGGCTACGAGTCGCGGCAGGTGCTCGAAGGCGGGCGGGCCAGCGCGCTGACCAGCTACGCCGGGCTGCTGGCACGGGTCGGCAGCGCCGGTCAGCAGGCGCGCATCGGTGCCGACGCGCGCCAGGTGCTGGTCGATCAGGCGCGGGCCTCCCAGGCGGCGGTGTCCGGGGTCAACCTCGACGAGGAAGCCGCCAACCTGGTGCAGCTGCAGCAGGCCTATCAGGCGGCGGCGCAGATCATCTCGATCAGCGACGCCATGTTCGCCAGTCTTCTGAACGCGGTGGCCCGGTGATGCGTGTATCGACAGCCGATTTCTATGCCCGCAGCCTGGCCACCATGCAGCAGCGCGAGACCGTGCTGGCGCAGGTACAGCGCCAACTCGGCAGTGGCCTGCGCCTGGAGAACCCGGTCGACGACCCGGCCGGTGCGGCGAGCGTCAGCCGCTTCAGCGCGGCGCTGGCGGCCGGCAGCTCGTTCGATGCGACGGTGAACCGCGCCAATGCCGCCCTGATGGCCGAGGAGGGCGCTCTGGCCAGCGTCGGTGACGTGCTGCAGCGGGTGCGCGAACTGGCGCTGCAGGGCGTGTCTTCGACGCAGTCGGTGCAGTCGCGATCGGGCCTGGCGGCCGAGGTCGAGGCGCTGCGCGGCCAACTGCTGGCGCTGGCCAACAGCCGCGGTACCGATGGCGAGCATCTGTTCGCCGGCTACAGCGTCACCGCCCCCCCGTTCCAGGAAAGCGCCGGCGTGGTCCGCTACGTTGGCGACGGCGGTCAGCGCCGGCTCGAGGTCGGGCCTGGCAACAGCATCGCCATCGCCGACACCGGCGCGGCGGTGTTTGCCGGCGCGCGGGCCGGTAACGGCAGTTTCGTGACGACCGCCGGGGCGGCCAATGCCGGCACACTGCTGGTCGGCGGCACATCGGTG
>NZ_JBFJTF010000143.1:0-5351 GCF_041625615.1 Immundisolibacter sp. | reverse complement strand
GTTGGCAAGACCGAGATCGCCCGCCGCCTGGCGCGACTGGCCGGCGCGCCGTTCCTGAAGATTGAGGCGACCAAGTTCACCGAGGTTGGCTACGTCGGGCGTGATGTGGAATCCATCATCCGCGACCTGATGGACGTGGCGGTCAAGCAGACCCGCGAGCAGGAACTGGCCAAGGTGCGCCACCGCGCCGAAGACGCCGCCGAGGAGCGGGTGCTCGACCTGCTGCTGCCCGGCTCGGGCAGCGATGACCTCGGGTCCAGCACTGACAGCAGCGCCGACACGCGCCAGAAACTGCGAAAGCGCCTGCGCGAAGGGCAGCTCGACGACAAGCAGGTGGAGATCGAGGTCACGCTGCCCCAGGTCGGGGTGGAGATCATGGCCCCGCCGGGCATGGAGGAGCTCACCCAGCAACTGCAGGGCATGTTCCAGAACATGGGCGGGCAGCGCACGCGCCGGCGCCAGGTGCGCGTGGCCGAGGCGTTGCGCCTGCTGACCGACGAGGAAGCCGCCAAGTTCGTCAACGAGGACGACATCAAGCGCGCCGCCGTCGCCAACGCCGAGCAGAACGGCATCGTGTTCATCGACGAGATCGACAAGATCACCCAGCGCGGCGGTGACCGCGGCGGCAGCGGTGGCGAGGTGTCGCGCGAGGGTGTGCAGCGCGATCTGCTGCCGTTGATCGAGGGCAGCACGGTCACCACCAAGCACGGCCAGGTGCGTACCGATCACATCCTGTTCATCGCCTCGGGCGCGTTTCACCTCAGCAAGCCGTCCGACCTGATCCCGGAACTGCAGGGCCGTCTGCCGATTCGCGTGGAGCTCGACTCCCTGCGCGTGGAGGACTTCGAGCGCATCCTGACCGACACCGACGCGGCGCTCACCGAGCAGGCCAGTGCGCTGCTGGCCACCGAGGGTGTGACGCTGCAGTTCGTGCCGGACGGCGTGCGGCGCCTGGCGCAGATCGCCCACGAGGTCAACGAGCGCACCGAGAACATCGGCGCCCGGCGCCTGCACACGGTGATGGAGCGCCTGCTGGAGGACCTGTCGTTCGCCGCCGCCGACCGCAGCGGCAGCACGGTCACCGTGGACGCGGCCTACGTCGATGAACGCCTCAAGGATCTGGCCGGCGACCAGGATCTGAGCCGCTACATCCTGTAGCGGCGGTACCCGGCAAAGGGCCGACGCGGCGGGCGGGCGCAGGCGGTCGAGTACACTTGCAGGCGCCGCTTCACACGCGCGGCGTTGCTGTTCCCGCCCCCGGTACCGCCATGGAAAACGACACCACGGATTTCGGCTTCAGCGAGGTGCCGCTCGCCGACAAGGCGCGGCGCGTGCGCGCGGTGTTCGACTCGGTCGCCGGGCGCTACGACGTGATGAACGACCTCATGTCGCTGGGCCTGCATCGGGTCTGGAAGCGCTTCGCGGTGGGGCTGGTCGCGGCGCAGCCGGGCGAGCGGATTCTGGACCTGGCCGGCGGCACCGGCGACCTGACGCGTCTGCTGGCGCCGCGCGTGGGGCCGGCCGGGCGCGTGCTGCTGGGCGACATCAACGGCGCCATGCTGGCGCGCGGCCGCGAGCGCCTGCTGGATACCGGTATCGCCGGCAACGTCGATTACCTGCAGCTGGATGCCGAGCGCCTGCCGCTGGCCGAGCGCAGTCTGGACTGCGTGATCATCGGCTTCGGCCTGCGCAACGTCACCGACAAGCAGGCGGCGCTGGTCGAGATGCATCGCGTGCTCAAGCCTGGCGGACGGGCGCTGGTGCTGGAGTTCTCGCGGCCGGTACTGCCGCCGCTGAAGCCGGTCTACGACGCCTACAGCTTTCAGGTGTTGCCGCGCCTGGGCCGGCTGGTGGCGGGGGATGCCGACAGCTACCGCTATCTGGCCGAATCGATCCGCCGCCATCCGGATCAGGACACGCTGCTGGGCATGCTGCACGTGGCCGGCTTTGCCCGTTGCCAGTACTTCAATCTCACCGGCGGCATCGTTGCGGTACATCGGGGTTACCGGCTGTGACGGCCATGCCGCTGGCGGCGCTGGAACTGGCGCTCAACCGCGTGCTGGCGCTGGACCCGGCCACGCTCGAACGCCTGGCCGCACTGGATGGCCGGCTGATCGTGATCGAGCCGGCGACCGTCGGCATGGCGCTGGGCGTGGTGCCGCACCGGCACGGCCTGCAGCTGATGGAAGCGCCGCAAGCAGCCGATGTGCGCATCCGTGGCCGGTTGGCCGATCTGCTGCGCGCGCAGGCGGAGGGTGACGTCCGCGGTCTGGACATCGAGGGCGACAAGCTGCTGGCGAGCGCCTTTGCCGACGCGCTGCGCGCGGCGCGCATCGACTGGCCGCAGCTGCTGGCACCGCTGTTGGGTGATGTCCTGGCGCAGCGCGGCGCGCAGGCGCTCGGTGGGGCCGGTGAGGCCGTGCGCGAGGGCGCCGGTTCGCTGCTGCGCAGCGGGGCGGAGTTCCTGCAGTACGAGCGGCCGACCCTGGTCAGCGCCGCCGAGTGGGACAGCTTCCGGGCCGAGGTGCGTGAACTGCACGAGGCAGTGGCGGCGCTGGAGCGGCGTGTGGCGCTGCTGATCCTGCGTCAGCAATGACCAGCCTGCCGGGCTTGCTGCGCCTGTGGTGGGTGCTGTTCGTGCTGACGCGCGCCGGCGCCGACGAGATCATTCTCGGTCATCCGCGTATGCCCGGCGGCCGCCTGCTGCTGCGCCTGTTGCCGTGGCGCTGGCGTCGGCGTCCGCCGCGTGGCGTGCGCCTGCGTCAGGCGCTGGAGTCGCTGGGGCCGATCTTCGTCAAGTTCGGACAGATCCTGTCCACGCGGCGCGACCTGCTGCCGCCGGATATCGCCGACGAACTGGTGCGCCTGCAGGACCGGGTGCCGCCGTTTCCGGCCGAGCAGGCGCGGCGCATCATCGAGACTGCCTACGGTCAGCCGCTGCAGGCGGTGCTGAGCGAGTTTGACGACGTTCCGCTGGCGTCCGCCTCGATTGCCCAGGTGCACGCCGGACGCCTGCCGGACGGCCGCGAGGTGGTGCTCAAGGTGGTGCGGCCGGGCATCGCGCCGCGCATCCGCCGCGACATCCGTCTGCTGAACCTGCTGGCCCGCTTCGCCGAGCGTACGCTGCGCGAGGCACGGCGCCTGCGTCCGGTGGAGGTGGTGCGCGAGTTCGAGCTGACGCTGATGGACGAACTGGACCTGATGCGCGAGGCCGGCAACGCCAGTCAGCTGCGCCGCAACTGGCTGGACTCGCCCGATCTGTACGTGCCCGAGGTGTACTGGGACTACGTGCGGGTGAACGTGATGATGATGGAGCGCATCCGCGGCATCGGCATCGACAACGTGGATGTCATGCGCGCGGCCGGGGTGGACTTTCGCCGTCTGGCCGAGCGCGGCGTGGAGATCTTCTTCCGGCAGGTGTTCGAGCACAATTTCTTTCACGCCGACATGCACGCCGGCAACATCTTTGTGGGTCCGGGCGAGCAGTACATCGCGGTCGATTTCGGCATCGTCGGCAGTCTGAACCCGGCCGACCAGCGCTACCTGGCCGAGAACTTCGTGGCCTTCTTCAACCGTGACTACGCCACCGTGGCCAAGGCCCACGTGCGCGCCGGCTGGGTGCCGGCCGACCTGCGGGTGGACCAGTTCGAGGCCGCCATCCGCGCCGTGTGCGAGCCGATCTTCGACAAGCCGCTGAAGGACATCTCGTTCGGTGTGCTGCTGCTGCGCCTGTTCCAGGTGGCGCGGCGGTTCGACATGCAGGTGCAGCCACAGCTGGTGCTGCTGCAAAAGACCCTGCTCAACATCGAGGGCCTCGGCCGGCGCCTGTACCCGGAGCTCGATCTGTGGCGCACCGCCAAGCCCTATCTGGAGCGCTGGATGCATGAGCGCATCGGCTGGCGGGCGGTGCGCAGCACGCTGCGCCAGGAAATGCCGCTGTGGGCGGATACCCTGCCGCGCCTGCCGAACCTGGTCTACGGTGCCCTGATGCAGGCACAGCCGTCGCTGCCGCCCGACAGGCCGCGCCGCCGGCGTTTGCCGCGGCGACTGGACGCGGTGCTCGGCGGCAGCGCGCTGGTGGCCGTGGCCGGCTGGGTGCTGCACCTGGCCGGCCTCAGTCAGCCGCTGTGGCTGGGTGTGCCGGCGTTGCTGTGGGCGCTGGCGCTGCTGGCGGTGGTGTTGCTGTTGCCGCGACGGGATTGATCGGGGCCGGTGCTGGCGGCGTGTCAGTCGCGTCCGGCCGGTGGGCGCACGCGCCATACGATGACCGCGGCCGCCAGCAGCGGCAGCGCCAGCAGGGCGAAGTAGTGCCCCATCGGCCAGCCCAGCGCGATCAGCAGCCCGCCGGCGTACGGGCCGGCAATGGCGCCGAAACGGCCGGCGCCGATCGCCAGGCCGACGCCGGTGGCGCGGCGGGTGTCCGGATACAGCCGCGCCGCCAGCGAGTACAGGCCGATCAGCGCGCCGAGCGAGAAAAAGCCGGCCAGCACGGTGCAGGCGAACAGCACCCCGGCGACCTGGGACAACTGGCCGAGCGCCATCACCAACGCGCCGCCGACGACGAAGAACGCGCTCATCATGCCGTGCATGGACCAGCGTGCCGACAGATAGCCCAGCGTCAGCATGCCAAGGCCGCCGCCGAGGTTCAGCAGCAGTCCGGCGCGGATGGCCTGCGCCTGCGGCAGGCCGGCCTCGACCAGCACGGTGGGCGTCCAGTTGAGCACGAAGTAGAGCGTCAGGTTGCCGAGAAAAAAGCAGGCCCAAAGCGCCAGCCCCGGCGCCAGCCAGCGTCCGCGCAGCACCTCGCGTACCGGGGTCGCCGGTGTCGGCGCGGCGTGTGCCGTGGCGGCGGCCAGGTCGAGCCCCAGCCGGCCGGCCAGATGGGCGGCCGCCGGTGAATCCGCGCGGCCGCTGCGCAGCAGGTAGTGCAGCGACTCGGGCAGGCACAGCAGCAGGATGGGCACCACCGCCAGCGTGAACAGGCCGCCGGCCACGAACAGCGCCGGCCACCCGGCGGCCGGGATGAGCTGGGCGGCGAGAAAGCCGCCGGCCATGCCCCCGACCGGATAGCCCAGGTGCATGAAGCTGATGGCCAGGTTGCGCCGGCGGTCCGGCGCGTATTCCGCGACCAGGGTGTTCAGGCTCGGCAGCAGCGCGCCGATGGCAACGCCGGTGCACGCGCGCAGCACCACCAGCTGCGTCACGTCGGTGGCGGCGGCCGTGGCCAGCGTGCTGGTGCCGAGCACGGTGGTGGCCAGCAGGATCATGCGGCGACGGCCGATGCGGTCGGCGGCCGGCCCCAGAACCAGCGAGCCGGCGGTCATGCCCAGCAGGCCGCTGCTGAACACCAG
>NZ_JBFJTF010000142.1:0-5365 GCF_041625615.1 Immundisolibacter sp. | reverse complement strand
GTCGAGGCGCTGATCGAACGCCTGCAGGGCGAGTACACGGCGCTGGTGCAACTGCGCGGCGGCAAGTCGCTGAAGCCGGGGGCGGCGGTGACGTTCGCCGGCGGTGGTCAGCAGGTGGTGGCCACCCTGGGTGAGGTGGTCGGCGAATTCCGCCAGCTGCGGTTCGACCGCCCCGTGCGCGACTGGCTGGACACCATCGGCCAGCTGCCGCTGCCGCCGTACATCACCCGCCAGGCCGGCAACGACGATGAAAACCGTTACCAGACGGTCTACGGGCAACGTCCGGGGGCGGTGGCCGCACCGACCGCCGGTCTGCACTTCGACGCGCCGCTGCTCGAACGACTGCGTGGCCTGGGCGTGCAGATCGGCCAGGTCACGCTGCATGTGGGTGCCGGCACCTTCAAGCCCGTCCGGGTGGAGGATCTCCACGCGCACCGCATGCATGCCGAGTGGCTGGATGTGTCGCCCGAGGTGTGCGCGCAGGTGGCCGCGACGCACGCGCGTGGCGGGCGGGTGGTGGCGGTCGGCACGACCGTGGTGCGGGCGCTTGAAAGCGCGGCAGCGGACGGCGCGTTGGCGCCGTTTGTCGGCGAAACCCGCCTGTTCATCACGCCCGGCTACCGGTTTCGCGTGGTCGATGCGCTGATCACCAACTTCCACCTGCCGGAGTCGACCTTGCTCATGTTGGTTTGCGCCTTTGGTGGCTACGAGGCGGTGATGGCCGCCTACCGACACGCGGTAAGCAGTGAATACCGCTTTTTCAGCTATGGGGATGCCATGCTGCTGGAGCGCACGCCATGCCGCTGACCTTCGAGCGCCTGGCCGGTGACGGCGCCGCCCGCCGCGGGCGGCTGGTGTTTGGCCGGGGCGTGGTCGACACGCCGGCCTTCATGCCGGTCGGCACGCAGGGCACGGTCAAGTCGCTGACCACGCAGGAAGTGGCCGATACCGGCGCGCAGATCCTGCTCGGCAATACCTTTCACCTGATGCTGCGCCCGGGGGTGGACATCGTGCGCCGGCACGATGGACTGCACGGGTTCATGGACTGGCAGCGGCCGATCCTCACCGACTCGGGCGGGTTTCAGGTGTACAGCCTGAAGACCCTGCGCAAGATCAGCGAGCAGGGGGTGCAGTTTCGGTCGCCCATCGACGGCAGCCGCGTGTTCCTGGGCCCGGAGGAGGCGATCGCCGTCCAGCACGGCCTGGGCAGCGACGTGGTGATGATCTTCGACGAGTGCACGCCGTACCCGGCCGAGCACGCCGAGGCCCGGCGCTCGATGGAGCTGTCGCTGCGCTGGGCGAGGCGCAGCCGCGAGGCGCACGGCGACCATCCGTCGGCGCTGTTCGGCATCGTGCAGGGCGGTGTGTACGAGGACCTGCGCGCAACGTCGCTGGCCGGCCTGCTGGATATCGGGTTCGACGGCTACGCGGTGGGCGGGCTTTCGGTGGGCGAGCCGCGGGAGGACATGCTGCGTGTGCTGGACTTTCTGGGGCCGCGCCTGCCGGAAACCCGGCCGCGGTACCTGATGGGGGTGGGCACGCCGCAGGACATCGTGGAGGCGGTGCGGCGCGGCATCGACATGTTCGACTGTGTCATGCCGACCCGCCACGCGCGTCACGCCTATCTGTTCACCGATGAGGGGGTGCTGCGCCTGCGCAACGCCCGTTACCGGGACGACACCCGGCCGGTGCAGGAGAACTGCGGCTGCTACACCTGTCAGCACCACAGCCGTGCCTATCTGCGGCATCTGGATCAGGCCGGCGAGTTGCTCGGTTTGCGTCTGAACACCCTGCACAACCTGCATTACTACCAGGTACTGATGCAGGGCCTGCGGCGCGCCATCGAGACCGCGTCACTGGATGCGTTCGTGGCCGGGTTCTACGGTCGCCAGGGGCTGCCGGTACCCCCTGTGGCATAATCCGGCGCCTTTTTTCGGGGGCGGAAACTGCCTCGTCACAAGCTAGGGAAACGCGCATGTCGATGTTCATCAGCGATGCCTTTGCCGAGCAGGCGCCGGCGGCCGCCGCGTCGCCGCCGGGTTTCGAAAGCATGTTCTTCGTGCTGGCCCTGTTCGTGGTGTTCTACTTCATGATGATCCGGCCGCAGATGAAGCGGCAGAAGGAACACCGCAAGATGGTCAGCGAGATCAAGGCCGGTGACGAGGTGGTGGTTGCCGGTGGCCTGGCCGGGCGCGTGGTGCGCGTCACCGAACAGTTCCTGGCGGTCGAGATCGCCAACGGGGTCGAGGTCAAGGTGCAGAAGCAGGCGGTAGGTCAGCTGCTGCCGAAAGGGACGCTGAACACCCTCTGAGACGGCCCACATGAACCGTTATCCCTGGTGGGTCAACCTGCTGTTGGCCGCGGTGCTGGTGCTGGGTGCGCTGTTCGCCCTGCCCAATGTCTACGGCACCGATCCGGCCCTGCAGATTTCCGGCCAGCGCGGGCGGGTGGTGGATGCCGATGCCCAGCGCGAGGTCAGTGACGCGCTGCAGGCGGCCGGCTTGCAGGCGCGTGCGATCGCCATCACCGACGAGGGGCTTACGGTGCGGTTTGCCGACACCGATCAGCAGCTCGAGGCGCAGGATGTGGTGCGCGCGCGCCTGGGGTCCGATTACACGGTGGCACTGAATCTTGTGCCGGCGGCGCCGCCGTGGCTGGGTGCGCTCGGGGCGCAGCCGATGTTCCTTGGCCTGGATTTGCGCGGTGGTGTGCATTTCCTGCTGGAAGTGGACACCGCCGCTGCCGTGCGCGCGGCCGAGGACCGGCTGGTCGACGACCTGCGCCAGCTGCTGCGCGAGCAGCGCCTGCGTTACGAGTGGGCGCGCCGGGTGGCCGAGCCCGACGGCAGCAGCGCGGTCGAGGTGCGTCTGCGCGCCGACACCGACGTGGCGCAGGCGCAGCAGCTGATCGAACGCACGCATCCGGAGCTGGTCGTGGAAACCGCCTCCGGTGACGCGCAGCGACTGATCGGTCGGCTGGGGGACGCCTACCTGCGCGAGGTGCGACGCCTGGCGCTGCAACAGAACATGACCACCCTGCGCAACCGCGTCAACGAACTGGGCGTTGCCGAGCCGGTGGTGCAGCAGCAGGGCGACAGCCGCATCATCGTGCAGTTGCCGGGCGTGCAGGACACGGCCCGCGCCAAGGAAGTGCTGGGCGCCACCGCCACCCTGGAATTCAAGCTGGTGGACGAGGAGCACGACCTGGGGAGTGCCGTGGCCGGCCGCGTGCCGCCCGGCTCGCGGTTGTATCCCACGCGCGACGGCGGACAGATCCTGCTCAAGGATCGCGCCATCCTGACCGGCGAATACATCACCGACGCCGCCTCGGGCTTCGACCAGCAGTCCGCTGGCGCCGTGGTGCACGTGTCGCTGGACGGGCGCGGCGCGGGCATTTTCGAGCGCGTCACCGGTGACAACATCGGCCGCCGGCTGGCGGTGGTGTTCATCGAGAACAAGACCGACACCGTGCGCCAGCCGGACGGCACGCTCGAGCGGCGCAACCGCCGCACCGAAGAGGTGATCACCGCGCCGGTGATCCAGGACCGCCTCGGGCGGCGGTTCCAGATCACCGGCATGGACAACGCCCGCGAGGCGCGCGACCTGGCGCTGCTGCTGCGTGCCGGCTCGCTGGCGGCACCGCTGGCGATCGTCGAGGAGCGCACCGTCGGCCCCAGCCTGGGGCGCGAGAACATCGAGAAGGGCGAGCGCGCAGTGCTGATGGCGCTGTTGCTGGTGGTGCTGTTCATGGCCGTGCGCTACCGGACGCTGGGCATGATGGCCAACGTCGCCCTGGCCGGGAATCTGGTGCTGATCGTGGCCGTCATGTCGCTGTTGCAGGCCACGCTCACCCTGCCGGGAATCGCCGGCATCGTGCTGACGCTGGGTATGGCGGTGGACGCCAACGTGCTCATCAACGAGCGCATCCGCGAGGAACTGCGCAACGGCAACTCGCCGCAGGCCAGCATCGCCGCCGGCTACGACCGCGCCTTCGGCACCATTCTGGACGCCAACGTCACCACGCTGTTGGCCGGTTTGCTGCTGTTCATTTTCGGCAGCGGCCCGGTCAAGGGGTTTGCGGTGACGCTGTCGATCGGCATCGTCACCACCGTGTTCACGGCGGTGTTCGTGAGCCGTGCCCTGGTCAACCTCATCCAGCCGCGCGGCCGCCGCGCGGCGTCTGCCGCGCGGAGCTGAGCCATGGCACAGCCGGCCTTCAAAGTCGATTTCATGCGCTATTCGCCGGTGATGCTGGCGCTGTCAGCGTTGCTGGTGGTGGCGTCGGTGGTGTCACTGGCGGTGCGCGGCCTCAACTTCGGCATCGATTTCACCGGCGGCACACTGGTCGAGGTGCAGTATCCGGCGCCGGTGGAGCTGCCGCAGGTACAGGCGGCGCTGGCCGGCCACGGTCTGGACAAGGCCGTGGTGCAGTACTTCGGTACCCGCAGTGAGGTGCTGGTGCGCATTCCGGTCGGTGAGGCCGGGTCCGGCGGCGAGCTCAGCACGCGCGTGCTCCAGGCGCTCGACGCCGGCGGCACTGACGGGGTGACGCTCCAGCGGGTGGAATTCGTCGGCCCGCAGGTGGGCGACGAGCTGGTGACCAACGCCGCCCTGGCGCTGCTGTACGCGGTGCTGGCCATCGGCGCCTACGTGGCGTTCCGCTTCGAGTACCGCTTCGCCATCGGCGCCATCGTGTCGCTGGCGCACGACGCCATCATCACCGTGGGGTTCTGTTCGCTGATCGGGCTGGAATTCGACCTGACCGTGGTGGCGGCGGTGCTGACGGTGATCGGTTACTCCATCAACGACACGGTGGTCATCTACGACCGCATCCGCGAGAACTTCCCGCGCATGCGCAAGGCCAGCACGCGCGAGGTCATCAACCGCTCGGTGAACGAGACCATGGCGCGGACCATCGCCACCACCGCCACCGTGGTGCTGGCGCTGCTGCCGCTGGTGTTCTTCGGTGGTGATGCGATCCACAGCTTTTCGGTGGCCATGCTGCTGGGCGTGATCGCCGGCGCCTACTCCACCATCTACGTGGCCAGCTGGTCGCTGCTGCCGACCGGGCTGTCGGCGCGCGACATGATCGCGCCGCCGAAGGAAAACGCGCAGACGCCTTGATTTGAGAGGCCGGATCGGTCCGTCCGGGGCCGCCCAGCCCCCGCCCCCGAAACGCGTGGTTTTCGGGGGGGGCGTGTTCAGCGCGCTGCGTCGAGCACGCGCGGCACTTCCGCGTGCCGCGGATGCCTTGGCGCGGCGCTCGTGCTCAATCGATCAGGTCGTTAGCGTTGCAGCCCATGTTGATCGGCTGCGGCGGGCCGTCGGCCGGCCAGACGAGCGCGCTTTCGCCGTCGTACCAGGGC
>NZ_JBFJTF010000141.1:0-5372 GCF_041625615.1 Immundisolibacter sp. | reverse complement strand
GACCAGGGCACCATCGAGAACGCGAGCTATGCCCTGCGCGAGAAGCGTGCCCGCGGCCGGGCCACGCGCATCATTCGACGCGACGCCAGCCGCCATACCCTGGAAGGCGCCTTCTACACCACCTGCCCGCCCGGCAAGCGTGACTGGGCGCTGCGCGCCACCAAGGTCGACCTCGACTTCGACGACGGCCAGGGCTCGGCCCGCAACGTGGTCCTGGATTTCAAGGGCGTGCCCATTCTGTACAGCCCGTACTTCAGCTTTCCGCTGTCGGACGAGCGCAAGTCGGGCTTCCTGGCGCCGAGTGCCGGCAACTCGGACGAAACCGGTTTCGAGTTCCGGGCACCGTACTACCTGAACCTGGCACCGAACTACGACGCCACCATCACCCCGCGGTACATGAGCAAGCGCGGCCTGATGATGGGGGGGCTCGGCCGCTACCTGTTCCGCGGCACAGAAGGCGAGATCGGCGGCACCCTGCTGCCGTCGGACAAGGAAGCGGATCGCGACCGCAACTACGTTTTCCTGAAGCAGAACGGGCGCTTCACACCGCGCTGGACGCACTACCTCAGCTACAACCGGGTGTCCGACGACCAGTATTTCGAGGACTTCGGCAACAACCTGACCGACGTCAGCACGACCCACCTGCAGCGTCTGGCGACCACCAGCTACAACGGCGACAACTGGCGCGTACGCGGTCAGGTAGAGACGTATCAGACGCTGTCCGGCAGCCGTCCCTACCGGCGCCTGCCGCAGCTCATGTTCAACACCTCGGGCTTCCTGTTCGGCGATCTGAACTACGCCATCGACAGCGAATTCACCGAGTACGACCACCCGGACCTGGTCGACGGCACGCGCATCGATCTGTACCCGAGCCTGAGTCTGCCCTGGGAAACGGCTGCCTTCCGGGTCGAACCGCGGCTCGGCTTCCGCTACACCCAATACTCGCTCAACGACCAGCTGCCCGGACGCGACGACAACCCGAGCCGCTCGGTCCCCATCTTCAGCGTCGACAGCGGCATGTTCTTCGAACGCGACCTCGACCTGTGGGGCGTCGATGCGGTTCAAACCCTGGAGCCGCGGCTGTTCTATCTGTACATCCCCAACCGCGATCAGGACGACATTCCCCTGTTCGACACCAGCGATACCGACTTCACGTTCCAGTCGCTGTTCCGCACCAACCGCTTCTCCGGCCCCGACCGCCAGGGTGACGCCAACCAGGTCACCGCCGCCGTCACCAGCCGCATCCTGAGCGCCAGCAGTGGCGTTGAAATGCTGCGCACCAGCCTCGGCCAGATCCGCTACCTGCGCGACCGCCAGGTCGGACTGCGGCCGGGATCGGCGATTGAAGCCAGCGAGTCCGCGATCGTTGGCGAACTGTGGGCGCGCCTGACCCGCTCGCTCACCGCGCGTGGTGATCTTGAGTGGGATCCGGACAGCGGCAGCACGCAGCGCTCGGTGTTCGGTCTGTACTACCGACCCGACAACGGTGTGCTGCTGAACGCGTCGTACCGCATGCGGCGCGAACTGCCCAAGCTGTCGGCGCCGGGACTGACCGAGAGCCTGGAACAGATCGACATCTCCGGCCTGATTCCGCTTGGACGCAACTGGCAGCTGGTCGGGCGGTCCTATTACTCGTTGCCGGAGTCGAAGATCATCGAGAGCTTCATCGGCCTCGGTTACGAAAGCTGCTGTTGGGGCGCGCGGGTGGTCACCCGCCGCTACGTGCGCAGTCTCAGCGGTGACACCACCAGCGCCATCCTGTTCGAGCTGGAACTGAAGGGACTGACCAACATCGGCAACAAGGTGGAAAACCTGCTCACCGAGGGCGTGTTCGGCTACAGCCGCGACGCCTACGGCTACTGACGACAAGTTGCGGAAACATCCTGACGTGAAACGACTGCTTCTGTTAATCGGCGCGCTGCTGCTGACACCCCTGGCGCCGGCCGCCAACCTCGACCGCGTGGTGGCGGTCGTCAACAAGGACGTCATCGTCGAAAGCGAGCTTGAGCGTGAAGTCCAGCGCATTCTGTCGGACTTGCAGCGACGGGGGACGGCGGTGCCGCCACGGCACGAGTTCGAACGCCAGGTGCTCGATCACCTCATCCTTCGTCGCCTGCAGGTGCAACTGGCCGACCAAGCCGGGATCAACATCAGCGACGACGAACTGAACTTCACCCTGCAGAACATCGCCCAGCGCAACGACATGACGCTGAGCCAGATGCGCGAGACGATCGTCGTTGAGGGCGGCAACTTCAGGGAGTTTCGCAACGACATTCGCGACGAGATGCGCATCACCCAGTTGCGCCAGAAAGAAGTGATCGACCGCATCGCCGTGTCCGAGGCCGAGGTGGAGCGCTTCCTGGCCGAAGGCGGCGCGGCGGCGGCCGGCCGCTACCGTCTGGCACACATCCTCATTCCGCTACCGCTCGATCCATCGCCGGAACAGCAACGGCGCGTCGCCGCCCGAGCCCGGGACGTGCACCAGCAGCTGACGGCGGGTGCGGATTTCGCCAGCACCGCCGTGGCGGTGTCCAAAGGCCAGCAGGCGCTCGAAGGCGGCGACCTGGGCTGGCGCAACGCCGACGAGCTGCCGGCTCCCTTCCTTGCGGCAGTGCGGGACCTGGCACCGGGTCAGATCAGCGAAGTGATTCCAAGTGCCAACGGCTTCCACATCCTGAAAGTTCTCGAATCGGATGCCGCGGGCGGCCGGCATGTGGTCGAGCAGACCCACGTCGAACACATTCTGGTCAAGGTCGAACCAGGCCGCGAGGACGAAGCCCGTGCGCGCGCCCAGTCGCTGCGCCGACGCATCCTGGCAGGCGAAAGCCTGCGCGATCTCGCCCGCACCCACTCGGACGACCCAACCTCGGCGATCAAGGGCGGCGACCTGGGCTGGGTCAGCAGCCAGAGCCTGGTACCTGCATTTGCCAAGGCGATGCAGGGCCTGCCCGAGGGCGAGCTCAGCGAACCTGTGAGGTCCAACTTCGGCTACCACCTGATCCGTGTACTCGGCCGGCGCAGCCATGACGACACCGCCGCCTACCGCCGCGCCCATGCCATGGAGACACTGCGCATGCGCAAAGCCGAGGAAATGACCCAGACCTGGTTGCAACGCCTGCGCGACGAGGCGTACGTGGAGCTGCGCCTGTAGGCGATGTGATGCGACGTCTGGCGCTGACCGTCGGCGAACCGGCCGGTATCGGACCGGACATCTGCCTGGAGGTCGCCCGCCAGCCGCCGGCGGGGGTGGCGATCACGCTGATCGGCGACATCACGCTGCTGCGCGCACGGGCCTCGCAGCTCGGATACGAAGTCAGCCTGGTACCGCTTGCGCCTGGCGTCCCCGCCGCGTCGCTGCCGAACACCGTGTCGGTCCGGCACGTACCGCTGACGCAGCTGCCCGACGCCGGCCGGCCGCTGCCCGTCAATGCCCCGGCGCTGCTCGAAACACTCAACGTCGCGGTCAGTGGCTGTCTGGACGGACACTTCGATGGGCTGGTCACCGCGCCGCTCGACAAAGGGGTCATCTGCGATGCGGGCGTGCCGTTTAGCGGCCACACCGAATACCTGGCCGGGCGCACCGGCACGGAGCAGGTGGTGATGCTCCTGGTGGCCGGCGCGCTGCGCGTGGCACTGGCCACCACCCACCTGCCGCTGCGCCAGGTGCCCGACGCCCTGAGCGTATCGGGTCTGACCGGCACTGTACGCATCCTCGCGCACGACCTGCGCCGGCGCTTTGGCATCGCCCGGCCCCACATCGCGGTGTGTGGCCTGAACCCGCATGCCGGCGAACGTGGCCATTTGGGGCGCGAGGAAATCGACGTCATCGCACCCGCCATCGCCGCCGCCGTTGCCGAAGGCATCGACGTCACCGGCCCGCTGCCGGCCGACACCCTGTTCACCCCATCACGACTCGAACCGTTCGACGCGGTGCTGGCCATGTACCACGACCAGGGGCTGCCCACACTCAAGTACGCCGGCTTCGGCCAGGCGGTGAACGTCACCCTTGGCCTGCCGATCGTGCGCACCTCGGTCGATCACGGTACCGCCTACGACCTGGCCGGAAGCGGCCGTGCCAACGCCGGCAGCCTGCGTGCCGCGCTTGATCTGGCGGCGACGCTGGGCACCGGCTGATGCACGCACCGCGCAAGCGTTTCGGCCAGAATTTTCTGCACGACCCGGCAACCATCGGCCGCATCGTGGCGGCACTGGACCCACGCCCGGGCGAACACCTGGTGGAAATTGGCCCTGGGCGCGGCGCCCTCACCGCGCCCGTGCTGGCGCGTACGCAGGCACTGACCGCCATCGAGCTGGACCGCGACCTGGCCGTGGACCTGACCGAACGCTTCCAGGACGACGGCCTGCACCTGATCGGCGCGGATGCGCTGCGATTCGACTTTTCCACCTTGGCGACAGCCGGCCAGCGGCTGCGCGTGTTCGGCAACCTGCCGTACAACATCTCCTCGCCCCTGCTGTTTCATCTGCTGACGTACCGCCAGGCGATCGCCGACATGCTGTTCATGCTGCAGCGCGAAGTCGTCGACCGCATCGTCGCCTCGCCCGGTGACGCCGACTACGGCCGGCTGTCGGTGATGATCCAGTACGCCTGCGCCGCCGAAGCGCTGTTCGTGGTGTCGCCAGGCGCCTTCTTTCCACCGCCGAAAGTGCATTCGCGCATGCTGCAGCTGACGCCCTACGTCACCCTGCCGCATCCCGCCACCGACGAGAGGCGGCTCTCTGACCTGGTTCAGCGGGCCTTCGCTCAGCGACGCAAGACCCTGCGCAACAGCGTCGGCACGTTGGTCACCGCTGCCCAGTTCGCGGCGGCCGGCATCGACCCCGGCCTGCGCCCGGAGCGGCTGTCGGTGGCCGACTTCGTGCGCCTGGCCAACAGCTGAACGGTCATGCGAATTCCGCGTCTTTTCATCGACCAGCCACTGCACTGCGGCGAACCGGTAACGCTCGACCGCCGCACCCACGATCACGCGATCAAGGTGCTGCGCCTGCGCTCCGGTGACCGTCTGGTTTTATTCAACGGGCGCGGCGGCGAGTTTGCCGCCACCCTGGTGCCTGGCGCCGACCGGACCACACTGCAGGCCATGGTCGGCGAGTTCACCCCCGACAGGGCCGAATCGCCCCTCACCGTGCGCCTGCTGCAGGGCATCTCGCGCGGGGAGCGCATGGACTACGCCCTGCAAAAGGCCGTCGAGCTCGGGGTCGGCGAGATCGTGCCGTTGGTCACTGAACGCACCGTGGCGCGTCTGACTGCAGAGCGCGAGGCACGGCGCCTGGCCCACTGGCGCGGGGTGGTATTGGCGGCGTGTGAGCAAAGCGGACGCACACGCCTGCCGCCGGTAGCCGAGCCGCGTTCG
>NZ_JBFJTF010000140.1:0-5530 GCF_041625615.1 Immundisolibacter sp. | reverse complement strand
GTGTGCGAAAGAGCTACGGCGACCGGCTGCTGATCGATGACCTCAGCTTCAAGATTCCGCCCGGTGCCATCGTCGGCATCATCGGCCCGAACGGCGCCGGCAAGTCGACCCTGTTTCGCATGTTGACTGGCCGCGAACAGCCGGACGGTGGCGTCATCAACATCGGCCAGACCGCCAACATTGCCCTGGTCGATCAGAGCCGCGACGAGCTCGGCAACGACAAGACCGCCTGGGAGGACATCTCCGGCGGTGCCGACATCATCACCGTCGGCAAGTTCGAGATGCCGTCCAGGGCGTATCTGGGGCGCTTCAATTTCAAGGGCGCGGATCAGCAGAAGCGTGTCGGCAGCCTGTCGGGTGGCGAGCGTGGCCGTCTGCATCTGGCCAAGACGCTGCTGAAGGGCGGCAACGTGCTGCTGCTGGACGAGCCGTCCAACGACCTCGACGTCGAGACCCTGCGCGCGCTGGAAGAGGCGCTGCTGGAGTTTGCCGGCAGCGCGCTGGTGATCAGCCACGACCGCTGGTTCCTGGACCGCATCGCCACGCACATCCTGGCCGCCGAGGGCGAGTCGCAGTGGACGTTCTTCGCCGGCAACTACCAGGAGTACGAGGCCGACAAGCGCCAGCGCCTGGGCGAGGAAGCCGCCCGCCCGCACCGGTTGCGCTTCAAGGCTTTGCGTTGAGGCAACCCCGACCCGCCCGCCGCGCCGCACGCGGCGCGGCACCTACCCGCCAGGACCCGCCATGACCGAGCGTTTCGAGAACGTCACCGTGCTGACCGAGGGCAACGTCTACTTCGATGGCCGCTGCGTGAGCCACACCGTGATCCTGGCCGATGGCGCGCGCAAGACGGTGGGCGTGATCCTGCCGTCCGTGCTCACGTTCAGCACCGGCGCGCCGGAGCGGATGGAGATCGTCGCCGGCCGCTGCCGGGTGCGCCAGGCGGGCAGCGACAGCTGGCAGGAATACAGCGCCGGGCAGGCGTTCGCGGTGCCCGGCGAGAGCCGGTTCGACATCGAGGCCATCGAGCCGACGCACTACGTGTGCCACTTCGACTGAGGCGGTGGCCGCTCGCCGGGACACGCGCGGGCAGCTGGACGTTTCCCCTAGAAGAACACCGCGATCAGATACGCGCCCAGCAGCAGGCGGTAGACGACGAACGGCGTCATGCCGCGGTTCTGTAGCAGGCGAATCAGGAACACGATGGACAGGTAGCTGCTGATCGCCGCCACCACGGCGGCGATCAGGGCGGTGTCCAGCCGTTCCGGTGCGCCCGTCTGTGCCAGCGTGAGCATTTCGTAGCCGCCCGCCAGGGCGGTGATGGGGATCGACAGCAGAAACGAGAACCGCGCCGCTGCGGTGCGCGTCAGGCCGACCATCAGGCCGGCCGTCATGGTGATGCCCGAGCGCGACGTGCCCGGCACCAGTGCCAGCACCTGGGCGAGGGCGATGATCGCCGCATCGCGCCAGCGAAAGGTGTACTCGTTGCAGGTCTGACGGGCGGTGCGGTCGGCCAGCAACAGCAGCAGGCCGTAGACGATGGTGGTGGCGGCAATCACTTCGGCGCTGCGCAGCGGGCCTTCGATGACGTCGTGCAGCAGCAGGCCGACCAGGGCGGTCGGAATGGTCCCCAGCAGGACGGCCCATGCCAGGCGTCCGTCCGGGGTCAGGCCGTGGCCCCCCAGGCTGCGCCCGAAGTCCCGCGTCATCGGCCACAGGCCCCGGCGGAAGTACCACAGCACCGCGGTCAGCGAACCGACGTGCATGGCGCCGTCGATGGCCAGGCCCTGGTCCGGCCAGCCCAGCAGTTCCGGCACCAGGATCAGGTGCGCGGAACTGGAAATGGGCAGGAATTCGGTGATGCCCTGCACCACGGCCAGCACGATGATCTGCAGCAGCGTCGGTTCAGCGGGCACGGCCGGCAGGGCTCCGGTCTGGGTTGGGGTGGCCGGCCACCGCGCACGGGGACCGGCGGGCGACGCCTTCTATCCGACCTATTCGACGGTGATGGTGATCTTCGGCGACATCACCGGCGGTTCGTGCGGAATGTGCGCAAAGTCACCCAGCAGCAGCTGCAGCGTGTGTGTGCCGGGATCCAGGGTGAGGGTGGTTTCGGTCTGTCCGGCCCCGAAGTGCCGGTGATGGTCGTCGGTCGGTACCGGCCGGTCGAGTGCCGGCAGGTCGGTGTCGACCAGCAGGTGATGGTGCCCGGTGGCGTCGTTCTGGATGCCGGCGGGTGCCACGCCCATGCCCTTGAGGCCGAAACGCACGGTCACCGGGCTGGTCACCGTGGCGCCGTCGGTGGGGGTGATGAAGTAGACCTCGGCGTCCGGCGGAGCCGGGGTCCGGGCGGTGGCCAGCAGCGGGGCCAGCAGGGTGACGGCGAGCAGACGGTGCAGTTTCATGTCGGTACTCCGGGCGGTGGGGGGACACGAGCCCTAACGGGCCGGTTTGCGCTCGAACCGATACAGTGCCATTTCACCCAGCAGGTTGGGTAGCAGGCGTGCGCCCAGCGACCGGCGGTGCTGGTGGTTGACCACCGTGCGCTGCAGGATGCGGATGCCCAGCGTGCGGCACAGGCTCTCGAAGTCGCGGATGGTGCACAGGTGGATGTTGTCGGTCTCGTACCAGGTTTCCGGCAGCGCCGCCGACACCGGCATGTGCCCACCGAAGGCCAGCTGCAGGCGGCAGCTGATGTGGCCGAAGTTCGGAAACGCCACGATGCCCTCGCGGCCGACACGCAGCATTTCGGCCAGCAGCCGTGCCGGGAAGTACACCGCCTGCAGGGCCAGGCTCATGATCACGTAGTCGAACGAGTCGGTGTCGAAGTCCGCCAGGCCGGCGTCGAGATCACCCTGGATGACACTCACGCCACGTTCGACGCAGCGCACCACGCGGTCGATTTCGATTTCCACGCCGTAGCCGGTCACTGCCCGTTCGGCCTGCAGGTACGCCAGCAGGCCGCCATCGCCGCAGCCCAGATCCAGCACCCGGCTGCCGGGCCGGATCCACTGCGCGATGAGCGCGTGATCGATGCGCAGTCCCCCGTTGGGGGCGTGGGGCGCCGTGCTGTGCGCGTGTTCGACGGACGCGTTCACGCGGTTACCTCGAGTTCGGCGTGGATGCGGTTCAGGAATGCCCGCAACACGGCGAAGTAGTGATCGTTCGGCAGCAGAAAGGCGTCGTGGCCGTCCGGCGAGTCGATGGCGGCATAGCTGACCGAGCTGCCGCCGGTGTGCAGGGCCTTGACGATCTCGCGCGAGCGCTCGGGCGCGAAGCGCCAGTCGCTGGAGAACGCCACCACCAGGAAGCGTGCCTGGGCCCGCGCCAGCGCGCGGGTGAGGTCGCTGTCGTAGTCGGCCGCCGGGTCGAAATAGTCCAGCGCCTTGGTCATCAGCAGGTAGGTGTTGGCGTCGAATCGGTCGACGAAGGTCTCGCCCTGATGGCGCAGGTAGGACTCGATCTGGAACTCGACGTCGAAGCCGAAGCTGATCTTGCCCTCGCGCAGCTCGCGGCCGAATTTCTGGCGCATCAGGCCATCGGACAGGTAGGTGATATGGCCGAGCATGCGCGCCAGCATGAGGCCGCGGCGCGGCACCACGCCCTGCTCGGCATAGCGGCCCTCGTGGAAGTCCGGGTCGGACATGATGGCCTTGCGCGCCACCTCGTTGAAGGCGATGTTCTGGGCCGACAGCCGCGGCGCGGCGGCGATGACCAGGGCACTGCGCACCCGGCCCGGGAACTCGATGGCCCACTGCAGCGCCTGCATGCCACCGAGGCTGCCGCCGGCCACCGCGGCGAAGCGCTGGATGCCCAGATGGTCGGCCAGCAGGGCCTGGCTGCGTACCCAGTCACGCACGGTGACGATCGGGAAGTCCGGCCCCCACAGCCGTCCGGTGGCCGGATTGATGGTGTTCGGTCCGGTCGAACCGGCGCAGCCGCCGAGATTGTTGCAGGCGACCACGAAGAAGCGGTCGGTATCGATCGGCTTGCCGGGGCCGATGCAGTGGTCCCACCAGCCCGGGCGCTTGTCCTGTGTGCTGTGCCAGCCGGCGGCGTGGTGGTCGCCGGACAGGGCATGGCAGACCAGGACGGCGTTGCTGCGGGCGGCGTTCAGCGTGCCGTAGGTTTCGTACTTCAGCTCGAAACCCGGCAGCTCGCGGCCGCTGTCGAGCTGCAACGGCGTGTCACAGCGGAAGCTGCGCGGCTGGACCAGCCCCACCGAGTCGGGCCCGGTGGGGGATGATGTGGTGGCCAAGGCGCCGTCAGCCCCCGCCGCGCAGGCGGGCGGCACTGCGCAGGCGCAGCGCGTTCAGGCGGATGAAGCCGCTGGCGTCCGCCTGATTGTAGGCGCCGGCGTCGTCCTCGAAGGTCGCGATGGCCGGGTCGAACAGCGAGTCCGGGCTCTTGCGCCCGGCCACCAGCACGTTGCCCTTGTACAGCTTCACGCGCACGCTGCCGTTGACGTGCTGCTGGCTTTCGTCGATCAGCGTCTGCAGCAGCTGGCGTTCCGGGCTCCACCAGTAGCCGTTGTAGACCAGGCTGGCGTAGCGCGGCATGAGTTCGTCCTTCAGGTGGGCCGCCTCGCGGTCCAGTGTCAGCGACTCGATGGCGCGATGGGCGCGCAGCATGATGGTGCCGGCCGGCGTTTCATAGCAGCCGCGCGACTTCATGCCGACATAGCGGTTCTCGACGATGTCCACCCGGCCGACGCCGTGGCGCCCGCCGATGTCGTTCAGCCGGCGCATCACCTCGGCCGGCGTCAGCGCCTCGCCGTCCACCGCCACGATGTCGCCGTGACGGTACTCGAGCTCGACGTACTGCGGTGCGTCGGGTGCCTGCTCGGGGCTCACCGTCCAGCGCCACATGGACGCTTCCGGTTCCTGCCAGGGGTCTTCCAGCACGCCGCCTTCGTACGAGATGTGCAGCAGGTTGGCGTCCATCGAATAGGGCGAGGTCTGGCCCGCGCGCTTGAATTCCACCGGGATGTCATGCCGCTCGGCATAGGCCAGCAGTTTCTCGCGCGAGGTGAGATCCCACTCGCGCCACGGCGCGATGACCTGCACCTCGGGCATCAGCGCGTAGGCGCCAAGCTCGAAGCGCACCTGGTCGTTGCCCTTGCCGGTGGCGCCGTGGGAAATGGCATCGGCCCCGGTCTCGCGGGCGATCTCCACCAGACGCTTGGCGATCAGCGGGCGGGCGATGGAGGTGCCCAGCAGGTACTCGCCCTCGTACAGGGCGTTGGCGCGGAACATCGGGAACACGAAGTCGCGCGCGAACTCCTCGGTCAGGTCGTCCACGTACATGGCGCTGGCGCCCATGGACTCTGCCTTGCGCCTGGCCGGTTCAAGCTCGCTGGCGCCCTGGCCGATATCCGCTGTAAACGTGACCACTTCACAGTGGTATGTTTCCTGAAGCCATTTCAGGATGATGGACGTATCGAGCCCGCCGGAATATGCGAGCACAACTTTCTTGGGACTGGTCACGGGCGATCTCCTACGGATGTGGCGCGCGGCGTAGCGGTTTTTGC
>NZ_JBFJTF010000139.1:0-5566 GCF_041625615.1 Immundisolibacter sp. | reverse complement strand
TACTTGATCTTGGCTTCCTTGTAGGTCACGTAGGCGCGCGCCTTGGGGTCGAACTTGCGCAGCTCGATCTTGTCCGGCGTGTTGCGCTTGTTCTTCATCGTCGTGTAGTAGTGCCCGGTTCCGGCAGTGGAGACCAGCTTGATCTTCTCGCGCATGGAAACGTCTCCTTAAACCTTGGTGCCGCGGGCACGCATCTCGGCCAGAACGGTTTCGATGCCTTTCTTGTCGATGATGCGCATGCCCTGACGCGACAGGCGCAGCGAGACGTAGCGGTTCTCGCTGGCGACCCAGAAGCGGTGGCGCTGCAGGTTGGGCAGAAAGCGCCGCCGCGTCTTGTTGTTGGCGTGCGACACGTTGTTACCGGTCATCGGCCCTTTGCCGGTGACCTCGCAGACCCTGGACATGGAATTCTCCGCAAATCGGGCCGGCATCAACGCCGACCAGAAAAAAGGCCGCTTTTATACCAGAAGCGCCGCGGCCTGGGTAGGCGCCGGCCGTCAGCCGCCGCGCGGCTCCTTGAAGCCGGAGGTAATCGGATAGCGCCGGTCGCGACCGAAGGCGCGCTGGCTGATGCGCACGCCGGGGGCCGCCTGCCGGCGCTTGTATTCGTTGCGGGTGACCATGGCGATGACCTCGCGAATGGTCTTCAGGCTGGCGCCAGTGGCGCGGGCGATGTCTTCCGCCGAGCGATCCTGCTCTATGTACAGTTCCAGGATCGCGTCCAGCATGTCGTACGGCGGCAGGCTGTCCTGGTCGGTCTGGTTCGGGCGCAGCTCGGCAGACGGCGCACGTGTCAGCACCCGTTCCGGAATCACCGCGGACAGGGTGTTGCGGTAGTGCGACAGCTTGTACACCAGGAGCTTGGGGACGTCCTTGATGACGGCGAAGCCGCCCGCCATGTCGCCGTACAGGGTGGCGTAGCCGACCGCCATCTCGGTCTTGTTGCCGGTGGTCAGCACCAGTTTGCCGGTCTTGTTGGACAGCGCCATCAGCAGAACGCCGCGCACGCGCGCCTGGATGTTCTCCTCGGTGGCGTCCCGGGTGGAGCCCGTGAACTCGTCCGCCAGGGCGCGCTCGATGCTGTCGACCGTCTGGGCGATGGAGATGGTGCTGTAGTGCACGCCCAGGGCCTCTGCCTCGGCGCGCGCGTCTTCCAGGCTCATGTCCGAGGTGTAGGGCGAGGGCATCATCACCGCATGGACCCGGTCCGGTCCGAGCGCGTCGGCGGCGATCGCCACGGTGAGCGCCGAATCGATGCCGCCGGACAGGCCGACGATGGCGCCGGCGAAGCGGTTCTTGTCGATGTAGTCGCGCACGCCGGTGACCAGCGCCTGGTAGATGCCGGCCAGGCCATCGGTTTCAGTCACGGTGTCCGGCAGCGGCTCGACACCCGTGCGGCCCACGCGCAACCGCGTCAGGTACAACCCTTCCTCGAAGGCCGGTGCGCGTTGGGTGATGCGCCCCTGGGCGTCCATGACCAGCGAGCCGCCGTCGAAGACCAGTTCGTCCTGGCCGCCGACCATGTTCACGTACACCACCGGCACCGGGCTGACGGCGATGCGCTCGCGGATCACGGCCTCGCGTTCGGCCTGTTTGTCGACATGAAACGGCGAGGCGTTGATGTTGACCACCAGCTGCGCGCCGGCGCGCACGGCCTGCGCCATCGGCGCCGGGCCCCAGATGTCCTCGCACACCGTCAGGCCGACCTGCACGCCGTGCAGTTCGAACACGGCCGGCCGGCTGCCGGCGCGAAAGTAACGCTTTTCGTCGAACACGCTGTAGTTGGGCAGCAGGTGCTTGTGGTACAGCGCCAGCGTTTCGCCGTCTCGCAGCACCGCGGCGGCGTTGTACAGCTCGCCTTTGTGCAGGTGCGGAAAGCCGACCAGTACGGCGATGCCACCGACCGCGCGGCGGATGCGTTCCAGCCCGGCCTCGCTGCGCTCGATGAACTCCGGGCGCAGCAGCAGGTCCTCGGGCGGGTAGCCGGTGATGGCCAGCTCCGGAAAGACCACCAGGTCGGCGGCGTGTTCACGGCGGGCGGTGGCCGCCAGTTCGATGATCTTGTCGACGTTACCCGAGATGTCACCGACCAGGCAGTTCATCTGGGCCAGGGCGATAGTCAGTTCGCGCGGCATGGCTCGGCTGGGGTTGGGGCCACGGTGGCCCGTGCAGGTGGCGCGCACTGTACCACCGTCTCAGCGCCCCGGCCGGCCACCGGTTCAGGTGGCCGGCCGCTACCGCTCATATGAAGGTCAGCCCGCCGTCCACCTGCAGGCTCTGGCCGGTGATGAAGCCGGCATCGTCCGAGCACAGAAACATCACGCCGTGCGCCAGGTCGTCGGTGTGGGTCAGCCGCTTGATGGACTGCATCTGTGTCATGCGCTCGAACACCTCGTTCGGCACGGACGGGCGCTCGATTTCGGTCTTGGTGACCCCCGGCCAGAAGGTGTTGACGGTGATGTCCCACTGGCCGAGTTCGCGCGCCATGGAGCGTGTCATGCCGACCATGGCCGATTTCGAGGTGATGTAGTGCAGGTAATTCTCGCGGCCCATGATCATGGTGGCCGACGAGATGTTGATGATGCGCCCGAAGCGCCGTGCCTGCATGGTCGGCACGACCGCCCGTGCGCACAGGAAGGAGCCGGTGATGTTGACGTCCATGGCGCGTCGCCACTCGTCCACCGGCAGTTCCCAGAACGGTGCCATGGTGATGCGCGAGAACACGGCGGCGTTGTTGATCAGGCAGTCGATGCGCCCGAAGGCGTTCAGCGTCGCCCGCGCCATTTCCTGGGTGGATGCCTCGTCGGCGACGTCGGTTGCGACGAACAGCGCCTGGCCACCCTCGGCCTTTACTTCCGCCTCGACGCGGCGGCCGGCATCGGCGTTGAACTCGGCGATCACCGGGATGGCGCCCTGCGCGGCGAAGTGCTTGGCATAGGCGCGGCCGATGCCTTGCCCGGCGCCGGTGATGATGACCACGCGGTCTTTGAGGCCGGCGTAGGTGTTCGATGACATGCGGACTCCTCCTGACTTCATTGGTGTGAACACGCCCGTGTCAGGGCGTTGTCCGATGGTAGTCCGGCACGGGTCCAGAAAGCACGAAACCCGCGGCGGAGCGCGGGTTTCGTGGCAGGGAACGGGCCGGGCGCGGGCCCGGCCAGGAGGCGTTACTCGGTGATGCGCAGCTCCACACGGCGGTTCTGTGCCCGACCGGTTTCGGTGCTGTTGTCGGCCACCGGCTGGCTCTCCCCGTAGCCATTGGCGCTCATGCGGCCCGCGTCGACGCCCTTGTCGACCAGGTAGTTGCGCACGCTCACGGCGCGCCGCTGTGACAGGTCCTGGTTGTAGCTGTCGGAGCCAATGCTGTCGGTATGGCCGGCGATCTCGAAGGTGGCGTTCGGCCGCTTGTTGATCAGGGCCATGGCGTTGCCGTCGAGGGTGCTCTTGGCCTGTTCGGACAGCGTGTCGCAGTCGAAGCAGAAATTGACGCCCTTCAGGACCACCGTTTCTGTGACCGGCGTCGGCTCCGGCGTGGGCACCGGACGCGGCGCAACCACCTCGGCCACCGGGCGCGGCGCCGGTGCGGCCTGCGGACGGGCACCGATCGGAATGCTGACACCGGCCATCACGACCCAGTCACCGAAGGTGTCATCGACGCCGGGCATGTCGAGGTCGGCGAAGTCCCAGCGATGACGGGCCTCCACGCGGAGCTTGGCGCCGTCATCGTCGATGTCGCGCATGAAGCCGAGGCCGGCCTCGACCACCGTGGAGGTTTCGTCGAAACCACCGGAGATGTCGGTGTGCAGGGCGCCCACACCCAGCACGGCGAACGGCGCGAAGCCCGGATTCCGGTTGAAGAAGAACAGGCCGTCGAGCGTGCCGCCGTACTGCTTCCATTCGCCGGCGCTGTCCAGGTCGAACTGCTGGCCCTTCAGGTTCAGCTCCAGGTTCAGCCATTCGTTGACCGCCTTGCCGATGCCGACGAAGCCGCCCGGTGCGTCGTCTACGTCGATGCCCGGGGCGATGTCTTCCCGCTCATCGTCGGCGAAGGTGTAGCTCAGGCCGCCGGACAGGTACCAGCGGGTGTCGAGTTCCTGGGCGCCGGCGGCGCCGCACAGCGCGGTGAGGCTGGCGGCCAGAATTGCCTGTTGTTTTAAGTTCATGTGAGACCTCGTTTTTGGATGAGGGGGCAATCATCGCTGACGCGATGCGCCGGCCCAGGTTTCGTGCGCCTACGCTTTAACTGTGCAGCCTAGCCCAAATGCGCGGCCATGTGCTGAGGCACGTTACACATGGCCGCTTGCACCGTGGGGGTGGGTGGGCGACGGCGGCTATTCGGTGATGCGCAGTTCGACGCGTCGGTTCTGGGCGCGGCCGGCAGCAGTACTGTTGTCGGCCACCGGCTGGCTCTCGCCATACCCCTTGGCGGTCATGCGCGTGCCGTCGACGCCTTTCTCGATCAGGTAGTCGCGCACGCTGTCGACGCGTTTTTGCGACAGCCGCAGGTTGTATGTCTCGGTGCCGATCGAGTCGGTGTGGCCGGCCAGCTCGAAGGTGGCCTTGGGCCGCTTGTTGATCAGCGCCAGCGCATTCTCGTCGAGCTTGTGCTTGGCCTCGTCCGACAGGTGGTAGCAGTCGAAGCAGAAGTACACGTCCTTGAGTACGACCACTTCGGTGACCGGTGCGGGCGGCGGCGGAGCGGGCGTCGGCGCGGGCTCGACCACGGCCACCGGCACCGGCTTGGCGGGACGTTCGCCCAGCGCCACCGTGACGCCGACCATCACCAGCCAGTCATTGAAGGTGTCGTTGCCACCGGGCAGGTCCAGGTCGGGCGAGAAATCCCAGCGGTGCCGGATCTCGGCGCGCAGTGTGTCGCCGTCGTCGTTCACCATGCGCATCACGCCCAGACCGGCCTCGACCACCGGGCTGGTCTCGTTGTCGCCGGGGGTGTCCGAATGCAGGGCGCCGGCACCGAGTACCGCATAGGGCGCGAAGCCGGGATTCCGGTTGAAGAAGAACAGGCCATCCAGCGTGGCACCGTATTGATTCCAGTTGCCGTTGTTGCTGCCCAGGTCGAATTGGTGGCCCTTGAGATTCAACTCCAGGTTCAGCCATTCATTGATGGCCTTGCCGACACCGACGAACGCCGCGGGTGCGCCGTCCACGTCCCAGCCCATGCCGGGCAGTTCACGGTCATCATCACCGAAGGCATAGCCGATGCCTGCCGACAGGTACCAGCGGTCGTCCAGGTCGCCGGCAACGGCGCCTGCGCTGACGAGTGACAATCCGGCGAGGGCGAAACACGTTTTCTTGAGTTTCATTGGTGTCTGGCTCCTGCGTAGCGGGTACGCGCTTTCTTGGATGAAAGGGTTTATCCGGTCACCACCGGCTGCGAGGTCGGCCACCAGTGTACTAAACATATTTCTTTGTCAACGGCTCAGGGCCGTGTTGTCCAGTCTTTCCTGCATCGATTCGATCCAGTTTTCGGCATCCGACAGAACGGCTGCCGGGTCACGGTCGGCCGTCTCGATGACCGGTCCGATGGCGACCGTGATGGTGCCGGCGC
>NZ_JBFJTF010000138.1:0-5626 GCF_041625615.1 Immundisolibacter sp. | reverse complement strand
TCGGCGGTGCCGGTGAAGTCATTCTCGACAGCGGCGTGCGGCGTGGCGCCGACATCCTGAAGGCACTGGCGCTGGGCGCGCGCGCCTGCATGATCGGCAAGGCCGCCCTGTACGGCCTGGCGGCCGGCGGCGAAGCCGGCGTGGCGCGGGTCCTGGCCATCCTGCGCCAGGAACTGGACGTCGCCATGGCCCTGACCGGCACGCACCGGGCAGACGCCGTGCAGCGGGACACCCTGCGGGATTGATGGCCCGGCCACTCGCATCACCTACGGAGCGTGGTAGCTTAGCGACGCACTGAATGAACGACCGGTCCGCCACGGCGGACACCCCGGAGACAGGGGCCACAGAGCCCCGCGCGGAGGAGGAGCGACATGAATGCACCCACGGGCAGACCGAAGTGCGGTCACACCCAGGCATTCGGCCTGGACACCGGCCCGGTGAGCACCGACACGGTGGTGTCGGCCGACTTCTTCGCGCGCGAACGGGCGGCGATCTTTCGCCACCAGTGGTTCGCCCTGCTCAAGCGGGAGGAAGAAATCCCCAACCCGGGCGACTTCTTCGTGCGTGACATCGAGGTGCTGGGCACCTCGGTCATCGTCGCGCGCGGACCCGACGGCGCGCTGCGGGCGTTCCACAATGTCTGCCCGCATCGCGGCAACCGGCTGGTACGCGCCGCCGATGGCTGTGTGAAGGGTTGGCAGTGCGATTTTCACGGCTGGACCTTCGCCACCGACGGCAGCCTGCAGTTCGTGCCGGACGAAGGGCAGTTCTTCGACTTCGACCGCGCGCGGCACAGCCTGCCGGCGGTGCACCTGGACACCTGGGCCGGCTTCCTGTTCGTCAACTTCGACGACACGCCGCGCCAGACGCTCGAACAGGCCATGGGCGACTTCAACCAGGACCTGAAGCCGTTTCCGTTCGACCAGATGGTCTGCGCCGGCCGCTGGCGCTACCACGTGAAGGCCAACTGGAAGGTCACCATGAACGCCTTCCAGGAGGGCTACCACGTCGCCTTCGTGCACAAGCGCTCGGCACCGGACGCCTTCACCGGCTCCGACAATCCGTACTGCAACATCAGCCACATGAAGCTGCAGCCGAACGGCAACCAGCACCTGTCGGTCCCCGGCAACCCGGCGCACGACCTGTCGCCGACCGAACAGATCGCGTTCAAGTTCGGTTCCACGTTCACGCAGGGCACCGGCGGTCGCGGCGCCTACCCCGGCACCCAACAGGGCAAGAGCGACGACTGGGGTTTCGAGCTGAACATCGTGTTCCCGTTCTCGCGCATCAACGTCGGCGCCGGCTGGTACTACCTGGACGCCTTCTGGCCGGTGGGGCCACAGGAAACCGTCTACGAGCTGGCCTACTACTTCCCGCGTCCGCGCACGGCGGCCGAAATGATCAGTCAGGAGTTCAGCAAGATCGTGCTGCGCGACCTGTCACGCGAGGACCTCTACACCAACGAGGTCACGCAGCGCTCGCTCAACTCGGGCGCCATCCGCAGCATCGTGCTGTCCGACCAGGAGGCGGCCGTGCGACACCTGTACCGCACCGTCGAGCGCCGGGTCGCCGAGGCGGAGGCGCGTGCATGAAGTTCGGCATCTACAACGAGATCCAGGCCTCCCCCGGCGCCGACCACAAGCAGCGCTATGACGACTCCCTGCGGGCGGTGGAGCTCGGCGACCGCCTGGGCTACGACGTGTTCATGACGCTCGAACACCACTTCTTCCCGACGTTCTCCATCTCCGTCAACCCACTGGCCTTCTTCGCCGCCGCCGCCCAGCGCACGCGCACCATCCGCTTTCGCGCCATGTGCCACACCCTGCCGGTGCACAACCCGCTGATCCTGGCCGGCGAGATCGCGCAGTGCGACCACCTCACCGACGGCCGGCTGGAAGTCGGCGTCGGCCGCGGCCACGGCTGGCTGTACGACTGCGCCAGCGTGCCGATGACCGAGAGCATCGGGCGCTACGAGGAGTCGCTGGAAATCCTGCAGCGGGCCTGGCGCGAGGAACGCCTCAGCTTCGAGGGCGAGCACTACAAGGTGCAGGACGTCCAGGTGGTGCCCAAGCCCCTGCAGCCACACCTGAAGATCTTCCAGACCGGCACCAGCGCACGCGTGTTCACCGACGCCGGCCGCCGCGGCGGCGGTGTGGTGGTCGGCGCCGCGCCGCCGCCGCTGTTCACCGAAGCGGTCGGCGCCTACATGGCCGCCTGCCGTGACGCCGGCCAGAAGCCGCAGGTGGGCCTGGTGATGCCGGTGTTCCTGGCCGACGACGCCGACACCGCCCTGCGCGAGGCACGCGAGCCGATGATGCGCAGCTACGCCAACCTGGTGGTGCCTCAGCAGTCGATCAACGACGAGGCGGTCAAGGACCGCCTGCGCGCCGGTGGGTTCCATTTCTACGCCGGCGGCTTCCTGAACCAGATGAAGGACTACACCTTCGAGTCGGTGTTGCACAACGACATCGCCTTCGCCGGCACGCCGGCACAGTTCGTCGACTGGCTCGGACGGTTTCGCCAGCGCTATTACGACTTCCAGGAACTGTCGGTGATGGCCGATTTCGGCGGCCAGCCGGCCTGGCAGGTGGAACGCACGCTGCAGCTGTTCGCCCGCGACGTGATGCCGGCGCTGCGCTGAGCCGGGCCTTTCCAAGGAGCATCCCGATGAACGACACCGCCTGGCCGGCTGAATTCCAGGACCTGCAGCGCTTCGCGCCGTGGGCGCTGGCCACCGAGGACGCCCGCATGCGCAAGCGTCTGGCGTCCGGCATGACCGAACTGACCGACCTCTACACCACCGTGCTGCCACGCATGGAAGCGCTGGCCGAACACCTGGCGCAGTACCCGCTGGAATCGCTGCCGGCCGCGCAGAAGCCCTTGCTGTACCTGGGCCTCATGTTCATGGAAGCGGCGGTGTGCGTGGAGCTGTTCAAGGACCCCGATGTGCCCGAGAGCCTCGGCGCCGAGCACATCGAAGTGCTGTCGGAAACGCTGGAGCGGCGTTTGCTGGCGGTCTGACAGCAAAAAAACACGCGGGGGGAGGAAAGCGCTTGTCGATGCGATCACGACACCAGTGGGCGGGCATGGTCGCGACCGTCGCCATGCTGGCGGGCTGCGGCGGGGAAGACGGGCGAACCCCGCAGCCCCATGACACGGCCGCGGCGGCCATTCCCGCCGCACAGACGGCGCCGCCAGCCGCAGCGGAAGCCACCGCGAGCGCCGCACCAGCCGACACGGCGGTGGCGGCTCCCGACCCGCCGCCGGCAAGCCCGGTGGTGCAGTACGCCCAGGCCGGCCTGCCGCGCAGCCTGATCGACGCCGGCTGCTATGCCTGCCACGACGTCAACGGCGCCCGTATCGGCCCGCCGCTGCGGGCCGTGGCCGGCCTGTATCGCACCGACCCGCAGGCAATCGACAAGCTGGCGCACAAGATCATCCACGGCGGCGGCGGCGTGTGGGGCCCGACCCCGATGATCGCCCATCCGCAGCTCGACGAAGCCCAGGCGCGTGCCATGGCCGAGGCCATCCTCACGCTCAACTGACCCATTCGCGACTGTCCGCCGGCGCGCCCGCGGTGCCGGCCGGCTGCCGCGCATTCATTGCCAGGAGGTTCCATGTCTGCCGTGCGCGCCGGCCGTTACGACGCCGCCACTGTCGAGGCGTTCTTCAACCCCAAGGTGGTCGCCGTCATCGGCGCCTCGCCGGACACGCTGTGGTCGCGCCAGCTGCTGGATGGCCTGCGCGGCCACGGTTTCCAGGGGCGCGCGTACGTGGTCAACCCGTCGCGCTCCTCGGTACTCGGCTACCCGTCCTTCAAGTCGGTGGTGGATCTGCCGGAGAAGCCGGACATCGCCGCCGTGCTGCTGGGCGCCAAGCACGTGCCGGGCATGCTCGAACAGGTGGCCGCCACCGGCTGCAAGGCCGCCTACGTGCTGGCCGCCGGCTTCGAGAAGCCGGACCAGATGGCGGCACTGCGGGCACATGCCCAGAAACTCGGCATGATCCTCATCGGCCCCAACTGCAACGGCTACATCAACGCCGGTGCCGGCCTGCATCTGTGGACCGGCCCCATCAACCGCCCCTACCGGCACGGCACGGTGGCGCTGCTGGGCCAGTCGAGCGGCGTGCTGGGGGCACTGTGCTGCCTGACCTGGGACCGCGGGCTCGGCATCAGTTTCCAGATCTCGACCGGCAATCAGGTCAACTTCGCCCTCACCGATGCGCTGCACTTCCTGGCCACCAATGCCGACACGCGGGTGGTGGTGACCTATGTCGAACAGTTCGGCGACTACCCGCATTTCGTCGAGGCGGTACAGAAGTGCCGCGCCAACAACACGCCGGTGATCGTGGTCGCCGTCGGCCGCTCCGAGGCCGGCCGCGGCGCCGCACTCGGCCACACCGGCGCCATCACCACCACCGGCGCCGTCACGCGGGCCGCCATCGAGGCCGCCGGCGCCATCCCGGCGGACACGCTGGACGAGGCGCTGGACCGCGCCTCGGTGTTTGCCGTGACCCCGCCGCGCGCCTGGCGCCCGGTGCGCACGGTGGGCCTGGTCAGCATCTCCGGCGGCTGGTCGGCACTGATGGGCGACTACTTCGCCGACGAGGGCATCGAAACCCCGCCGCTGCCGGACAGCGTCACCAGGCTGCTGCCGGACTGGGTCGAGAACGTCACCTTCAACAACCCGTTCGACATCACGGCGCAGATCTACGGTTTCGGCGAGGTGTACTACCAGATGGCCGACGAGATGATCAAACACGACGGCTTCGACGCCGTGTCGATCATGTTCGGCAACTGGGACGGCGGCGAGCGCTTCTACGCCCCGGTGGCCACCTGGCAGGGCCGCATCAAGAAACCGATCCTCGCCGGCTGCATCGAAACCAGCGCGCTCAAGGACAGCTACCGCGAGTGGCTGGACAGCGACCCCATGCCCAATGTGCAGGGCGGTCAGGCACTGGCACGGGGCCTGGCGGCCATGCGCGACTACTTCGACCGGCCAGGCTACCTGCCGCAGGGCTGGTGCGCCGACAAGCCAAAGCGGTGGAAGGGCCCGGCGGTGGCGACCTTCCCCGACCTGGTCAAGCCACTGTCGGCCCACGGCCTGCACTGCGCCGGGCACGCGGTGTTGCTCGACCACACCGGCAAGGCCGGCAAGGGCAAGCCCACCTACCCCGCGGTGCTGAAACTCGAATCGCCCGGCCTGCCGCACAAGACCGAACACGGCGCGGTCAAGGTCGGCATCGCCGACGACACGGCCTGCGCGGCGGCAGTCAAGGCACTGGCCGCCATCGCCAAGAAGCACAAGCTGGCCACCTGGTCGGTCATCGCCCAGCCCATGCTGGACCTCACCGACAGCCTGGAACTGCTGGCCGGCGTCGTGCACGACCACGTGGCGGGTCCGGTGCTGACGCTGGGCGCCGGCGGCGTGCTGGCCGAGCTGTTCGACAAGCACGCCCACGCGCTGTGCCCCATCACCCCGGCGCAGGCCGAGGCCATGATCGAGCGCATCGGCGTGCGCAAGATCCTGAACGGCTACCGCGGCAAGCCGGCGCTGGACACGCCGTCCCTGATCGACACCCTGGTGGGTCTGTCGCGCTTTGCCTACGACCACCGCGACGCGCT
>NZ_JBFJTF010000137.1:0-5717 GCF_041625615.1 Immundisolibacter sp. | reverse complement strand
GCCTACGGCGGGTTTCTCGCGTACGCCAGTGGCCGCTACCTGGCGGATCGCACGGCGCGCGCGTTGCTGATGGTGCTGGCGGCGGTGGGTGCGCTGGTGGTGTCGACCTCCACCACCGCCTACGCGCTGCTGGCGCTGTGGGTCGTGGCAATGCTGGTCGCATTGCCGCTGTCGCGGCTGATGGGTGGCGGCATGCCGCAGGGCGGGCGCAGCCGGCTGGCGGTGGCGGGGCTGGTTTTGCTGGCGGTGGCCGGGGCGGTCGGCTTCGTGCGTACCCATCAGGACGACATCCAGCTCGTCTACGAACGCAGCATCGCCGGCAAGACCGAAACGAGTTCCTTCGAGGACCGGACGGCGGCGGACCGCATGGGCTACGAGGCCTTCGAGACCACCTGGGGCATGGGCATTGGCCTGGGCAGTCACCGTCCGAGCACGCTGCCATCGGCGCTGCTTTCCAACGTGGGACTGGCCGGGACGCTGGCGTTTGTGGTGTTCATCGGCCTGTGCCTGCGGCGGTTCGGGGACACGGCGGCGTGGGTCCAGGGAGGGCGCGCGCTGTGGCCTTTTCGCGCCTTCACGCTGGGTCTGCTGGCCGCCCATGCGGTGTCCAGCCCAAGCATGAACAGCCCGTTGTTGTGGTTATCGCTGACGCTGAACCTGGCCCTCAGCGCGTACCCCGGCCTGTCTGACCAGGCGGTGGCCGGGCCCGCGTCCGAGCGGTCCTTTCCTGAGCCGGTGGCCATGTAGCCGCCGGCCGTGCACCGAAGAGGAGGCGTGCCCGCGACGTCGGGCGTTTGTGGATCAGGAGCTTTCGTATGTCGACGACTGCAACGGTTGCTGTTCCCGTGGAGCGCCGCTCCGGGCGGCCGCGGACTGCCCGTCCGACGGCACCCTGGGTGGCCGTGCTGGCGCTGCGCTGCGCCGAGACGGCGGCCTTCGCGCTGGCCGGCGTGCTGGCGTGGTGGCTGCACCCCGGCCTGGGGCCGATCACGCCGTTTTCGGCCGCCACCGTGGTGGTGGTGACCCTGGCGGCGGCCTGGATGTGCGAGCGTTTTGGTGCCTACCACCTGTCCTACGTGTTCAGGCTGCAGGCCGGATTGCGGCGCCAGCTGTACGCATGGACGCTGACCATGTCGACGCTGGTGGTGGGCGCCTACTCGCTGAACCTGTCCGACGCCTACCCGCGCCTGTGGGTGGGGCTGTGGCTGGTGCTGGGCACGGTGTTGCCGATGGTGGTGCGTACCGGGTTCTCCGGCCTCACGCGTCGCTGGATCCGTGAGGGTCGGCTGGCGCAGCGCACGGTCATCGTCGGCACCACCGACCACGGCCGCCTGCTGGCGCGTCACCTGCGCGGCTGTGAGGACATCCGCACGCGCATCATCGGCTTCGCCCACGACGAACAGCCGCCCGAGGAAGGCTATATCGACCAGGTGCGGGTGCTGGGCGACCTGGAGCACCTGGTTCGCCTGATCCGTCGCAACGAGGTCGACCAGGTCATCATCGCCCTGCCGTGGGCGCAGCGCGACCGCATCATGCGCACCCTGGCCGAGCTGGCCGACACGCCGGTGGACATCCGTCTGGCGCCGGAGCTGTTGCGGTTCGAGTTCCTGCGCCAGCGCGCCGAGATCGTCGGCGATGTGCCCCTGCTGCGGGTGCTCGATCGGCCGGTGTCCGGCTCGGCGGAACTGCTCAAGGCGGCGGAGGACCGCGTGCTGGGGAGTCTGCTGTTGCTGATGTTTGCGCCGCTCATGTTGCTGATCGCGGCGGCCATCAAGATTGATTCGCGCGGGCCGGTGTTCTTCCGCCAGACGCGCTACGGCTTCAACAACAACCTGATCAAGGTGTGGAAGTTCCGCACCATGTATCACCACATGACCGACGCCGCCGCCAGCATGCTGACGCAGCGTGATGATCCGCGCGTGACGCGGGTCGGCCGTTTCCTGCGCCGCACCAGCCTGGACGAGTTGCCGCAGCTGCTGAACGTCGTCACCGGCGAGATGTCGCTGGTCGGGCCGCGTCCGCACGCCCTGCAGGCCAAGGCCGGGGACCTGCTGTACCAGGACGTCATGCACCATTACGCGGCCCGCCATCGGGTGAAACCGGGGCTGACCGGCTGGGCGCAGGTGCACGGCTGGCGCGGTGAGACGGACACCCCGGAGAAGCTCACCCGGCGTGTCGAGCACGACCTGTACTACATCGACCACTGGTCGTTGCTGCTGGACATGCAGATTCTGCTGCGCACGGCGCGCGTGGTGTTCGGCGACAAGAACGCCTTCTAGCCGGGCGTCAGGTGTTCAGGGTGGCGAGCAGCGCCAGCAGGCGCTGCGCGTCGCCGGGCAGGCGCCGCGTGCCCCACGGCCGGCGCAGCCGGTACACCGGCACCGCGCGCACCAGCGCCGCGCAGTGGCCGAAGTGCCGGGCCCGATGTTCCATCGGCAGGTACTCGGTGCGGTAGGTGTGGGTCAGCAGCGCGGTCAGCGCGGCGGGCGCTTCCAGGCGGTCCATGACCGGCTGCGCGGCGGCCGGATCGGTTTCCAGGATCACGATGCCGGCCAGTGGCCGGGCGCCGGCCGGGCGTGGCCAGGGGGGAAACAGGGCGTGCTTGCCGAACGGGTCGGGTGGTGGGCAGTCGCCGAGCGCCAGCAGCGCACAGATTTCCGGGCTGACCCGCAGCCGGGCCAGTCCGGGCCAGGCGTGCGCGTGGCCGTCGTCCAGCACATCCAGCACGCACACGTCGTCGCACAGATAGCCGGCGCCGCTGGCGGCCATCGCCACGACCAGCGACGACTTGCCCGCGCCGGACGGGCCGGCGAAGGCCCAGGCCCGGCCGTCGACGTCCACGGCGCCGGCGTGCAGCGGCAGGCGCCCGCGCTGGTGCCACAGCGCGCCCAGCACGGAACCGAGCAGGAACAGCCGCAGCAGGCGATCGTCCGCGGCGGCGTCGCCGTCGGTGTCGGAGCGCTGAAAGGCGATGCGTTGCCCCTGGCATACGCTGAAGCGGGCGATGCGCGCCACATCCAGCAGGCAGCGCTCGCGGTCGGATGACCATGTCATGCCCCCGGGCGGGGCGCGGCCGCTGTCCGGTACCGCCCCTTCGCGCTCGTCGATGTGCACATCGACGGCCTCGCCCGCGGTCCGGGCGTCCAGCTCCGGCAGGACCAGGGGAGAGCGGAAGCCGAGTCCTGCCAGTTGGTAGTGGTGGTGCATCGTGCCTGCCTATCGAAACCCGGCCACCGGCGCGTAGGCGCCGCGTCCGCGCCCGCCGGTCACGGTGAAGTCACCGGCCCGCAGCCAGGCGTGGGCACACAGGCCCCCGCTGGTCTGGCGACCGAGCCCCAGGGTGAGCACGCAGGGCACGCGGCGCCGGCGCAGCAGCGTGCGCGCGGCCAGTGCCTGGCCCAGGCAGGCGGTGCGCAACGGCCCGCGTACCGCCAGCAGCTCCACCGCCCAGCCGACGTCCCGCGCCACCGCCATCTGCCGTGCCGACGGGGCGATGGTCGGGAGCGTGTCCGGCGCCCCCAGCGCCGCGGCCAGCCGTGGCCCGCGCAGCAGCACCGTCAGGTTGGCGCACATCAGCGCCACGGCGGCTTCGGCCAGCAGCCGGCGCTGCTGCCACGCACGTCGCCAGCGCCCGGTCATGGCAACGGCTCGATGAGCTGGTCGGCCCGCAACGACGCCAGGTAGGTGGCCACCTCCTCGGCGCAGCGCGCGGGGTCGATGTCGTATTCCTCGCACAGCGCCTCGCACAGTGCGGCGAGCGTGCGTGGCTGCTCCAGCAGCGCCCAGATGCGTGAGCCGACCTCGTTCATGGCGTGGTAGCGCGCCGTTGCCAGGTGCAGCAGCGCCGTCTGGCCGGGCGCCATCTGCGCCTGCACCACGCCCGCCGCCTGTTGCCAGCGAAGGTCGGAGCAAGCGCCAAGGGGAGCGGTGTCGTTCATTGCACGGGTCCTCGGTTGCCATACGCCGCCACCGGTGCGAGCGGTGGCCGGACGCGTGTGCTTGTGTCGCAGACCTGTCCGTCTCGCAGCACGATGCGCTGGTCGGCGTACCGGATCAGCGCCTGGCGGTGGGTGATCAGCAGCACCGTGACGCGGCCGCGCAGGTGTTCCAGCGCGTCGCCGATGCGGGCCTGGTTGTCCGCGTCGAGGGCGGCGGTTGCCTCATCCAGCACCAGCAGCAGGGGCTGGCGCAGCAGGGCCCGCGCCAGTGCCAGGCGCTGGCGTTCGCCGCCGGACAGGCGGGTGCCGCGCTCGCCGACCGCCGTGTCCAGGCCGTCCGCCAGGGCCCGCACGAAATCGGCCGCGGCGGCCATCTCCAGGGCGTGCCACAGGTCCGCGTCGCTGGCCTGGGGGGCGCCCAGGCGCAGGTTCTCGCGCACCGAGTCGGGCAGCAGGAAAGTGTCCTGGGGCACGTAGCCGACATGCCGCCGCCAGGCGCGTGCCAGGTCGACGGTCAGCGGTTGTCCGTCGATGCGCACGGTGCCGGCGTCGGCCGGGGTCAGTCCGAGCAGTACATCGGCCAGCGTGCTCTTGCCCGCGCCGGAGGGTCCGACCAGCGCCGTGCAGCGGCCGGCCGGCAAGGTCAGGCTGACGTCGTCGAGCGCCGGCCGCGCGGCACCCGGGTAGACCACGCTCAGGCCGTCTACGGTTACGCCGTGGCGCAGTGTGAAGCGCTCGCGACCGGAGGCGGCGGCTTCGCGCGCCTGCGCCAGGGTGGCCTCCAGCGCCCGTGCCTGCTGCCACGACGGCAGCGCGAACAGCAGTTCCTGGCTGAAGTTCTGCACCTGACCGAGGTAGGGCGCCAGGCGTGCCACGCAGAACACCAGCAGCAGCAGTGTCGGCAGGTCGAGTGCCAGGGGCCGGGCGCCCACGTATACGGCGCCGCCGAGCAGTGCCGCGGCCGCCAGCTGGAACCACAGGCTGCTCAGGGCTCGCAGGTCGGCGTAGCGCATGAACCCGGCGCGGGTGGCGTCCACGGTGGCGGCGAAGCGTTGGGTGTGGGCCTGCTCGGTGCCGAAGCTCTTGGCGACCTTGAGCCCGGCCACCAGGGCCGACAGTTCACGAAAGCAGGCCTGCCGGCTGTCGTTCAGTCGCCCGCCGAGCGACGCGGCCCGCCGCCGCTGGCCGTGCAGCGCCAGCATCAGCACCGCACCCGCCGCACCGACCAGCGCCGTCAGCGCGGGCGAGGCGAGGGCCGACAGCGCGAGGTAGACCGTGAACAGGACCGCCGCCTGTACCAGCAGGATCAGGCCCCATACGCCGGACTGGATGCGGTCGACGCCGGCGGTCAGCAGGTCCTCGATGTCGGCGCTGCGCAGCGTGCCGGTGACACTCCAGCGCGCCTCGCCGAGCGCCCGGTAAAGGCGCAGCCGGACCTGGTCGGCGAAGCGAAAGTGCAGGCGTGCCGTGTAGCGGTTTTTCGCATACACCAGCAGCGCACGGGCGCCGACCAGTGCCACGCACAGCAGCAGCACCGGGCCCAGCTGGCCGGGGATGCCGACCGCCGTCAGCAGGTCGCCGAACCGGCCGCTGGGCGGCGCGGAGCCTTGCAGCAGTTGCAGCGCGGGGACGAACACCAGCAGCGACACGCCTTCGGTCAGGCCGGCGGCCAGCAGCAGCGCCAGGCTGGTGGCCACCTCGCGCGGGTTGTTGGCCAGCAGCTCGCCGGCAAAGGCGCGCAGGGCGTGCCGCAGCTTCATGTCCGGGCCAGCCGTGCCT
>NZ_JBFJTF010000136.1:0-5861 GCF_041625615.1 Immundisolibacter sp. | reverse complement strand
TCCTTGGGGCCCCAGCTGGGGGTGATGCCGTGGCCGGACAGCGCCGCCAGCACCTGCACCATGTCATTCACTTCGAAGGCCATCAGCCGGTAGCCGATGTGTTCTTCGTTCCTGGCTTCGGCACGGGCCTGCGGCACCCGCACCAGTTCGACCGCCGAGTCGCCGAGCCGCAGGTAGGCAATCTCCGTCACTGTCGGGTCGTCCACCTCCCGCCGGTCGACCAACTGGCCGCCCAGGACGCCGCTGTAAAAGTCCAGGCTGCGCTCGAAGTCACTGGGGATGAGTTCGACGTGGTCCAGGCGCTTGAGCATGGGGGGCTCCTCCGTCACTGCCTCCACAAGACGCGCATTATGGCACTGACCTTCCGGTCGGCCGATGCCCGGGGCAGGGGGTCGACAGATGGCCGGTTTATCGGCAGCCTGAAAACCACCGTGCCCGGTCGCATGCCGGGGCAGCAGCTTCACGGAGGGTCCGCGCAGCCTCATGAAGGAATCCACGTACGACCTGGTGGTGATCGGCGGCGGCGTCAACGGCGCCGGCATTGCCCGTGATGCCGCCGGACGTGGGCTGTCGGTGCTGCTGCTGGAGCAGCACGACCTGGCCGCCCATACCTCGAGCGCCAGCAGCAAGATGATCCATGGCGGTCTGCGCTATCTGGAGCATTACGAGTTCGGCCTGGTGCGCAAGGCGCTGCAGGAGCGCGAGGTCCTGCTGGCGTCCGCGCCGCACATCATCCGCCCGCTGCGGGTGGTGATGCCGCACGATACCGGCCAGCGGCCGGCCTGGCTGATCCGCCTGGGCCTGTTCCTGTATGACCACCTGGCGCGGCGCGAGCGTCTGCCCGGTTCGGGCGGCGTGGATTTTCGCCGTCATCCGGCCGGCGCCGGAATCAGGCCGGATTTCCCGCGCGGTTTCGCCTATTCCGACGCCTGGGTGCAGGACGCGCGGCTGGTGGTGCTGAACGCCGTCGACGCGCGCGAGCGCGGGGCGCAGGTCACCACCCGCACGGCACTGGTCGGCGCCCGGCGCCGGGCGGACGCCTGGTCGCTGGACCTGCGCGCCGCGGATGGCGCCGTGCACAGCGTGCAGGCGCGCCTGGTGGTCAATGCCGCCGGGCCGTGGGTCGGCACGCTGTTGGGCGGTCCGCTGGGTGTTGCCACCCGGCATGCGCTGCGGCTGGTCAAGGGCAGCCACATCGTGGTGCCGCGGCTGTTCGATCACAGCTTCGGCTATCTGTTCCAGAACCCGGACGGGCGGGTGGTGTTCGCGCTGCCGTTCGAGGAGCGCTTCACCCTGATCGGCACCACGGACGTGGACTACGACGGCGACCCGGCGCAGGCGGCCATCTCGGCCGAGGAAGTCGACTACCTGTGCGACACGGCGAGCCGTTATCTGGCGCGCCCGGTGACGCCGGGGCAGGTGGTCTGGACCTTTGCCGGCGTGCGCCCGCTGCTGGACGACGCGACCAACAACGCGGCCCGCGTGACGCGCGATTACCGGCTGGAGCTCGATGAGACCGGCGCGCCGGTGCTGTCCGTGTTCGGCGGCAAGCTCACCACCTACCGCAAGCTGGCCGAGCAGGCGGTGGATCGCATCGCGCCACGGCTGGGTGGCGGGCCGGCATGGACGGCCGGCGCGATGCTGCCGGGCGGCGACATCGAGGGCGGCGACCTGCCGGCGTTCGAGGCGCGGCTGCGTCGGAAATACCCGTTTCTCGCGCCAGCGCTGGCGCAGCGCCTGGCCGCCAGCTACGGCACACGGGCGCTGCGGATCCTGGACGGCGTCGACAGCGCCGCGGCGCTGGGCGCGCCGGTGGCGGCGGACCTGCATCCATGTGAACTGGACTACCTGGTGCGCGAGGAGTTTGCCCGTACGGCCGAGGACATCCTGTGGCGGCGCACGCGGCTGGGGCTCACCGCGTCGCCGGATGCCGCCGCGCGGCTGGATGCCTGGCTCACTGGCGCCGGTGCGGGTGCCGCCCGGCCCACGCAAACCGTTTGATCAGAAGGCGCTAAACCCGAGGAGGCAGGCAATGGCGTACCTGTTGGCCCTGGATCAGGGCACGACCAGTTCGCGGGCGGCGGTGTTCGACACCCAGGGCAGCCTGGTGGCCATCGCCCAGCAGGAGTTCACCCAGCACTATCCACACCCCGGCTGGGTCGAACACGACCCCGAGCAGATCTGGCAGTCGCAGCTCGACACCGCGCGCGAGGTGCTGGTCAAGGCGGACATTCGCGCCGATCAGCTGCTGGCGCTGGGCATCACCAACCAGCGCGAGACGGTGGTGCTGTGGGAGCGCGCCACCGGTCGCCCGGTGACCAACGCCATCGTCTGGCAGGACCGGCGTACCGCCGCCGCCTGTGAGGCGCTGAAGGCGCGGGGCCTGGAGGCGCTGTTCCGCCAGCGCACCGGTCTGCTGCTGGACCCGTACTTTTCCGGCACCAAGCTGGCCTGGCTGCTGGACAACGTGCCCGGCGCGCGGGAACGTGCCGAGCGTGGCGAGCTGGCCTTCGGCACCGTCGACAGTTACCTCATCTGGCGCCTGACCGGCGGGCGCTCGCACGTCACCGACGTCACCAACGCCGCGCGCACGCTGCTGTTCGACATCCATCGCCGCTGCTGGGACGACGAATTGCTCGGCCAACTGGATGTGCCGCGTGCCCTGTTGCCGGAGGTGCTGGCGTCGGTCGACGATTTCGGCACCACACAGGCCGACCTGCTGGGCGTGCCGGTGCGCATCGGTGGCGTGGCGGGTGACCAGCAGGCGGCACTGTTCGGGCAGGCCTGCACGGTGCCCGGCATGGTCAAGAACACCTACGGCACCGGTTGCTTCATGCTCATCCACACCGGCGATGCGCCGGTGGCGTCGCCCAGCGGTCTGCTGGCGACCACCACGGCGCACACCGGCGATGTCCCCGGGTATGCGCTCGAGGGCAGCATCTTCGTGGCCGGCGCGGTGGTGCAGTGGCTGCGCGACGAGCTGGGCATCATCCGCAGCTCGGCCGAAGTCGAGTCCCTGGCGGCCTCCGTGCCCGATACCGCCGGCGTGTACCTGGTGCCGGCCTTCGTCGGGCTGGGTTCGCCGTACTGGGATGCCAGTGCGCGGGGGGCCATCGTCGGCCTCACCCGCGGTGCCAACCGTGCGCACATCGCCCGTGCCGCGCTGGAGGCCATCGCGTTCCAGTCGGCGGACCTGCTCGACGCCATGCGCGCCGATGCCGGGCAGCGCATCGAGGCCATGCGCGTCGACGGCGGTGCGGCGGTCAACGCGCTGTTGATGCAGGTTCAGGCCGACCTGCTGGGCATTCCGGTGGTGGTGCCGCGCATCCTGGAGACCACGGCGCTGGGCGCGGCCTATCTGGCCGGCATCCGCGCCGGCGTGTGGGCGTCGGCGGCCGACCTCGATGCCTACTGGCAGTCCGAGCGCACCTACGAGCCGGCCATTTCCGCCGACGAGGCCGGCGCGCGCCTGGCACGCTGGCGCGAGGCGGTGTCACGCACGCGTGGGTGGGAAACCTGAGCGCACCGGCTCGCGGCCGGCTGTCGTGCAGGCGCGCGCGCACGGCCAGTGCGCACGTGGCGCCCCACATAGGCCGGGGGCGCACGCGGCCGTTACCGGCGGGGCGGCACCTCAGTCACCGGTCAGGATGGAAGCATCGCCGGGGTTCGGGAAGAACAGCTCCAGCCAGTCCGGGCGCAGCGGGATGACCACCTCGGTGGTGATGCCGGGCAGATACCGGCGCGTGTCGACGTAGTAGTACTCCATCAGGTCGCCGATACGCCCGCCCTGGATGACCGGCATGTCATGCTTTTCGAGTTCCGGCAGGCGGGCGGTGAACGCTTCCTTCGAGCAGATGGTCGGGAAGGTGTGGTGCATGCCTTCGCCGCGTTCCTTGAGGAATTCGTCGTACACGCACTTGTCGCTGCGCGGCGTGATCAGCTCGAAGCACAGCTCGCCAAGACGCCCGACGTGGTTGTCGTAGGCGTGATAGCAGGGCTGGCCGTAGTAGGTGGTGTCCTCCATGCTGACGCCGGTTTCGATCTGGAACTCGATCCAGCGCTCCATGCCGAACAGCTTCTGAAGGTTCGCCTTGGTGCGGTTGCGGTCCGTGCAGACCACGCCGATGTGCAGCATTTTCTGCGTCGGCAGGAACTGCGGACCGAGGTGCTTGAGGTCCATGTGCAGTACCTCGTCCGGCTTGATGACGGACTGCCAGTCCGGCCGGCGCGGGCAGTGCACCTCGACGATCACGTTCGACAGCGCGTCGCGGGTGTCGAGCTGGTAGTAATCGACGGCGTCGAAGAAGGCGCCGCTCTGGCGAATGCCGATGCCCTGGCCGGCCAGGTCCGCCCTGAGCTTCTCGAACTGCGCCGGCTCGCACACGCTGGCCGCCACGCCGTACATGCCCTCGCCGACACTGTCGAGCATGGCCTGATAGCCGGACGGGCCATCCACCGGCTGGATCAGCTCGATGCCGAGCCGGCCGTTGTGACCGAACACGGAAATCCAGCGGTGCTGCGCCGCTGTGCCCTCGAACCGGGCATTGGAAAGGTACTTGCCGTCGACGCGGATCACTTCCCAGCGGTCGATGCCGAAGAAACGCGCGAAGTTGCACACCACCTGCCGGTAGTCGCGCACGACCACGGTGGTGTACTGCCAGTTGCCGACCGGAATGGTTGCGGGCACGGTGCGTTCTCCTCGTGATGAAAAAAATCAGGCCGGGTCCAGAGCAGTGCTGAAAATTCCGCTCCTGGAATTTTCAGCTCGCCGCCGCGCGGCGCATGCCCGCGCAGCGCCCCATGAATCAACGGCGTGCGCCGTCGATTCATGCCGGGGTATCCGGCCCCGGAGGGAGCCGCTGAATAGATCAGCCGTTTCCCAGCCGGCCTGGTGGGTATCCTTCAGCGCGTCGAACGGGCGCGCCTCAGGTGAAGGTGACGTCCTCGCCCATGGCGGCGATCTGCGCGTAGGTGGGCGGCGCCACCACTTCCAGGAACATGCCGCCGAGCTGCTCGCGCGTGTCCAGAAAGAACAGCTCGGCAATGCCGGCGATCTTGCAGTAGTTGGCTACCTTGACGCCCTGGCTGGTGTAGCGGCGCACCAGCTCCAGCGGCTCCGGGTGCGACAGATCGCCCACGTGCTGCATGCCGTCGCCGAATTCGTTCACGAAGTCGGCGAACACCGTCTGGCCGGACACCGGCTGGCACAGTTCGATGAGTGTGTCGCCGAGCTTGGCGAACGCCGAAATCCACACGAATTCGGCCGGCTTGCCGTAGTACTCGGCCTTTTCCATGATGGCCGAGGGAATTTCCATCTTGCGCCAGGTCTTCAGGCCCATCAGGCTGGCGAAGCCGCGCGCGGTCTTCTCCCAGTCCTTGACCGCCATCGCCACGTGGTTGATCGGCCCCAGGCGCACGCCAAGATCGTTGATCATCGTCCCCTCCCTGATGGTTTGTGGAATTGCCGGCGCATTGCTCATCGCCTCCATGTGCGGCGCCAGCACCTCGCTGGCCACCTTGAGCCCCAGCACCAGCCCCGGCGCGCCGACATAGAACATGGACTGGAACAGCGCCTCGACGATCTGCTGCGGGCTGACGCCGGCGTGCAGGGCCACGCGCATGTGGTCCTTGAGCGGACCCTCGCGGCCGAGCGCCAGGTCCGAGCCCATCAGCAGCAGGGCGCGGTCGCGCAGCGGCAGGTTGTCGCGGGCGTACAGCGCGCCCCAGGTCTTGGAGAACAGGTAGCCGATTTCGTTGCCGAACAGGGGGTTGTCGATCAGGCCCTCGACCTTGGCGGCATCCTCGACCCCCAGCACCTTGCGCATCAGGGCCAGGCCCTGCTGGAAGTCCTTGCTGTCGCG
>NZ_JBFJTF010000135.1:0-5962 GCF_041625615.1 Immundisolibacter sp. | reverse complement strand
CTGAACGGGCCGGCCTCCCCCGCCGGCACACGGTCACGGGGAGGCGGACAGATACGAAAAAGCCGGCGAAATGCCGGCTTTTTCGTATCTGCGATTCACGGCCTTTCGGCCGTGAATCGCCACCACTTCGGTTACTTCGGTTACTCGCCTTCCGCCAGAGCCTTCATGCTCAAGCGAATGCGGCCCTGCTTGTCGACCTCCAGCACCTTGACGCGCACCGCGTCGCCCTCGGCCAGCTTGTCACTGACCCGCTCCACGCGCTCCTCGGAAATCTGCGAGATATGCAGGAGCCCATCGCGACCGGGCAGGATGGTCACAAACGCCCCGAAGTCCATCAGACGCGCCACACGGCCCTCGTACACCATACCGACCTCAACATCGGCGGTGATGCGCTCGATCAACCCACGCGCCTCCTCGGCCGCGGCCCGATCCACCGAGGCGATGCGCACCGTGCCGTCGTCGTCGATGTCGATGGTGGTGCCGGTCTGCTCGGTGATGCCGCGAATGGTCACGCCACCCTTGCCGATCACATCGCGGATCTTGTCCGGATGGATCCGCATGGTCAGGATGCGCGGCGCGTAGTCGGACATCTGTTCGCGCGGCGCCGCCAGCGCCTTGGCCATTTCACCCAGAATGTGCATGCGGCCTTCGCGCGCCTGCTCGAGTGCGGCCTGCATGATCTGACCGGTGATGCCGGTCACCTTGATATCCATCTGCAGCGCGGTCACGCCGCTGGCGGTACCGGCCACCTTGAAGTCCATGTCGCCCAGGTGATCCTCGTCGCCGAGGATGTCCGACAGCACCGCGAAACGGCTGCCGTCGGTGATCAGGCCCATGGCGATACCGGCCACCGGCTCTTTCACCGGCACACCGGCGTCCATCAGCGACAGGCTGCCGCCGCACACGGTGGCCATGGAGCTCGAACCGTTCGATTCGGTGATTTCCGACACCACGCGCAGCGTGTACGGGAACGTGCCCTTGGGCGGCAGCACCGCCGCCAAGGCCCGCTTGGCCAAACGACCGTGACCAATCTCGCGGCGCTTGGTGGCGCCCATGCGGCCGGTCTCGCCCACGCAGTACGGCGGGAAGTTGTAATGCAGCAGAAAGTCGTCTCGGTACTCGCCCTCGAGCGCGTCGATCACCTGCGCGTCGCGCTCGGTGCCCAGCGTGGTCACCACCAGCGCCTGGGTTTCGCCGCGCGTGAACAGCGCCGAACCGTGGGTACGCGGCAGCACGCCGGTGCGGATGCTGATCGGCCGCACCTGGCGGGTGGTACGGCCGTCGATACGCGGCTGCGCATCCAGGATGCGTCCGCGTACGATGCCCTTTTCCACCGACGAGAACAGCGCCTGCACTTCCTGCGCGCGCTCGCCGTTTTCACCGGCCAAATGCGCCACCCGCTCGCGAACCTGGGCCACCGCTTCCTGGCGGGCCTTCTTGTCCGCGATGGAATAGGCGTCCTTGAGCGGCTGCTCCACCACCGCCACCACGGCGGCCTCGAGCGCCTCGTCCTTCTCCGGCGGCGTCCAGGGCCACGGCTCGACGCCGGCTTCCTGCGCCATCTCGCGGATCGCCTGCAGCACCGGCAGGAACGCCTCCTGGCCGAACAGCACCCCGTCGAGCATGACCGACTCGGGCAGCATGCTGGCCTCGGACTCGACCATGATGACGCCTTCCGACGTACCGGCGACCACCAGATTCAGATCGGACTCGGCGGTCTCCTTGTAGCTGGGGTTCAGCACGAAGGCACCGTCCTTGTAGCCGATGCGGGCCGCACCAACCGGCCCCTGGAACGGCACACCGGCCAACATCATCGCCGCCGATGCGCCGATCATGGCCGGAATGTCCGGATCGACCTCGTCGTCGGCCGACAACACGGTCGGCACCACCTGCACTTCGTTGTAGAACCCCTTCGGGAACAACGGCCGCAGGGCGCGATCAATCAGGCGCGAGGTGAGGATCGCCTTCTCGGAGGGACGCGCCTCGCGCTTGAAGAAGCCCCCGGGAATGCGGCCCGCGGCGTACGTACGCTCGACGAAATCGACCGTCAGAGGGAAGAAATCCTGCCCCGGCTTCACGCTCTTGCTGGCGGTAACCGCCACCAGCACCACGGTGTCGCCCATGCGGACCATCACCGAGTGTGCCTGTTTGGCGATTTCCCCTGTTTCCAGGCTCAGCGTGTGCCGACCGAACGGAATTTCTTTACGGATCAATTTCACGTGGCGTTCTTCCTATGCTTTGGAACGTTCGATCCGCCCGCCCGGCGGTGGCGAACCGGAGGGCTGCCTCAGCGGCGCAGGCCCAGACGCTCGACCAGCGCGCGATAGCGATCGTTGTCGCAACGCTTCAGGTAATCGAGCAATTTGCGCCGCTGCGCAACCAGTTTGAGCAGACCGCGGCGCGAATGGTGGTCCTGACGGTGCAGCTTGAAGTGCTCGTTGAGCTGCTCAAGACGCGCCGACAGCAGCGCGACCTGAACCTCCACCGAACCGGTGTCATTGGCGCCGCGCCCGTAGGACTGCACCAGTTCGGATTTCTTCTCGACACTGAGCGACATGGATTGACTACTCCGGGAAAACTACCGCTGACCGACCGCGGAAAAACGGGGGATTATACCGATGCGCTTGCCGCGCACTCAAGTTACGCCGACCCACTGTGGACAGTGGGCGAACAAACGGCTGATATGAGCTCAAACGTCATGCCCGACAAGGCGGCGCGGCACCAGCTGTGCACCGACCCGCTCGACCATGCCCAGGAATTCGCGCCGCATTGAAAAAACCGCCACCCAGCCCTGTGCAGCGCCACCCGCGACGGACAACGGCTGGCCGTGACGCAGGCGCTCCGCCTCGGCGTCGGAGACGACATGCTGCGGCAGATGGCTGAGGGCGTCTGACAACGGCGTCAAGCAGGCATCCAGCGCGTCGGTGTCGGCCGCACGCTGCGCCAGGGCCTCGAGCGTGACGGCCCCCGACAACGTGAGGTCACCGACCCGCACGCGTCGCAGCGCAGTCAGGTGCGCGCCACATCCAAGCGCCTCGCCGATGTCTTCGGCCAGGGTGCGTACATAGGTGCCCTTGGAACAATCGACGTCCAGTTCGAGCTCCGTGCCGGCATGCTCGCGCAACTCCAGACGCGCGATATGCACCGTGCGTGGCTCTCGCTCGACGGTCTCACCACGACGGGCCAACACATACAGGCGCTCGCCGTCGCGCTTGAGGGCGGAGTACATCGGCGGCACCTGTTGCAACTCGCCGGTGTGCGCCCGCAACACGGCCTCCAGTTGCGCACGATCGACCGTCACCGGCCGCTCGCGCAACACCTCGCCGGAACTGTCACCGGTGCGGGTGGTGACACCAAGGCGCAACCGCGCTCGATAGCCCTTGTCGGCGCCAAGCAGGAACCGCGATACCTTCGTGGCCTCGCCGAAACACAACGGCAACAGCCCGCTGGCCAGCGGATCGAGGGTGCCGGTATGCCCCGCCTTGGCGGCATTGAACAGGCGCCGGGCGGTCTGCAAAGCCTGGTTGGACGTCAGCCCGCTCGGTTTATCCAGCAGCAGCACGCCACTGACCGCACGGCCCCGGCGACGGCTCAATGGCTACCCTCGTCCTGGGCAGCAATCTGTCGCAACAGGGCATCGACGTTCGAAGGCTCGTCGTACTCGAACCGCAGCTCCGGCATCCGCCGCAGATGCAGTGCCGCCGCCAGACAACGCCGCAGGAAACCGGCGGCGTTGCGCAGCCCAACGCCCGCCTCGGCGGCATCGGCGCCGCCCAGCACGCCAAAGCGCACGCGGGCGATGCCCAGGTCCTTGCTGACGGTCACCTGATGCACGGTGATCAGGCCCGTCACGCGCGGATCCTTGACCTGTCGCAACGCGGCCGGAAGCTCGGCAGCTATTGCCTGCGCCACCCGCCGGGTTCGATCGACGCCCTGCATACGGGTTAAAGGGTACGCTCGACCGTCACGCGCTCGTAGCACTCGATCTGGTCGCCGACCTGGACATCGTCGTACTGCTTGACGGCGATACCGCACTCGACGCCGGCACGCACCTCGGTGACGTCGTCCTTGTGACGGCGCAGCGACTCCAGCTCACCTTCGTAGATGACCACGTTGTCGCGCAGCACGCGGATCGGGCAGCGGCGGCGCACGACCCCTTCCGAAACCATGCAGCCGGCCACCGCGCCGAACTTGGCCGAGTGGAACACCTCGCGAACCTCTGCCAGGCCGAGGATGGTTTCCTTGACCTCCGGCTCCAGCAGCCCGCCCAGCGCCCGCTTCACCTCGTCGATCACCTCATAGATGATGCTGTGGTAGCGAACATCGACGCCCACTTCCTTGAGCAGCTTGCGGGCGGTGGCATCGGCGCGCACGTTGAAGCCGACCAACACGGCACCGGTGGACAGCGCCAGGTTGACGTCGGTCTCCGTAATGCCGCCGACGCCGGAGCCGACGACCCGCACACTGACCTCATCGGTTGCCAGGTTCAGCAGCGAGGCCGCGATGGCCTCGACGGAGCCCTGCACGTCACCCTTGATGATCACGTTCAGCGACTTGATCTCGGCCGCGCGCAACTGGCTGAAGATGTCGCCACCGCTGGCCGCCTCGCGCCGCGCCAGGGCGGCCTCGCGCGCCGTCTGCTGACGGAACTGGGCAATGTCGCGCGCCTTGCGCTCATCCTCGACGACGTTGAACACGTCACCGACATTCGGCACGCCCGACAGGCCAAGCAACTCCACCGGCCGCGACGGGCCGGCCTCGAGCAGTGTCTGTGCGTGCTCGTCCAGCAGCAGGCGTGCACGCCCGTACTCGCCGCCGGCGAGCACCATGTCGCCCCGCTTGAGCGTGCCGGCCTGTACCAGCAGGGTGGCGACCGGGCCGCGACCTCGGTCGAGTTTGGACTCAACCACTACGCCCATGCCGGGGCCATCCGCCACCGCCTTGAGCTCCATGACCTCGGCCTGCAGCAGCACGGCCTCGAGCAATCCCTCGATGCCCTCGCCCGACTTCGCCGACACCGGAACGAACTGCACGTCGCCACCGAAGTCCTCGGCGATCACCTCATGCTGGATCAGCTCCTGCTTGACGCGCCCCGGATCGGCCTCGGGCTTGTCGACCTTGTTGACCGCCACCACCAGCGGCACGCCGGCCGCCTTGGCATGCTGAATGGCCTCGATCGTCTGCGGCATCACGCCGTCGTCGGCGGCCACCACCAGAATGACGATGTCGGTCAGCGCCGCGCCCCGCGCGCGCATGGCCGAGAACGCAGCATGCCCCGGTGTGTCCAGAAACGTGACGGCACCGCGCGGCGTTGTCACGTGATAGGCCCCGATGTGCTGGGTGATGGCGCCGGCCTCACCGGACGCCACCTGCGACTTGCGGATGTAATCCAGCAACGTGGTCTTGCCGTGATCGACGTGTCCCATCACGGTCACCACCGGCGCCCGCGTCACGGCGTCGCCGGTCGGAACCAACTCGTCCAGCAGGGCTTCGGGGGTCTGTGGCGCCGCCGCCTTGGCGGTGTGGCCCATTTCCTCGACCACCAGCATGGCCGTGTCCTGATCCAGCGCCTGGTTGATGGTGGCCATCTGCCCCATGCCCATGAGGCACTTGATGACCTCCGCCGCCTTCACGGACATGCGGCTGGCCAATTCGGCCACGGTAATGCTGTCCGGAACCTCAACCTCACGCGTGATGGCACCCTGCGGGCGCTCGAACTTGTGGCGGCTGGCCTGCCGGTTGGCGCCCGGCCGGGAACGGCTGCGCAGCCGCCCGGCGCCATCATCGCCGAACCCACCACGCTCGTCGCGACCACCCTGGCGGCGCTTGCCAGCGCCGCGTCCGGGCTCCTCGCGGCGCGGCGCCGGACGGGCGGCCGGCTTGGGCCGCTCCGGGCGCTCCACCCGAGCCGGACGGGCCGGCTCGGCCGCGGGCGCTTCCGCCGCCGCCGGCTGCGCCGGCT
>NZ_JBFJTF010000134.1:0-6021 GCF_041625615.1 Immundisolibacter sp. | reverse complement strand
CGTTGGCGATCCCGGGGCTGCCACGGCGTGGCCGATTGCTCCACCGCCGCGCGGCGCTGGCCGAGTTCGGCGTCATCCACCGCCAGATGGATGCGCCGGGCCGGGATGTCGATCTCGATGCGGTCCCCGTCCTCGACCAGGGCGATCAGGCCACCGGCCGCCGCCTCCGGCGACACGTGGCCGATGGACAAACCGGAGGTGCCGCCCGAGAAACGGCCATCGGTGACCAGTGCGCAGGCCTTGCCGAGGCCCAGGGATTTCAGGTAGCTGGTCGGATACAGCATTTCCTGCATGCCGGGACCGCCGCGCGGGCCCTCGTAGCGGATCAGCACCACGTCGCCGGCGGCAATGCGCTTGCCCAGGATGGCCTCCACCGCGGCATCCTGGCTCTCGAACACGCGGGCCGTGCCGGCAAAGCGCAGGATGGACTCGTCCACGCCGGCGGTTTTGACGATGCAGCCGTTCTCGGCCAGGTTGCCGTACAGCACGGCCAGCCCGCCGTCGCGGCTGTAGGCATGTTCCAGCGTGCGGATGCAGCCCTTGGCACGGTCGGCGTCGACCTCCCAGGTGCGGTCCTGGCTGAAGGCCACCTGCGTCGGCACGCCGCCCGGCGCGGCGCTGTACAGGCGCTGCGCGGCGGGTTCTTTCGATGCCGCGATGTCCCAGCGGGCCAGCGCGTCCTTCAAGGTCGGCGCGTGCACGGTGGGCACGGTGGTGTCCAGCAGGCCGGCGCGGTCGAGCTCGCCCAGGATGCCCAGCACGCCGCCGGCGCGGTGCACGTCTTCCATGTGATAGACCTGCGTCGACGGCGCCACCTTGCACAGGTGCGGCACCTTGCGCGACAGGCGGTCGATGTCGGCCATGGTGAAGTCGACCTCGCCTTCCTGCGCCGCGGCCAGCAGGTGCAGCACGGTGTTGGTGGAACCGCCCATGGCGATGTCGAGCGCCATGGCGTTCTCGAACGCCGCCCGCGTGGCGATGCCGCGCGGCAGGGCCGTGGCATCGTCCTGCTCGTACCAGCGCTGGGTCAGCGCCACGATGCGCCGGCCGGCCTCCTCGAACAGCTCGCGCCGGAACGCGTGCGTGGCCAGCAGGCTGCCGTTGCCCGGCAACGACAGGCCCAGCGCCTCGGTCAGGCAGTTCATGGAGTTGGCGGTGAACATGCCCGAGCACGAGCCGCAGGTGGGGCAGGCGCTGCGCTCCATGGCCAGGCTTTCGGCGTCGCTGACGGTGGGGTCGGCGGCGGCGATCATGGCGTCGATCAGGTCCACGGCCACCTGCTCGCCCTTCCACTGCACCTTGCCGGCTTCCATCGGCCCGCCGGACACGAACACCACCGGAATGTTCAGACGCATGGCCGCCATCAGCATGCCCGGCGTGATCTTGTCGCAATTGGAAATGCACACCAGCGCATCGGCACAGTGGGCGTTGACCATGTACTCGACGGCGTCGGCGATCAGCTCGCGCGACGGCAGCGAGTACAGCATGCCGTCATGGCCCATGGCGATGCCGTCGTCGACGGCGATGGTGTGGAACTCACGCGCCACGCCGCCGGCCGCCTCGATCTGCCGCGCCACGATGTCGCCCAGATCCTTCAGATGCACGTGCCCCGGCACGAACTGCGTGTACGAGTTGGCGATGGCGATGATCGGCTTGCCGAAATCGCCCTCCTTCATGCCAGTGGCACGCCACAGGGCACGGGCGCCGGCCATATTGCGGCCGTGCGTGGAAGTGTGGGATCGGTAAGCGGGCATGACGCGGCTCCAGAGGCGATCAGATCCTTATTTTACCGGCCACCGGCAGTGGACCGGCGGCGATAATGCGCAGCCCGTCCCACTGCCTGTCCGTTTCCCATGCCGGCCAGCACCTTGATGATCCAGGGCACCACTTCGGATGCCGGCAAAAGCGCGCTGGTCACCGGGCTGTGCCGCTGGCTGCACCGGCGCGGGGTGCGCGTGGCGCCGTTCAAGCCACAGAACATGGCGCTCAACAGCGCGGTGACGGTGGACGGCGGCGAGATCGGGCGCGCCCAGGCGGTGCAGGCGCAGGCCTGCGGCCTGCCTCCGCACAGCGACTTCAACCCGGTGCTGCTGAAACCGGCCAGCGATGTCGGCGCCCAGGTCATCGTGCACGGCCGGGCGCGCGGCAACCTCGACGCCGTCGGCTACCACGCCTTCAAGCCCCTGGCGATGGAGGCGGTGCTGGCCTCGCACCGGCGCCTGTCCGGGCACTACCAGGCCATCGTGGTGGAAGGCGCCGGCAGCCCGGCCGAGATCAACCTGCGCGACGGGGACATCGCCAACATGGGCTTTGCCGAGGCCGTGGACTGTCCGGTCATCCTGGTGGCAGACATCGACCGCGGCGGCGTGTTCGCGCACCTGGTCGGCACACTGGCGCTGCTGTCGGCCTCCGAACGGGCGCGCGTGAAAGGCTTCGTCATCAACCGGTTTCGCGGCGACATGGCCCTGCTGCAGCCGGGTCTGGACTGGCTGAGCGCGCACACCGGCAAGCCGGTGCTCGGCGTGCTGCCTTACCTGCACGGCCTCACGCTGCCGGCCGAGGATGCCCTGGCGCACGAACCGCGCACCGGCACCGACGTCCGCCTGCGGGTGATCGCGCCGGCGCTGCCGCGCATCAGCAACCACACCGACCTCGACCCGCTGCGCCAGGTACCGCAGCTGGACCTGCACTGGATCGGTCCCGGCCAGGCCATCCCGCCGGCGGACCTGCTGGTGCTGCCCGGCTCCAAGGCGGTGGCCGCCGACCTTGCCTGGCTGCGCCAGCACGGCTGGGAAGCGGCCATCCACCGGCACCTGCGCTACGGCGGCCGGCTGGTCGGCATCTGCGGCGGGCTGCAGATGCTCGGCACTGCCATCCACGACCCACACGGCGTGGAAGGCCCGCCCGGCAGCGTCGCCGGGCTCGGCCTGCTGGCGCTGGAGACCACCCTCGCCACCGACAAGACCCTGCGCGAAAGTCAGGGCCGCCTGCACCTGGCCGACGCCCCGGTGCGCGGCTACGAGATTCACCACGGCATCAGCCACGGCCCCGCCCTGGCCCGCCCCGCGCTGCAACTGAGCCACGGCCCGGACGGCGCCGTCAGCGAGGACGGACAGATCCTCGGCACGTACCTGCACGGCCTGTTCGACACACCGGCCGCCTGCCAGGCACTGATCCGGTGGGCCGGCCTGTCGCAGACCGACGCGGTGGACGGGCGGCAGCTGGCCGAAACGGCCATCGAGCGTCTGGCCGACGCCGTTGCCGATCACCACAACACCCGTGCACTCGACACCCTGCTGGAGTTGCCATGAAAACCCTGATCCTGGGCGGCGTGCGTTCGGGCAAGAGCCGCCTGGCGGAGCGGCTGGCCGCCGGCAGCGGACTGCCGGTCACCTACGTCGCGACGGCCACCGCGGGCGACGCCGAGATGGCCGCCCGCATCGCCGCCCACCGCGCGCAGCGGTCCATCGACTGCACGGTGGTGGAAGCGCCGATCGCGCTGGCCGACACCCTGCTCCGGCACGCCCGGGAAGACGCCTGCCTGCTGGTGGACTGCCTGACCCTGTGGCTGACCAACCTGCTCATGCAGGACGACGCCACCGTGCTGGAGCGCGAGCGCGCCGCGCTGGTGGCCGTAATCGACCAGCTGCCCGGCCAGCTGCTGCTGGTCGGCAACGAGACCGGCATGGGCATCGTGCCGCTGGGCGAACTCAGCCGCCGTTACTGCGACCTCGCCGGCACCCTGCACCAGACGCTGGCCGCCCGCTGCGAGCGGGTGCTGCTGACCGTGGCCGGACTGCCGCTGGCACTCAAGGGTGCCCCCGTCACATGAACGACTGGCTGCACGCCCCCTGCGCCGTGCCCGACGCCGGCGCCGCCGCCCGCGCCGCGGCGCACCAGGCACGGCTCACCAAACCGGCGGGCGCGCTCGGACGCCTGGAATCGCTGGCCGTACAACTGGCCGCCTGGCAGGGCACCGACCGGCCCTCGCTGCAGCACGTGCGTGCCTGCGTGTTCGCGGCCGATCATGGCGTGGCGGCCCACGGCGTGTCGGCCTACCCGCAGGCCGTCACGGCGCAGATGGTGGCCAACTTCCTGTCCGGTGGCGCGGCCGCCAGCGTGCTGGCGCGCGAGCAGGGCGTCGCGCTGGAGGTGGTCAACCTGGGCACGGTCGGGCCGGTGGCGGAGCACCCCGGCCTGGTGAACCGCCCCATCGCCGCCATGACGCACGATTTCACCACCACCGCGGCCATGAGCGGCGCGCAGCGCGACACGGCGCTTCAGGCCGGGCGTGACGCCGTGCGGCGGGCGGCCGACACCGGCGCGCAGATGTTCATCGCCGGCGAGATGGGCATCGGCAACACCACCGCCGCCGCGGCCCTTGCCGGCGCCCTGCTGCGGTTGCCGGCGACACGGCTGACCGGTCCCGGCACCGGCCTGGCGCCGGACGGCATCCGTCACAAGACGCGGATCATCGAACGCGCACTGGCGCTGCACGGCGCGCACTGCACCGATCCTCTGGAAGCGCTGCGCCGGCTGGGCGGGTTCGAGATCGCCGCCATAGCCGGCGCCGCGCTGGCCTGCGCGCAGACCGGCCTCCCGCTGCTGGTGGACGGCTTCATCACGACCGCCGCCGTGCTCGCCGCCTGCCGGCTGCAACCGGCGGTGCGTGACTGGTGCCTGTTTGCCCATGCCTCTGCCGAGCCGGGTCATCAGGCACTGCTGCAGGCGCTCGACGCGGAACCACTGTTGGCCCTGGGACTACGCCTGGGCGAGGGCAGCGGCGCGCTGACGGCCCTGCCGCTGCTGCGCCTGGCCTGCGCCACACACGGCGCGATGGCAACCTTCGAGTCAGCCAAGGTGAGGGAGCGCTTGCCATGATGAACCACCTCCTTCGGCCCCTGGGCCTGGCTCTGGGCCTGTTGACGACGCTGCCGACGCCGGTGCCCCGGGAACCCTCCTCGCAGGAGTGGGGGTTCGCACCGCTCATGTACCCGCTGGTCGGCCTGGTGCTCAGCGCGCTGCTGCTGGCCGCCGGCAGGTTGGTGTTCGAACTGCCGCCGCTGGTGGCCGCCGCGTTGCTCTTGACCTTCTGGACACTGCTTTCCGGCGCCATGCACCTGGATGGCCTGGCCGACTGCACCGATGCGCTGGCCGCCGGGCACGGCGACAGTCAGCGACGGCAGGCGGTGCTGCGCGATCCGCACGTCGGTGGCCTGGCGGTGGTGGTCCTCGTTCTGCTGCTGCTCGGCAAGTACGCCTGCATCGCCGCCGCGCTGGAGCGCGGTGACCTGGTGCCGCTGCTGCTGGCGCCGGTGCTGGCGCGCACGGCCACCCTGGCCCTGATGTGCACCCTGCGCTACGTCAGCCCGGGCGGCATGGCGGAAACCATCACCACACACCTGCCACGGCGGCGCGGACGTCAGGTTCTGGCGGTCGTCGCGCTGCTGGGGCTGTTCCTGGCGCCGCTGGCACTGCTCGGCGCCGCGGTGGTGACCTGGCTGGTCGGACGCGCCGCCCGGCGGCGCCTGGGCGGTGCCACCGGCGACGTCTACGGCGCCGCCATCGAGCTGGTGGAGCTGACCGTCCTGCTGTTGCTGACGCGCCCTGCCGGCGTCTGACACCCGCGCCCGGACAGGCGCCCGCCGGTACAATAGGCAGTGCCACGGGGGCGCAACGCCGCCGGCTGCCAATCGCGATTCCGACCTTCCACCTGTACGGGTTCCACCATGCACGCTCGCCTTCCCGCTTACGCCGTGGCCCTGGCCGCATTGACGGTGGCAGCTAGCCTCCCGGGCTGTGCGTCGAGTACAGCCGGCAACGTGTACTCGCGCGCCGAAACGCGTCAGGCACAGGTGGTCAAGTACGGCACGGTCGAGGCCATCCAGCCGGTACGCATCGAAGGCTCGCGCACGCACATCGGCACGGTGACCGGCGCGGTACTGGGCGGCCTCGCGGGCAGCACCGTTGGCGGTGGCACCGGCCAGAAGGCCGCCGTGGTGGCCGGCGCCGTGGCCGGCG
>NZ_JBFJTF010000133.1:0-6129 GCF_041625615.1 Immundisolibacter sp. | reverse complement strand
GTCGTAGGTGTTGGCGGCGGTCTTGACGAAGTACAGCACCGTGTCGTGCGGGTTGCCGAGCGAGTCGTAGAACGTGAGCGAACTCGAGTTGGTGTAGCTGCCGGCCACGTTGGGATCGAACGGCGTGACGCTGACCACCGGGGCGGTGGCGCGCAGGTTGACGCCGACGTCGACCTGGCCGGTGGCGTTGGGGGCAACGTCGGAGGTATCGATCTGCAGTGGCAGCGGCGAGCCGGCTGGCATGCCCGCGGTATCGACCGTGAAGGCCATCAGCTTCTGGCCGGCGCTGTTGGTGACGAAACCGGACCGGTCGACGCCGAAGGCGCCGGCACGCGAGTAGACCTGGCTGCCGTTGTCCTGCAGCAGGAAAAAGCCGCCGCCGGAGATGGCCAGGTCGAAGTTGTTGTTGGTGGACTTGATGTTGCCCTGGTCGAACTGCTGGTTGATGGCCGCCGTGCGCACGCCGCGGCTGACCGCCAGCGACGACACGCCGAGATTGGAGCCGGTGTAGATGTCGGCAAACTCGGCGCGCGACTGCTTGAAGCCGTTGGTGTTGACGTTGGCAATGTTGTTGCTCGCGATGTCGAGCTGGGTGGTGGCGGCGTTCAGGCCGCTGATAGCCGTTTCGAAAGCCATGAAAATGCTCCTTGAGAAAGGGTCTAGCGACCGTTACATCACCTGCTTGACGGCGCCCAGATCGGTAACGCCATAACCTTCCAGAACCAGCTGCACGGCCTGCCCGTCGGCGCCCAGCAGCACGCTGTCCACCCGCGCCGCGGCGAGGGTCGGCACCGCCGCCCCCGTGCCGGGGTCGGCGTAGACCCGGTAATACCCGGGTGCCGCGCCGGCGCCATTGGCCAGACTGCCGTCCCAGGCGAAGCGCACCAGTCCCGCCGGCTGGTGGCCAAGCGACACCTGACGCACCAGACGCCCGGCACTGTCGTAGATGCTGATCTTCAGGTCCGCCGCGTCGGCGCCCAGATTCACCGCGCCGGTCAGCGCCCCGCCCAGCGGCAGCAGCGTGGCCTCGCCGTCCAGCAGCACATCACGGCCGACCAGCTGCGTGGCCTGCGCAGCGCGGCTCGAGTTCAGACTGGCCGACAGATCCGCGATACCGGTGTTCAGTTCGCTCACCCCGCTGACCATGCTCAGCTGCGCCATCTGCGCCACCATGTCGTTCGCTTCCATGGGCTTGCTCGGGTCCTGGAAGCGCAGCTGGGCCGACAGCAGGGACATGAAGTCTTCCTGGTTGAGCACCGTGCGCCGCTCCTTGGGCGGCGCCAGCGTGTCACTGCCGCGCAGCCCGGCGGCGGCTAGCGTGTCGGCGGCATTCATGCGCCGTCTCCCAGGCGCAGGGTGCGCTGAATCAGTTCCTGCACGGTGCCCAGCGCCTGGGCCGCGCTCTCGTAGGAACGCGAGGCGGAGATCATGTCGGCCATCTGCTCCACCGGCCGCACGTTGCTGTAGTAGACGTAGCCCTGGGCATCGGCCAGCGGGTGACCGGGCTGATACTCGGCCCGCGCCGGCGCCTGGCTGACGGCCACTTCGCGCACCTGCACGCCGACCGCAGCACCGTCACCGCGCGCCTGGTCCAGCACTGCCGCGAACACCGGCACGCGTGCCCGGTAGGCCGCCTCCGGACTGCCGGCGGCCTGGTCCGCGTTGGCCAGGTTGCTGGCCACCGTGTTCAGGCGCACGGTCTGCGCCGCCAGCGCCGAGCCGAGCGTGTCGAACATTCGAAAGTCGCTCATGACCTGTTACTCCCCGCGCAGGGCCGTCATCAGCCCACGTATGCGGCCGTTCAGGAAATTCAGACTGGCCAGATAGCGGTTGGCGTTCTCACCGAAGGCCGCCTGCTCGGTCGCCACGTCCACCGTGTTGCCGTCCAGCGACGGCTGCAGCGGCACGCGGTACAGCGCCTGTGGCGCGGCGTTGCTCCCCACTTCCGCGAAGTGGTTTTCCTGGGTCACCCGCAGCGGTGCCACGGCGCTCTGCGCGCCGGCCAGTGCCTGCCGGAAATCGATGTCACGCGCCTTGAATCCGGGCGTGTCGGCATTGGCCAGGTTGGCCGCCAGCAGCTGTGACCGTTCAGCCCGCAACTGCAATGCCGTGCCGTGCACGCCGAATGCTTTGTCGATCAGGTTTGCCATGCCGGTCTCCGCGGCGTACTGCGTTCGCGGCTCCTTTAAGCACGAGCCGGGCCAGATCCCTGGAAACCGCTCCAGTACGCGCCACACGGGGTCATTGACACCCCCTTGAAGCGGTGCCGCCCGCGCGTTCGGCAACGCCTTGCCGCAACACCGGCGGCGGTTTGCCGGCACCACATGCCAGCCCACGGCCTCGCGCCGCATCAGTACGGCGGTGGCATGACCCGTGCTAGCCCGTCCTGGAGGAAGCCGCGCGCCGGGGCACGCCCGCCGGCGCGAACCACAGTTCAAGGAGTCGATTCATGCCTCGCCACCCACGCCGTATGGCGCGCTGCACCGCTCTGTTATGCGCGGTACTGGTCAATACCACCGTGCAGGCGGCACAGGCACCTGCGAGCCTGGTCACTGCGGCGCGGCAGGCGGCGCTGGAAGCAGCCGCGGCAACGGACGTCAAGAATCCGACCATCACGGTCACCCGCCCTGACCCGCGCCTGCGCCTGGCCGACTGCCCGGCCCCACTGACGGCGCAGCTGACCGGCACGGCACGACTGCCCGGCCGCGCGGTGGCACGCGTGAGCTGCCCGCAGCCCCCGGGCTGGTCCATTCACCTGCCATTGCACGTGCAGGCCAGCGCCGAAGTGCTGGTGGCCGCACGCGCCCTGCCACGTGGTCACCACGTACAGGCCCAGGATCTGGCCCGTCGCAAGGCAGAGCTGAGCGCGCTCAATGGTCAATACGTGCTCGACGCCGACGCGGCGATCGGCCAGGCCCTGCGTCATGCAGTGAGCGCCGGCGAACGCCTGCGCCCGGCGCTGCTCGAGGCGCCGCTGCTGGTTCGCCGCGGCGAACCGGTGATCATCGAGCTCCAGGGCGCCAGCTTTGCCATCCGCGCCAGTGGCCGGGCACTGGGCAGCGGTCCGGAAGGCGCCCGCGTCGCGGTGGAGAATCCTGTTTCAAAACGTGTCGTGCACGGCACGGTAACCGCGCCGGGCCGCATTACGGTGAAATTTTGACAGTGCTGCTAAAGTTCCTACAGAGCGTGACGATAAGCGGACAGCCGCCGCACTCGGCGACACCAGAAGCTGGAGTCATTCCATGGAAATCAGGCCCACGTCAGGCATCTCGGAAACACAGAAAACCGACGTTGCCAACCTCCGGGCGCAGACACGTGACACCATGCCCGGAACGCGCCCCGGCCGCGGAGATGAAAGCGTCAACCTCACCGACAGCGCCCGGCAACTGCACGACCTGCAAGGCGCCGTGGCCGGCACGCCGGCCGTCGACCACGCGCGCGTCACGGCACTTCGCACCGCCATCGCCAATGGCAGTTACCAGATCGACGCGCAGCGCATCGCCGACGGACTGCTGGCGCAGGAGCACGTCGCCGCCGGCTGAATGCCCGCGCCGCACGTGACGCGTAACGCGCGATGACCGCCCCCCTGCTGGCGCCCGAAACCGACCCTGGGCCGGTGCTGACCGCGCTGCGCGACGCGCTGCAACAGGAATACGCCGCCCTGTGCCAGGGCGATGGCGTAGCGGTGCTCGACAGCGCACGCACCAAACAACAGCTAACGGAACGCTTGGCCGCCCTGGCTCCCGCCGGTTGTGCGTGGCCGGCGGCATGGACTGACCTGGCGCGTCTGTGTGACGACCTGAACCGGCGCAACGGCGAGGTTCTGCGCCTGCAGCAAAGCACGCTGGCCCGCGCCATGCGTGTGCTGTCCGGCAACGAGGCGGCCCCCTGCCTGTACGGCGCCCGCGGACAGACCCACACCCCTGCCGCTGGCCGTCACATCACCAGCGCCTGAGCCCGCCTGGCGACCGTTCACTCCGACCGCAGCACGCCTTGCCAGGGCCGCGCACCTGCTCCAAACGCCACGAACGGCGCATTCAGGAGCGACGCCTTGTTGTAGGGCAGTGGCTGCAACTGGAAATCGGTCAGCTGGCCGCCAGCCTGTTCCAACACACACTGCGCCGCCGCGGTGTCCCACTCGCTGGTCGGCCCGTGGCGGGGATACACGTCCGCCTCGCCGGCCGCCACCAGGCAGATCTTCAGCGAGCTGCCGATCGACACGATCTGACACCCCGGCAAGGCATCGAGCAGCTCACCCAACTGCGCGCTGGCGTGTGAGCGACTGGCCACCACGCGCAGCGGCCCACCGGCGTAGTGGCTGACACGCAGCGGCCGTCGTGTGCCATCGGCCGCCTCATGCAAGGCACCCGCCCCGCGGGCACCCGCGTACACCTCCGCGCGCACCGGCACCTGGACGACGCCCAGCACGGGCCGGCCGTCTTCGATGAGGGCGATGTTGACGGTGAACTCGCCGTTGCGCTTGACGAACTCGCGCGTGCCGTCAAGCGGGTCCACCAGCCAGTATCGCTGCCAACTGCGCCGCTGCGCGTACGGAACGCTGGCGCCCTCCTCCGACAGCACCGGGAAACCGCCCGGCAGCGCGGCCAGGGCGTCGACGATCACCGCGTGCGCAGCGCGATCCGCGGCCGTCAGCGGCGAACGGTCATCCTTGTGCTCGACGGCGAACTCACTGTCGTAGATCTCCAGGATGGCGCCGGCCGCGCGCCGCGCGATCTCGATCACCGGCTCCAGCAGTGCGGCGGGCTCGAACTGAGGCGTCATGATGTTTCGTCCCTCGGGTATTGGCGGCCACCGCGCAGCACGGCCGGCAATGCCGGCAATACGCTGGCGACGATGACCAGGGTCCACTGTTCCGGCGTCGGACGCGCCAGTTGCAGCACGTGCGCCAACGGCGGATAGAACACGGCAAGTCCGATCAATATCACGCACACACCCAGCGCCCCCCATACGTACGGGTTGCGGGTGATCGCGTTCGACCAGCGGGAACTGCCCGCAGGGCGCATGTTGAACACATGCCACAACTGCGCCAGGGCCAGCGTCAGGAACGCCACCGCCACGGCTTGTCGCTCCGTGGCCGCCAGCGGCCCGAGCGCCAACGCGAACGCCATCAGCGTGGTCAGCGTAATGGCACCACCGTACCAGGCAATCCGCCACCAGTGCTGCCGGGTCAAGATGGGCTCGGCCGGTGGACGCGGCGGGCTGCGCATCTCGCTGCCGTCCGCTTCGCCGGCGCCGAGCGCCAACGCCGGAAACACGTCGGTGACGAGATTCAGAAACAGGATCTGCAACGGCAGCAGGGGCAGCGGGCCACCGGCCAAGGTCGCGAGGCCCACCACCAGCACCTCGCTCAGATTGCACGACAGCAAGTACACCGCGAACCGGCGAATGTTGGCGAAAATCACCCGCCCCTGCGTCACAGCCGACGCGATGCTGGCGAAGGCATCGTCGCGCAGCACCATGGCGGCGGTCTGACGTGCCACCTCGGTGCCCCGCTGCCCCATGGCCACGCCGATATCGGCCTGACGCAACGCCGGTGCGTCGTTGACACCGTCGCCGGTCATGGCAACCACGTCACCGTGAGCCTGCAGGCGCGTCACCAGTGCCATCTTCTGCTCCGGACTCACGCGCGCGAAGACGCCGGCCGCCAGCACCGCCTGCTCCCCACCGTAGTCCTCCGGCCGCTCCAGCGCCTCTCCCGGCAACACGGGCGACGCCTGCCCGACGGCGTCGAACAGCCCCATTTCCTGCGCCACGAAGCCGGCCGTGGCCGGCTGATCCCCGGTGACCACCACCACCCGTATGCCGGCCGCCCGGCACTGAGCGATCGCCGGCTTTACCTCGGCTCGCGGTGGGTCCATGAGCCCGACCAGGCCCAACAGCACCACCTCGGCATAGGGGTCATCCGGCACGCTCGCGCAGTACCTCTCCCCCAGCGCCAGCACGCGCAGGCCGCCGCGCGCCAGAGCCCGGTTGGCCTCCAACCACCGCTGGCGCTCGGGCGCAGTCAGCGGTCGCGGCCGGCCGGTGGCGTCGGCCTGTGCCACGCTGCGCTCGAGCACCGCTTCCGGGGCGCCTTTGACAGCGACCCGACAGCCGCCCTCGACGCTG
>NZ_JBFJTF010000132.1:0-6138 GCF_041625615.1 Immundisolibacter sp. | reverse complement strand
TCCATGCTGCGCGACGTGATCGACCATGGCACCGGCGTACGAGCCCGGCAACTGGGCCGTTCCGACCTCGCGGGCAAAACCGGCACCACCAACGAGGTCCGCGACGCCTGGTTCGCGGGCTTCCAGCCCAGCCTGCTCACCACCGTCTGGGTCGGCTACGACCAACCCCGCTCGCTTGGAAAGAACGAAACCGGCGCGCGCGCCGCCCTGCCCATCTGGATGGACTTCATGGCGCGCGCCCTGTCGGACGTGCCGGAAAGCCGGCTGCCCGTACCCGACGGCCTGGTGTCGCTGCGCATCGACCGTTCGACAGGCCAGCGGACCCTGGAGACCGGGCCTCACACGCAGTTCGAATGGTTCAGCGCCGACCGCCTGCCTCCCATGCCCCAAGAGCGGGCGACATCCGACGCCGCCCCCACGACCGGAAGCGAAGCCGGGCTGTTTTGACCCGGGCTACGCACGACATTGGTGCGCCTCACGCTCAAAAAGCCCCATAATGGGGCGAATCGCGCAACGGGAGCGTAACGGAATGCCCGCAATCGGTGCGCGCAGGCTTTGGCACGTTTCCTGCTGACACTCGTTGGCACCCATTCGTTGCCATCGCTGCCGGCGCCAGAACGCCAGGCGATGCCTTCATTCCAGACCTCAGGTCATTCAACCGCCAAGGAGCGAATAAATGTCAGTGTCGGATGTGCTCAAGAAAATCAGTGAGCAGAACGTCAAGTATGTTGACGTACGGTTCACGGATACGCGGGGTAAAGAGCAACACGTCACCATCCCGGCCGACCGCGCCGACGCCGAGTTCTTCGAGAGCGGCATGATGTTCGACGGCTCGTCCATCGCCGGCTGGAAAGGCATCAACGAGTCCGACATGGTTCTGATGCCGGACCCGGCTTCTGCCGTGCTGGATCCGTTCACTGACGAGGCCACCTTGAACGTGACCTGCGACGTGCTCGAGCCGCACACGATGCAGGGCTACGATCGCGACCCGCGTTCGTTGGCGCGCCGCGCCGAGGCGTACCTGAAGTCTACCGGCATCGCCGACACCGCGTTCTTCGGCCCGGAACCCGAGTTCTTCGTATTCGACGACGTACGCTGGCATTCCGGCCTGAGCGGCTGCTTCGTCGAAGTCGACTCCGAGGAAGCCCACTGGCGCTCCGGCGGCCCGTTCGACCTCGGCAACAAGGGACACCGTCCGCGGGTTAAGGGGGGTTACTTCCCGGTGCCGCCGGTCGACTCACTGCACAACATCCGCACCGCCATGGTGCAGGCCATGGCCGAGATGGGACTCTCGGTCGAAGTGCATCACCACGAGGTGGCCACCGCCGGCCAGTGCGAGATTGGCACCAAGTTCAACACCCTCGTGCGCAAGGCCGACGAGGTGCAGATCCTCAAGTACGTGGTGCTCAACGTCGCGCACAACTATGGCAAGACCGCCACCTTCATGCCGAAGCCCGTCGTCGGCGACAACGGCAGCGGCATGCACGTGCACCAGTCGCTGTCCAAGGACGGTGTCAACCTGTTCTCGGGCGACAAGTACGGCGGCCTGTCCGAACTGGCCCTGTACTACATCGGCGGCATCTTCAAGCACGCCCGCGCGCTGAACGCCCTCACCAACCCCGGCACCAACAGCTACAAGCGTCTGGTTCCCGGCTTCGAGGCGCCGGTGATGCTGGCCTACTCGGCACGCAACCGTTCGGCCTCTGTGCGTATCCCGTGGGTTTCCAGCCCCAAGGCGCGTCGTATCGAACTGCGCTTCCCCGACCCGTCGGCCAATCCGTACCTGGCCTTCTCGGCCATGCTGATGGCCGGCCTGGACGGCATCAAGAACAAGATTCACCCGGGCGAAGCCCTGGACAAGAACCTGTACGACCTGCCGCCCGAGGAAGCCAAGTCGGTTCCGACCGTGTGTCACTCGCTGGACCAGGCACTCGAGGCGCTCGACGCCGACCGCGAGTTCCTGACCGCCGGCGACGTGTTCAGCAACGAAATGATCGACGGCTACATTGATCTCAAGATGGAAGATGTCACGCGCATGCGCATGACCACGCATCCGGTTGAGTTCGACATGTACTACAGCGTCTGAGTGAAACTACCGGGGACGGCACACGCTGCCGTCCCCGGCCTGGTTGCCGATAAACGCCATGCACCCTGTCCGTTCTTCACTGCTGTGCCTCCTGCTCGTGGCTGTTCCGGCAACGGCTCAGGCAACCCGGGTCTATCGGTCGGTGGCACCCGACGGCACGGTGCTGTACTCGGACCAACCGGGCCCCGGCGCACAGGAGATTGATGTCCGGCAACCGGCCGCCATCGTGCCTTCTCCCGCCCCTGCCGCCGCGCCCGCCCAACCCCAGCAACAGCCGCCGGCAGCCGAAGAACGCATCGTCTACACCACGCTGCGGATCACTCAGCCCACCGACGACGCCGTTCACTGGTTCGCCGAGGGGCCGCTTCGGGTGGAAGTGGAAATCGTGCCGCCGTTGGCCGAGGGTGATTTGCTGGTACCCATCGTTGACGGGATCCCCCAGGGCTCCGGAGTCCCCGCCAGCAGTTTTGCCCTGAGCGGCCTCGATCCGAATACCTACCAGTTGGTGGTTGCCATTCACGACGCCGACGGACAGGAACTGAAACGCAGTCAGTCGGTGCGTTTTCACTTCAAGCGCCAGTCCCTGAATCTGCCGGCACGCCGGGCGCCGGCCAGCGGCGGCAATTGATGCGTCGCTGCGGCAACGCATCCGTGCCGCAACCGACCGGGACCACCGACGTGGACAGCCCCAGTACCAACGGCCTCCCCCAGTTCGGGCGCGCCGTCGTCGACAACCTGCAAACCGCCGTGCTGGTCATCGACGAGCAGCGCCGCATGCTCTACCTGAATCAAGCGGCGGAGGTGTTGTTTGGCGCCAGCGTGCGCCAACTCAGCGGCCAGCCCCTGGAGCTGCTGTTGAGCGACCCTGATCTGACCGAGTTGATCGGCGAGACGTTCGAGCGGCACCAAGCCGTGCTGCGCCACGACCTCACGTTCCTGCCCCCGGGCAGCGACGTTCCAAAGCGCTGTGACTGCTGGCTCACCCCGTGCGAACTGGTCGGACAACGCAGCCTGCTGCTGGAACTCGCCACTACCGGCCCGCTCGGTGACACCGAGCGCGAAGCGCGCCTGCTCGCGCAGCAGGAGGCAAGCCGGCTGATGCTCAGAGGGCTGGCGCACGAGATCAAGAACCCGCTCGGCGGGCTGCGCGGTGCCGCCCAGTTACTGGAGCGGGAACTCGCCGACCCCGACCTGACCGAGTTCACCCAGATCATCATCGGTGAGGCCGACCGGCTGAAAAACCTCATCGACCGTATGCTCAGCCCGCAACTGACGCTGGACAACGGCCGGGTCAGCGTGCACGAGGTGCTGGAGCGGGTGCGTGCACTGGTCAGCACCGACCTGCCTGCCAACGTCTGCATCGACTGTGACTACGATCCGAGCCTGCCGGACCTGTGGGCCGATCGCGAGCACTTGATCCAGGCGTTCCTGAACCTCGTGCGTAACGCCGTGCAGGCGGTCGACGAGGCGCCGGCCCGCCCCGGCCGGGTAACGCTGCGCACCCGTGTGCGCCGGCGCCTGACCATTGCCGGCCGCCACCACCGCCTGCTGGTGCAGGTGGACATCATCGACAACGGCCCCGGCGTGCCGGAGCACCTGCGCGAACAGATCTTCCACCCGCTGATCACCGGCCGGCCCACCGGCACCGGCCTGGGGCTGTCGATCGCGCAGTCCCTCGTCAGCCGGCACGAAGGCTGCATAAATTTCTATAGCACCCCGGGTAACACCGTGTTTTCGGTGCTGCTGCCGATCGCTGGAGAGCAACGATGAACCGCCAGGGTCGCGTATGGGTGATCGATGACGATCGCTCCATCCGCTGGGTCTTGTGCCGGGCACTGCAAAGTGCCGGGTTCCAGGCCATCGAATTCGAGGACGCGGAGCGCGCCAGCGCGGCGCTGGACGGCGGCGAGCCGGACGTGATCGTGTCCGACGTGCGCATGCCGGGACGCAGCGGTTTCGACCTGCTGGCGGAGCTGCGCGAACGGGCACCGGCGGTGCCGGTCATCATCACCACCGCCTACCCGGACCTCGACAGCGCCGTGTCGGCCTTCCAGGGCGGCGCGTTCGAGCACCTGCCCAAGCCCTTCGACGTCGACGAGGCCGTCGACCTGGTCAACCGTGCCCTGGTGCAGCGGCGCGAACAGGGCACGCCCGGACAGGCGGCCGACGCCCCTGCCCCGTCCGACATCATCGGCTCGGCGCCCTCGATGCAGGAAGTGTTCCGCGCCATCGGCCGTCTGTCGCGTTCGAGCATCAATGTGCTGATCACCGGCGAGTCGGGCACCGGCAAGGAGCTGATCGCGCGTGCCCTGCACCGCCACAGCCCGCGCAGCGGCGGCCCCTTCATCGCGCTCAACATGGCCGCGATCAACCGTGAGTTGCTCGAGTCCGAGCTGTTCGGGCACGAGCGCGGCGCCTTCACCGGCGCCCAGGCGCTGCGCCGCGGCCGCTTCGAGCAGGCGCACGGCGGCTCGCTGTTCCTGGACGAGATCGGCGACATGCCCGCCGAGCTGCAGACCCGGCTGCTGCGCGTCCTGCAGGAGGGCGAGTTCTACCGCGTCGGCGCGCACGCCCCCCTCAAGGTCGACGTGCGGGTGATCGCCGCCACACACCAGAACCTCGAGCAACAGGTGCAGGCCGGCAAGTTCCGCGAGGATCTGCTGCATCGGCTGAACGTGGTTCGCATCCGCGTGCCGCCGCTGCGCGAACGGCGCGAGGACATCCCCGGCCTGGTGCTGCATTTCCTGGCGCGCGCCGCCAAGGAACTGCAGGTTGAATGCAAGACGGCGGCCGCCGATGTGCTGGACCGGCTGTCCCGCTTCGACTGGCCCGGCAACGTGCGTCAGCTGGAAAACGTCTGCCGCTGGCTGACCGTGATGACGCCCACCCAGGTGGTTCGCATGGACGACCTGCCGGCCGAAGTGGTCGGCGCCCCGGCGGCCGTGGATGAGGACTGGCAAAGCTCGTTGCGGCGCTGGGCAGCCGGACGGCTGGCGTCCGGCGAGCGCGGTGTCATGAACGACCTGACACCGACCTTCGAGCGCCTGATGATCGGCGTCGCCCTGGAGCGTACCGGCGGACGCCGTCAGGACGCCGCACTGTTGCTCGGCTGGGGCCGCAACACCCTGACGCGCAAGATCAAGGAACTGGGCATCGACGACGACTAGGTGCCCCGCCGTCGCTGGCGGGCAGCGCCGCTAGCCGACCGGCGGCAGGTCCAGTTCCAGCGCCACCGGCGCATGGTCCGACGGCCGTTCGAGGCGGCGCACGTCCATCTCGACCCGGCAGCTGCGACACGCCTCCCGCACGGCATCGCTCACTAGCAGGTGGTCGATTCGCAGCCCCTGGTTGCGGCGAAACGCCGCCGCCCGGTAATCCCACCAGGTGAACGCCTGCGTGTCCGGATACAGCGCCCGGAAGGCGTCGTGCAGGCCCAGGGCGGTCAGCGCGTCGAGCGCCGCCCGCTCGGGCGGGCTGACCAACACCTGCCCCGCCCAGGCGGCCGGGTCGTGCACGTCGATGTCGGCCGGGGCAATGTTGAAATCCCCCATCACCAGCAGTCGCGGCCACCGCGCCAGCGCAGACGCGAGGTAGCGTCGCAAGTCAGCCAGCCAGGCCAGCTTGTAGGCGTACTTGTCCGAGCCGACCGCACTGCCATTGGGCACGTACACGTTCACCACCCGCAGGTCACCGTAGCTGGCCGCCACGAATCGCTGCTGAGGATCGTCCTCGCGCCCCGGCAACACGGTCTGCGCGTCAACCGGCGGACAGCGACTGAGCAACGCCACGCCGTTGTAGGCACGCTGACCGACGAACACCGTCTCGTATCCGGCCTCGCGCAGCTGGGCCTGCGGGAAGTCGTCGTCGACCACCTTGGTTTCCTGCAGCCCGACCACGTCCGGCTGCTCGCGCGCCAGCCAGTCCAGCAGCTGCGGCAGCCGCACGCGCAGGGAATTGACGTTCCAGGTGGCGATCAACATGACGTCAGGGGCCCGGCATCAACGCGTGGTCGCCGATGATAGCCCGCCGCCCTGCGGCCGGCGCCGACGCGG
>NZ_JBFJTF010000131.1:0-6284 GCF_041625615.1 Immundisolibacter sp. | reverse complement strand
TCCGGTGGCGGCGGCGCAGCCGGCTCGGCCGCTGGCGCCGCTTCCGCCATCACTTCCGGCGTCTCGTCCGCCGACGCTTCGACTTCCTCGCGCTTCACGTAGGTGCGCCGCTTTCGCGTCACCACGGTGACTTTGCTCGGCGCAGTGGCACCGGGCGTCGCGCCCGGGCCGGGCCGGCGCGCTGGCGCCGGTTGGCGCAACTCGGACACGACCTGCCGCGTCAGCGTGATCTTGCGCGGTTTGGGACTGGCCTCGTCCGCGTCGGCACCGTGCGAGCGGCGCAGATATCCGAGCAGTTCGGCCTTTTCGTCGTCGGTGATCTCGTCGGTCGCCGCGCGCTTCCCGACACCGGCTTCCTGCAACTGGCGCAAAAGGCGCTCTACCGGAACCCGGATGGAAGCTGCGAACTGTTCGATTGACTGTGCTGCCACGTGATCTAAACCTCTCAGGCCTGCGCGTCGTCAGTGAACCAGGCCGCGCGTGCGGCCATGATGAGCTGCCCGGCAAGCGCCTCGTCAAAGCCGTCTATCTCGACCAGGTCGGCGACAGCCTGATCCGCCAGGTCCTCACGCGTAATCACACCGTGGGCCGCCAGCTGATAGGCCAGGCGCCGTGTCATGCCGTCAACCTCCAACAGGTCGCTCGCCGGCTCGGCGTCACCCAACTGCTCCTCACGGGAGATCTCCTGCGTGAGCAGGACATTCTGGGCCCGGCTGCGCAGCTCATCCACCAGGCCCTCGTCGAACTCCTCGATCGCCAGCAACTCGGCCACCGGCACAAAGGCGATTTCTTCGACGCTGGTGAAACCTTCCTGCACCAGGATGTCGGCGACGCTCTGATCCAGGTCGAGTTTGTCGACGAACATCTGCCGCAAGCCGCTGATTTCGGCCTCCTGCTTCTCGGCCGCCTGCTCCTCGGTCATGAGGTTCAGGTCCCAGCCGGTCAGTTCGCTGGCCAGGCGCACGTTTTGCCCGCCGCGCCCAATGGCAATCGACAACTGGTCTTCGGCGACCGCCACGTCCATGGCGTGCGTTTCCTCGTCCATGGTGATCGACACCACCTTGGCCGGCGACAGCGCATTCAACACGAACTGCGCCGCGTTGGCATCGAACAAGACAATGTCTACGCGCTCACCCGCCAGCTCGTTGGACACGGCCTGCACCCGCGTGCCGTGCATGCCGACACAGGCGCCGATCGGGTCGATGCGCGGGTCGAAGCTGCGCACGGCAATCTTGGCCCGCACGCCCGGGTCACGGGCACACCCAACAACCTCGACGATGCTGTCGGCCACCTCCGGCACCTCGCGCCGGAACAGCTCGATCATCAGCTTGGGCGCCCGGCGGCTGAGAAACAGCTGCGGCCCCCGCTGCTCGATACGGGCATCGAGCAGCAGCGCGCACACCCGATCCCCGATGCGAATGTTCTCGCGCGGAATCATTTCCTCACGCGCCAGCAGCGCATCGACGTTGCCACCCAGGTCGACGATCAGGTTGCCGCGGTCCAGGCGCTTGACCTGCCCGACCAGCATCTGACCCAGGCGCGGCGTGTACATCTCGACGATCTTCTCGCGCTCGGCATCACGCACCCGCTGCACGATCACCTGCTTGGCCATTTGCGATGCAATGCGCCCGAAAGGCACTGCCTGCATCGGCTCTTCCACCACATCGTCCAACGTCGCGTCGGGCCGCTCGCGCTGCGCCCGCGACAGGGTGATCTGCTGCTCGGGATCGAATTCGTCGGCGTCATCCGCCACCACGGTCCAGCGCCGGAATGCCTCGTAATTGCCACTGACACGGTCGATGGCCACACGAACATCCATGTGCTCGCCAGCCACCTTGCGCGTGGCGGCTGCCAAGGCGGCTTCGATGGCCTCGAAAATAACCTCCTTGGAGACGCCTTTCTCATTGGAAACGACGTCAACGACCTGCAGGATTTCTTTAGTGTCCATCGCCCTTACTCCGCAGTTCCGCCGCCAGGTCCGGCACCAGGCGAGCCGCCCTGATTTCCACCAGCGGCACGCTCAGCCGCTGGCCATCCACTTCGATTTCGATCACGCCGTCGACCTCACCGCACAGGCGGCCGCGCAGGCGGCGCGCACCGTTCATAGGGCGGTGCAGCTGCACACGCACGTCACAGCCGATGAACCGTCGAAAATGGTCGGCTGTCACAAGCGGCCGGTCCAGCCCCGGGGAAGACACTTCCAGCGTGTACGCGCCCGGCAGCGGATCTTCCACGTCCAACACACCACTCACGTACTGACTGACCTGCTGACAATCGTCCAGCGTGACACCCTTTGGTGTGTCTATGTACAGGCGCAGCACCGGCCTGCGGGTGGCCACATAGTCCACCTGCACCAGTTCGTACCCCAGCTTTTCCAGCGCCGGCGCCAACATTTCACGCAGCCGCTCGCTCAAAGAGCCCGACAATTCGACCACCCAAAAATGAAAAAAGGGCCAAAGGCCCATTCATTAACCGCTGAACAGAGACCGGCCATTATAGCGGCGCACGTCGTGAAAAGACAGTGCGCGACCAAGACGCAGCCGCCGTGCCCGGTCCCGGGATCGGGCCGCAAAAACAGCCGAGGGCGCTTCCCAGCGCCGCTCCCGACGCCGCCGCACGTACGCAACGTCACGGCAGGCTGGCCAGCCGTCGCACTGTGGCACACTCACCCACCCGCGTGTGCGCCCGCCGCGCAAACGGCGCCGGCATTGCACGCGGCATCTTTGAAATCAAGAGATCCAACCGCAACCCCCGAAACTGGAGACTCCGATGATTCGACACATGGTATTGGTCAAGCTGAAGCCCGACTCGGATGCGGCGGCGCAGGCGCTGTTCGCGCGCTTCCGCGAGATGGTCGGCACCTTCGACGGCATGATGACCTTCAGCGGCGGCCCGTACTCCAGCCCGGAAGGCATCAACCGCGGCTTCAACTACGGCTTCTCGATGGATTTCCGCGATGCCGCCGCGCGCGACCGCTACCTGCCGTCGCCCGAGCACGTTGCCATCGCCCAGGACATCGGCCCGCTGCTGGACGGCAGCTTCGACGACTGCGTGGTGGCATTCGACTACGAATGCTGAATCCGCGGCCGGGACGCGCCCTGTTGTAGCGCCCCACCCTCACGGACAGCCGCAGCCGGTTCCGCCCGGCTGCGGCTGTGCCGTCATGGAATGAGATTCACGCCTGCAGCGCCGCGATGTCGTCGAGGTCGAGAGCCAGCATCAGCAGGCGGTCGAGGCCCAGAGCGACGCCAGCACACGCCGGCAAGCCATGACCCAGTGCCGCCAACAGGCCCTCGTCCAAGGGCACCTCAGGCAAGCCCAGCACCCGCCGCGCGAGATTGTCGGCCTCGAACCGTCGTCGTTGTTCAACGGCGTCTGCCAACTCGGTGAACCCGTTGGCCAGCTCGATCCCGTCGACGTATAACTCGAATCGCTCTGCCAGCGCCGGCTGATCCGGCCGCAAGCGTGCCAGTGCCGCCTGACTGGCCGGGTAGTCGTAGACGAACACCGCCCCCAGCGGCGCAATGGCCGGTTCCACCCGACGCGTCAGCAGAATGTCGAGCGCCGCATCCCGGCCGGCGTCGCGCAGCGCTTCCGACGGCTCGATGCCCGCGGCGGCAACCCGCTGCCACAGAACCTGGTCACTGTCCGCCAGCGGATCGACGGCGGCGTGACGCTGGAACAGCTCCCGATAGCTGAAAGCCCGTGCCGGCGGTCGCTGCAACAGCCCACAGACCAGGGACTGCACCTCGTCCATCAGCGCCCGGTAATCGAAGCCGACCCGGTACCACTCCACCAGTGTGAACTCGGTGCGATGCCGGGCGCCCTGCTCGCCGGCGCGAAACGCCTTGCATATCTGGTAGATGCTACCGCTGCCGGCCGCCAGCAGGCGCTTCATGGCGTACTCCGGCGACGGCTGCAGATACCGGCGACCGCTGCCGGGCACGGCCACGTCCAGACACTGCTGCTGCGGGTCGCTGCTCGGCGCCGGACCGAGCAGCGGCGTGTCCACCTCGAGCACCCCGCGCTCGACAAAAAAGGCGCGAATCTGCGCCAGCAGCGCGGCGCGCCGGCGCAGCGTCTCGACACTGGCCGCCGGACGCCAGCGGTCCGCCGCGGCCGTATCCACGTGCGCTTACTCCTTCACGCGCGAGATGTAGTCGCCGGTACGGGTGTCCACACGCAGCATGTCGTCGATCTCGATGAACAGCGGCACCTTGACCGTGGCGCCGCTCTCCAGCGTCGCCAGCTTGGTGGCGCCGCTGCTGGTGTCGCCGCGCACCGCCGGTTCGGTATAGGTCACCCGCATCACCACGTGGTTCGGCGGCGACACGGCAATGGGATCACCGTTCCACAGGGTGATCGTGCAGGTATCCTGCTCCTTGAGCCACTGTGCCTTGTCACCGATGGCGCTGACCCCGGCGTGCACCTGCTCGAACGAGGTCGGGTTCATGAAACACCAGGACTCGCCATCGTTGTACAGGTACTGCATTTCGGTATCGACGACGTCGGCGGCCTCGATCGACTCGCCGGACTTGAACGTGCGCTCCCACACCCGGCCGCTCATCAGGTTGCGCAGGCGCACGCGGTTGAAGGCCTGGCCCTTGCCCGGCTTGACGAACTCGTTTTCGATGATTTCGCACGGATCCCCGTCGAGCATCACCTTGAGCCCGGCACGAAATTCGTTGGTGCTGTAAGACGCCATAATTTCCTCATTCAGAACGTCATCGAGAATCTGTGAATGTCGAATTCCGCCGCGGCCGAGCACCCCACCGTGACGTGGCAGCAGCTGCTGGCCGATGCCGTCAGCGATCCGGCCGACCTGTTGCAGCGCCTGGGCCTGCCGGCCGCACTGCTGCCGGCGGCGCGCCGCGCCGCCGCCCTGTTTCCGCTGCGCGTGCCCCTGCCATACCTGGCTCGGATGCGGCCGAACGACCCGGACGACCCGCTGCTGCGGCAAGTGCTGCCGCTGGATGCCGAGTGCAACCGGCACACCGGCTACAGCACCGATCCGCTGGCGGAGTCGGCCGTACAACCGGTACCGGGATTGCTCAAAAAATACCACGGCCGGGCACTGTTGATCGCCACCGGGGCCTGCGCGGTGCACTGTCGCTACTGTTTCCGGCGTCATTTCCCGTACGCGGACGCACACACCGGCGGCTCGCGACTGGGCCCGGCACTGGCGGCCATCGCCGCCGACCCGAGCATCGGCGAGGTGATCCTGAGCGGCGGCGACCCGCTGACCTTGAGCGACCGGCGCCTGGCCGAGCTGGCACGGCACCTGGCCGACATCGACCACGTCCACACCCTGCGCATCCACAGCCGCCTGCCGGTGGTACTGCCGCAACGCGTGGATGGCGAGCTGCTGACCTGGCTGCGGCGCCTGCCGCTGCGCACGGTGCTGGTGCTGCACAGCAACCATCCAGCCGAGCTGGACGACGCGGTACGCGCCGCGCTGGCGGCGCTGGCAGCGGCGGGCGTGACCCTGCTCAACCAGGCGGTGCTCTTGCGTGGGGTAAACGACGACGCCGACACCCTGGCCGCCCTCAGCACGGCGCTGCACGCCGCGGGCGCCCTGCCGTACTACCTGCACCTGCTCGACCGGGTGCAGGGCGCAGCCCATTTCGACGTACCACAAAGCCGTGGCGAAGCCCTGATCGCCGACTTGCGCGGGCGCCTGCCCGGCTATCTGGTACCCCGCCTGGTGCGCGAGACACCGGGCGCCGACAGCAAGACCGTCATTACCTGACCCTGCGCTGCGCGCAAGGGTCCGTCAGACCGGCTGACACAGGGCGCGGGCCTGCCGCAACACCTGCCGCAGGCCCGCCGTCAGCGGCACGTCGTCCAGTTGTGTCTCGTGCAGCCAGCGGGCATCGGCGGCGTCATCGCCGGCGATGGGCTGCGCATGATCGCCACGCGGCACGGCCACGAAATCGAGAATCACGTAGTGATGGGCGTCGTCCATGCGCTCGATCCAGGTCACCAGCGGACCGAGTTCGACGTCGATGCCGGTTTCCTCGCGCACTTCGCGCCGGCAGGCGGCGGCCACCGACTCGCCCCACTCCACCTTGCCACCGGGTACCGACCACAGGCCCTGTGCCGGCGGGCGGCCACGCTGCACCAACAACACCCGGCCGGCCGCATCGAACACGAACACCCCGACCGCCAGCTGAGGGCGCCTGGTATCTTCACGCATCGTCACGCATTCGGGCCGGCCAGTTCCTGCCGGTAGAGCGCCAGCGCGTCGGAACTGAAGCAGACAAACAGCACCTGTTCGATGCCCG
>NZ_JBFJTF010000130.1:0-6294 GCF_041625615.1 Immundisolibacter sp. | reverse complement strand
TGGCGACCGTGCACGATGCACACCTCGTGCGGCAGGCGCGACAGCACCACTTCCGGCACGATCAGCTGGTCCATGCCTACGCGCATGGCGGCGAACATGTTCTCCTGCACTGCCTGCACCTTGGGGTCGGTGGCCGTGGCGAAGCGCTGCTGCACGATGTTCTCCAGTTCCGGCACGGCGGCCGGATCGTGCACGAAGCTGTGCATCATCTCGCGGTAGCGGGCGATGCGCGGGTCGTCATAGAACGCCAGCAGGCGGTGCATCTCGTAGGTCCAGCGGTGCGGCGCACCGATGGCACCCATCAGCAACACCTTGTCGAACCGCTGCGGCGCCTGCACCAGCATGTGCAGCGTCAGCGCGCCGCCCATGGAATTGCCGACCACGTGCGCCCGTTCGACACCCATGGTGTCCAGCAGGCTCAGCATCTGTTCCACCCGCGCGCCGATCCAGCCGAGAATGTGCGTCGGCAGTTCGGCCGGCAGTTCGGTCTGACCGAAGCCGGTCAGGTCCGGCGCGATGACGTAGTAGTGCTTGGCCAGGTCCGGCGCGCAACGCATCCAGTTGGAAGCCGCGGTGGCGCCCGGGCCGGCACCGTGCAGCAGCAGGGCCGGTGGGTTCTTGGGGTCGCCGGCCAGCAGCACGTGGCTGGTGATGGCGCCCGACTGGATCTTTTCTTCGACGACGTTGCTCACAGGAGACTCCTCACGGTGTTCATGACGTTGTGTGTCACAGGGCACGAGCCGCCAATGATAGCCGCCCCATCGACGGACGGCCGTTGAGCGGCACGACACCGGCACGGCCGGGGCTGCTGCGGCGCTGGGCACTGTATGACTTTGCCAACAGCGCCTTTCCGACCGTGATCGAGACGTTCGTGTTCGCCGCCTACTTCACCCGCCAGGTGGCGCCGGATCCGGTCACCGGCAGCGCCCTGTGGGGCACGGCGGTCGGCCTGGCCGGGCTGGTGGTGGCGCTGCTGGGCCCGGTGGCCGGCGCGCTGGCCGATCACGGCGGCGGCCAGCGCCGCTGGCTGCTGGCTGCGACGGCGCTGTGCGTGCTGCCGACCGCGGCACTGTGGTGGGTGCAGCCGCAGGCATCGAACCTGATCATCCCGCTGCTGCTGGTCGGCATCGCCGCGGTGGGCATGGAACTGGCCAGCGTGTTCTACAACGCCCTGCTGCCGCGCCTGGCGCCGGCCAGCCAGATCGGTCGCTGGTCCGGCTGGGGCTGGGGCCTTGGCTACGCCGGCGGCCTGCTGTGCCTGCTGCTGGCGCTGTTCGGCCTGGTGCGCGAGGGCGCCTGGCTGACGCTGCCGCGCGAGGACGCCAGCCACGTGCGCGCCAGCTTCGTGCTGGCCGCGGCCTGGTTCGCGCTGTTTGCGCTGCCGCTGCTGACCGCGCGCCTGCCGGGCCGTGACGCGCCGCCCGGACGGCTGGAGATCCGCGCCAGCCTGGCCGAACTGTGGCAGACCCTGCGTGGCCTGCGCCGGCAGGGCGCGCTGCTGCGCTTTCTGGTCGCCCGCATGCTGTACACGGATGCGCTGGCCACGCTGTTCGCCTTCGGCGGCGTGTACGCCGCCGGCACCTTTGCCATGACCGAAGCGCAGGTGCTGGCGTTCGGCATCGGGCTCAACGTCACCGCCGGCCTGGGCGCGGCGGCCTTCGCGCACCTCGACGACCGCCTCGGCAGCCGCAACACCATCGTCATCGCCCTGCTGGCGCTGCTGGCCAGCGGCGCGGCGGCCCTGCTGGCGCAGTCGGTGGCCAGCTTCTGGGCCGCCGGACTGGCGCTGGGCGTGTTCGTCGGCCCGGCGCAGGCGGCCAGCCGCTCGCTGCTGGCGCGCATGGCGCCGCCGCAGCAGCGCAATCAGCTGTTCGGCCTGTTCACGCTGTCGGGCAAGGCCACCGCCTTCCTCGGGCCGCTGCTGGTGGGCTGGGCCACGCTGTACTCGGGCAGCCAGCGCGTCGGCATGGCCGTCATCCTGGGGCTGTGGCTGGCCGGGCTGGCGCTGCTGCTCACGGTGCCGGCAGACCGCCCCCGCGGGCACGAATAAGCCGCAGCAGCTGCGCGCGCAGTGCCCGCGCCGCCCGCTCGCGCGGGGGGCCGTCGGCACCGGCGGCCAGCAGTTCGGTGGCCCGCAGAGGTTCGCCGAAGTGCACGCGCACACGTCGCGGCCGCGGCCAGCGCCGGTGCACTGGCCAGGCCCGATGGGCGCCTTCGATGAACACCGGCACCACCGGCACGTCGGTGTGTTCCAGCAACAGGCCGATGCCGGGCAGAAACGGCTCCAGCGCGCCACTCGGGGAACGGCGCCCCTCCGGAAACCACACCAGCGCATTGCCGGCGCGCAGCGCCGCCAGCCCGAAGGCAAGACTCGACAACGCCCGCCGCTCGGCATCCATGGGCAGGACCCGCGCCAGGCGCGACACCGTGCGCATCAGTGGCCCGCCGAGCATGATGCCGGTCCAGCCGGCCCAGCACAGCGGCCCGAGTGCCCGGCGGCCGAGCGCCGCCGCCAGCGCCGGGGCGTCGAGATAACTGGCGTGATTGGGCGCCAGCAGGAACGGACCTGTGGCGGGCAGCCGCTCGCGACCGCTCACGGTGAGGCGAAACACCCCCCGCAGCACCAGCCAGTCGAGCCCCAGCAACAGCGCACGCGCCGGCCACAGCCACACCGGTGGCGGGCGCAGCCAGCGCTGCTGGACGGTATCCAGCGCCGACAGCGGGTCCTCGAGCAGCCCCGCCGGCGGCGCCGTTTCGGCCTGACACACCTCGTGCAGCAGGTCGCGCACGGTGTCGATGCGGCCGATGGCGTCCTCGTTGAGCTGCGCGCCGCTGCGCGAGGCAATCTGCAACCCGAGGTCCAGCCAGCCGAGCGAGTCGACACCGAGGTCCAGGTGCATGTGACTGTCCGGCGTCAGGTGACGGCCGGCGTAACGCTGGCGCAGGTATTCCCACACCGCCTGTGCCCGCGGGTCGGCCAGCAGTGTCCGGTCCTCTGACGACAGCGGCGGCGGGCCGCCCGCTTCCGCCCCGGCACGGGCCGCCTCGTAGCGGTCGGGCAACAGATGCCGGCGCAGCTTGCCGAGCGCCGTGCGCTCCAGCGGTTCGCCGGTCACGGCGAACGCCGCCACACGCTGGTAACTGGGCAGCTGCTGCGACTGCGCCGACACCGCCGCGCGCAATGCGGCGGTGTCGGGCTCGCCCTGCGGCACCAGCAGGGCCACCAGGCGCCGGTCGACCTGCAACACCGCCGCCTCGGCAATCAACGGATGGGCCTGGTAAACCGCCTCGACTTCCTCGGGCTGGATGTTCTTGCCGCTCTCGGTGACGATCAGCGTCGAGCCACGCCCCAGCACCTGCAGGCTGCCATCGTCGGCCAGCAACCCGAGATCCCCGGTACGAAACCAGCCGTCCGGGGTGAACGCCTCCCGGTCGGCCTGCGGCAGACCGAAATAGCCCCCGAACACCCCCGACCCGCGCACCTCGATCAGCCCGCTGGCGGGCGGCAGGTCGTCCTCGCCGGCCGGCACCTGCCCCAGGCGCAGCTCGGTACCGGGCACCGGGCGCCCGGCGCTGCCCGGCCGGCCGCGTCCCGGCGGTCGCAGCGTCAGCAGCGGCGAGGTTTCGGTCAGCCCGTAGCCAACCGCCACCTGCCAGCCGAGCGCACCCAGCGCGGCATCCAGATCGGCCTCCAGCGCCGCGCCGCCGCAGGCCAGCAGCCGCAGGTCGGGCGCCAGCTGCCGGTGCAGCGGTGCCAGCAGGGTCCGCGCCAGCGACGGGCGCAGGCGGGCGGCACGACCAGCCACTGCGCGCAGCGCCCGCAGCAGGCGCCGCCGTGCCGGCGGCAGCCCGTCGAGACGAGCCTCGATACCTTCCAGCAGCGCGCGGTACAGGCGCGGCACGCCAATCAGCACGCTGGCGCGACCCGCGCGCAGCGCCGCCATGATGGCCGGTCCGGTGCCGGCACCGGGCAGCAAAACCGTCACGCCGGCTGCCAAGGGCAGCAACAGGCCGATGACGAACGGATACACGTGGTGCATTGGCAGCGGCAGCAGCACCCGGTCCCCCGGCCGCGCCAGGTCCAGGCCCGCCACCGTGCGCAGTTGATACAGCAGATTGTCGTGGCTCAACGGCACCCCTTTCGGTGGCCCGGTGGTGCCGGAGGTGTAGAACATGACGGCCGCCTCGGCCGGATCCACCGCCGCAGGCAGGCTGGCGGCGTCCGGCCCGCCGGTCAGGGCGTCGATCAGCAGCAGCGGCGGAACGCCATCATTCAGGCGCGGCGCCTGATCGACATCGGCCAGCACCAACACCGGGTCTGCGTCCGCCAGCACGTGGCGCACCTGCTCGTCACCGGCATGCACGTCCAGCGGCACCAGCACGCCACCGGCGCGCAACACACCCAGCGCCGCCACTGCCCATGGCAAGCCACTGTGGGCCAACAGCAACACCCGCCCGCCCGGGCGCAGGCCGGCGCCCGCCAGGTGGCCGGCCGCCTGCTCGACGCGCTCCCCGAGCTGCCCGAAACTGAGCGCCTGCTCGCCCGCATCGGCGAACCAGCGCAACGCCGGACGCCCACCGAATCCACCCAGCTGCCGCGTCAGGCCAACCAGGTCCGGCGCCGGCACAATGGTCAATGGCACGTGTCCTCCTCCCGACCGATGGCTGAGGACGCGTACCATAGCAGTCGCCCTGCAATACAGCGCCCGGCCCCTGCTGTGGCCGTGTCACATCGGCGGTCCAATGTGTCCCGCATGCCCCTCTCGTTGCCGACGACTTCCGTGACTGTCCCGCGCATCGGCATCGCGCTCGGTAGCGGCGCGGCGCGTGGCTGGGCACACATCGGCGTCCTGAACGTGCTGGCCGAAGCCGGCATCGAAACGCACGTGGTCTGTGGCAGCTCGATCGGCGCGGTGGTCGGCGCCGCCCACGCGACCGGCCGCCTGGGCGAACTCGAGGCCTATGCGCGTGCGCTGACCTGGCGCGGCGTGCTCGGCCAGCTGGACCTGCGCCCGGCCGGTGGCGGCCTGATTGCCGGCGAGCGCCTGGCCCGCACACTCGGCGAACTGATCGGCCACCACGCCATCGACACGCTGGCCACCGCCTACGGCGCCGTGGCCACGGAACTGGGCAGCGGGCGCGAGGTGTGGCTGCGCAGCGGCGACCTGGCCACCGCCATCCGCGCCTCGGCCGCCCTGCCGGGCCTGATGGCGCCGGTGTCGGTGGACGGCCAGTGGCTGCTCGATGGCGGGCTGGTGAACCCGGTGCCGGTGTCGCTGTGTCGGGCGCTGGGCGCCGAACTGGTACTGGCGGTGAACCTCAACGGCGGTATCGCGGCGCGTCACCGCCAGCCGCCGGCACCCCCCATCAGCGACAGCGACCGCCGCAACCTGGGCACCCTGCTGCGCGGCGGCGCCGGCTCCCTGCTGGCGCAGCTGCTGCGCGAGAACCATCGCCAACCCAGTTACTTCGACGTCCTGGTCGGCTCGGTCAACATCATGCAGGACCAGATCACCCGCACCCGTCTGGCCGGCGACCCGCCGGACATCCTGGTGCAGCCACGCCTGACCCACGTCGGCATCATGGAATTCAACCGCGCGCCCGAAACCATCGCCGCCGGCGAGGCCGCCATGCGGGCGGTCCTGCCCGCGCTGCGGGATCTGCTGGCCGAGACCTGACCGGTCTCAGCCCACGATGCTGTCGGCCCAGGCCTGGGCGTCGTCCAGGTCATCGCCGAGCACCAGCACGTGGCCGAGCTTGCGTCCGGCGCGTGGCGCCTTGCCGTAAAGATGCAGGCGCGCGCCGGGGTGAGCCAGGATGTGCGCCAGCGGCGGCGCCTCGTCCAGCCACAGATCGCCCAGCAGGTTCAGCATCAGCGCCGGGCGCGGCTGCGTGACGTCGCCCAGCGGCAGGCCACAGATGGCGCGCAGGTGCTGCTCGAACTGCGAGGTGACACAGCCCCCCAGCGTGTAATGACCCGAATTGTGGGTACGCGGGGCGATCTCGTTCACCAGCAGCTCGCCGTCCGGCAGCAGGAACATCTCGATGGCCATGACCCCGACATGCCCCAGCGCCTCGGCCACCGCCGCGCCGAGTTCGCGCGCCCGGGCCGCCACCGCCGGCGCGATCCGCGCCGGCGCGCGGGTGATGTGCAGCACGTGGTGGCGGTGTTCGTTCTCGGCCACCGGATAGATGGCAATGTCACCGTTGCGACCGCGGCCAAGGATGACCGAGATCTCGCGCTCGTAGCTCACCCAGGCTTCCAGCACCGCCGGCGCGTGGCCGATGGCCGCC
>NZ_JBFJTF010000129.1:0-6309 GCF_041625615.1 Immundisolibacter sp. | reverse complement strand
CCCGGCGACGGCCGGGACGGGCTGAGGGTTGGTGAACAAATGCGCGTCCTGCGCGTTTCCTGCGTCGCGAGCCCGGTACACGCCCGGACGCGCTCCCACACATCACGCGCTCAGGTGCTTGATGTGTGACCGGCCATCCGTGGCCGGGCTGAGAGCTTGAATGTCACCAGCGCTCAGTCCACCAGTTTCGGCCGGTTGGTGGCCAGATGCCGGCCACCGTCCAGCGGCAACACCGCGCCGGTGATCCAGCGGCTCATCGGCGAAGCGAAGAACAGCACCGCGTCGGCCACGTCGTCCGGCTTGCCGTTGCGCCCGAGCGGATGCACGGTGGCGAAGGTGGCCAGGAACTGCGCCTGCTTCTCGGTCGGGACGGCGCCCTCCAGCAGTTCCGTGTCCTCGACCACGCCGGGGCAGATGACGTTCACGCGAATGCCGTGGGCCGCCTCTTCCATGGCCAGTACCTGCGAGATGTGGCGCAGCGCCCGCTTGGCGCCGCCATAGGCTGCGGCACCCGGGAAGGCGTGTTCGCCGGCAATCGAGGCGATGTTGACGATGCTGCCGCCACCGGCTGCCCGCATGGCTGGCAGGACGGCCGTCATCAGCCGCCTGGGCCCCCAGCAGTTGACGTCCATCATGTTGATCCAGTGCGCTTCGTCGGCCTGCTCGACGGGCGCGAAGCGCATGGCGCCCGCGTTGTTGACCAGCACCTCGATGCGGCCCTGGCCGAACTCGGCGGCGGTCTCGGCCAGCGCCCGTACCTGGTCCGGCACGGTGACGTCGGTCGGCACCACCCGCGTGCGTTCCCCGCCCAGCGCGGCGGCGGTCTGTTCCAGGCGGTCGCGGCGACGGCCGGCCAGCACCACCCGCGCGCCGTGTCCATGCAGGCGCGCGGCAATGGCGCGGCCGATGCCGGTGCCGGCGCCGGTGACGATGGCGGTGGTGTCGTGCAGCATGGCGGTATACCGGGTTGCGTAGTGGTCCGCCATTATCGGTGGCCGCGGCGTGCGCTGCAGTGCCGTGCGTCAGTCCGTGCGGGTGTCGGTGGCGCTCGGGGGAGCGGCCGGTGCGCCGAAGTAGTAGCCCTGGGCCTTGTCACACGCACGGTCGCGCAGGAATTTCGCCTGGTCCTCGGTCTCCACGCCTTCGGCCACCACGGTGAACGCGAGGTTGCGTCCCATGGCAATGGTCGCCTCGGTCAATTTCTGGTCTTCGGGGCTGTGTTCGTAATTGCGCACCACGCTGCCGTCGATGTTGACGGTGTCGAAGCGGAACCGGTTCAGGGTGGACAAGGACGAGTAGCTGGCGCCGAAGTTGTCGATGGCGACCCGCACGCCCAGCGCGCGAATCCGGCCGAGCACGGTCATTGCCTGCTCGACATTCGCCAGCAGCACGCTTTCGGCGATGCCCAGTTCGAGTCGCTGGGGCTCCAGGCCGCTGGCATCGAGGATGTTCTTGAGTTCCTGCGTCAGGTGCGGGTCGGCAAACTGTCGCGCCGACAGGTTGACGCACATCGTCAGCGGCCGGCCGTGGGTGGTTTGCAGGGTCACGCCGTGGCGACACGCCGTTTCGATGGCCCATCGGCCGATGGGCAGGATGAGGCCGCTCTCCTCGGCCAGCGGCAGGAACTGATGAGGCAGAACCAGGCCCAGCTGGGGATGCTGCCAGCGCAGCAGGGCCTCCACACCGGTTACCTCGCCGCTGTTCAGGTCCCGCTGCTCCTGGTAGTGGAGGTTGAACTCGTGCCGCTCGAGCGCCTGGCGCAGCGACGACTCCAGGGACAGGCGCTCCAGGGACGGCTGGGGCGCGCTGGGGTCGTACATGTGGAAGGTGTTCCGTCCGCTTTCCTTGGCGTGATACATCGCCGCATCGGCATGCTTGATCAGCGATTCTTCGTCCTCGGCGTCGTCCGGGTAGCGGCTGATTCCGACGCTGACCGTCACCCGGAACTGGTGACCCAACACATCGTAGGGCTTGCCGACGGCGGACAGGATGCGTTGCGCGACGACCGTCAGGCTGGACTCGTCACATTGTTCGGGCAGCAGGACCACGAATTCGTCGCCGGCCAGCCGGACCACGATATCGCTCGCACGCACGGCGTCGGTCAGGCGCCGGGCGACTTCCTTCAGTAACGCATCGCCGGCATCGTGGCCGAGCGTGTCGTTGATCAGCTTGAAGCGGTCCAGGTCCAGAAACAGCAGGGCCAGTGGCCGTTGATGGCGGCGGGCCAGCGCCAGCATCTGGTGCAGCGTGTGGCTGAAGAAACTGCGGTTCGGCAGGCCGGTCAGGCTGTCGTGTTGAGCGATGTACTCGATGCGTTCGGCGTGGGCGATCTGTTCGCGGGCGGCGCGCTGCCGGCTTTGTTGCAGCTGCCAGCTCAGCCGGCCAAGCAGCGCCATCAACGCCACCAGCAGGATGCTGGCGGCGGTGCTGCGAAGGAGGTAGGTCCGTCCGCGGGCATGGGCCGGCTGCAACTGCTCGGCGGCCGACAGACCGACGACGACGGCAACCGGGAAGTCGTACAGTTCGCGGGCCGCGGTGTAGCGCTCCACGCCGTCCCAGTCGTTGACGTTCAGCCGCACCGGGAGGTGCTCGACATCGTTGTCGGGCACAAGCTGCGCGTAGTCCGTTCTCATGCCGGCGGTAACGGTGTCGCCGCTGCGGCCAGTGCGGAAGATCCCGTCGCTGCCCAGCAGCCCGGCAAAGCCGTCCCGGCCGAGTTTGGCCGCTTCGTAGCCGCTGACGAAGTACGACGCCGGGACCGATATGGTGACCGCGCCGCTGAAGTCGCCGCTGGTGTCCCGCAGCGGGCGACTGAACGAGAGCATCCAGTCGTCCGCCGTCGCGCCCGGCGCCGGTGTGCCGATGCTCAGGCGTGTCGTGCCTCGTGCCGCTTCGAAATAGTCCCGGCCGGCCACCTGTGACGGGGCGTCGGAGCTCGTGCTGGCGAGGAGGGTGCCCTGGGCATCGGCGACGCTGACCGTGAACAGGAGCGATGGCAGCAGCAGGCCGTGCCCGGCCAGCTGTGACAGCGTTTGCGCCGGGTCAGCGTCCCGGCCGACATGGGCGACCAGCTTCAGGGTGCGGTCGATCTCGCGCAGGGCCCTGACGACCTGGGCCTCGTAGGTCTCGGTCAGTTCCCGGGTGGATGCGACGGCGGCGGCGCGGGCGTTGGCCAGTTCCAGGCGCACCAGGCTGGCAGTGGTGAACCACAGCACGCCCAGCAGCAGCAGGGCGAGCGCCGGAAACAGCACCTGTGGCTCGGTCAGGCGTCCCAGGCGGTGGGTTCGGTGCGTGGGACTGTGTTGCGGCTGCATGTTGTCGGCCGGGTTCGGTGAGCCGACGTCAGCGGACGACCACGACTTTGACGCGTGCGTCCAGCGCGGCGTCATCGATGTAGCCGATGGCATTCGGTTGTCGGGCGAGGGTGTTCTTCATGGCCTCGGCGTCGTCGACGACCGGTGGCGGTTGCCCGCGGCCGGTGAAAATCATCTTCGACCAGTAGGCCTTCAGGTCCGCGGGGTGCTTGTCGCTGATGGCCAGGTAGTACGCCGAGCGTTGCGCCGAGGTCTCCGGCAGGTCGATGGGCTGGGCGGGGCGGCCGTCGGGAAACTGACGGGCCTTGCCGAGGAAGATATTCGCCACCTCGCGTCGGCTGAGCGTGTCGATCGGGCTGTCCGCGGCCACCACGGTGACGACCTGGGCATCTGCGGTGCCTGCCATCAGCGCGCCGACAATGCCGAGAACCCGAAGCGGTTTTGCCAACATCATGGTGGGGATCCGGCCGCGCGCTCAGAACACGAAATCGACGGTGACGGAAAACAGGTCGGCATCGCCGCCCGGCTGGAACGCCGGCTGCACGTTGCCGAACCGGCCGGTCGAATCGCTTTCGAGATCGACGTGCTGGTATTCGAACTTCACCGCGACTGCATTCAGCGCGTCCCAGCGCAGCCCCAACGCTAGGCTCTGTTGAGACGGCGCGGCGGTCTGCAGGGCGGCGGCGAGGCCGCTGTTGGCGGCATCGGCAGCGGTGGCCTGTGGCGCGGGCAGGCCGCCGGTCGGGATGGCCTGCGGCGCGTGTGTTTGCGAATCCAGCTTGGCAAACGTCACATACGGTTGCAGCTGGCGCAGGCGATAGCCGACGGTGACATAGCCGGCGTGTGTCTTGGGGATCAGCCCGGCATCGGACCCGCGCGCCCACTCGGCCAGCAGCAGCCAGTTGCCCGGGGTCAGCCGCAGGCCGGCGCTGAAGATCTCGAACGGCGTATCGTCGATGTCATAGCGCCGCGCCAGGGCCATTGCGCGCTGGCCGGCAACCGGAAAGCCGGCCGTGGCCAGGCTGTCACCCAGTCCCGCCAGGCCGTCGGTGAGGGGGTCCAGGTCGTTGCCGTCGAATGTGAGATCGACCCGCAGATAACCGACGCGCACGGCGACGAAGGAGTACTCCAGCGTGTTGCTGAGGATCCACGAGTTCTTGCCCGCGATGCGCAGGCCGTCGACGGCGTCGAAGGTGTTGCTGCCGAAGCTGGCCTGAAAGACGTTGGTGGCCTGGCCGATGTCGGTGTTCCAGGCCAGGTCGATGCCGTCCAGGTTGGTGATCGGCACCATTCCGTAAAGCTCTTGTGGTCCGCGCACCCACGGGTTGGCGTAGCCGACGTTGGCGGTGTCCGACAGCATGAAAATGGGGCTGACCGTCCGGCCGCCGCGCAGGCTCAGTCCGGGCGTAAGCTGGTACTTGACGTTGGCCCACTCGATTTCCGGCGTCCAGCTGTTGTCGTAGCGGTGCTTGGTGACGACCTGCACGACCGCGCTCCAGCCGTCGCCGAAATCGGCGTTCAGCTGGCCGCCAAGCTTGCTGTCGACGCCGAAGTCCCAGCGCCGGGTGTGGCCGGCACCGTTCGGCTGCAGGTAGGTATTCGAGACCACGTCGGCGTCGTCCTGGTCGGAACGCACCACGCCGAGCGTGCCGAACCCGTGCAGCGACAGCGCCGGCGAGGACCACGACGCCGCCACCACGTCGGCGTGGGCGCCCAATGCCACCACGGCAACGCCGGCCAGCATGAGGCCGCGCGCTGGCCGAGAGTGCTCGACGCCAGGCAAGGGGCGCGTTGGCATGGATTCTCCGTCCGCTGGATTTGTCAGGCAGGGCCGGCGCCGTGGGGCGGCCGATACCGGTTGGCTGCGGTGTGAGTTTTGTTGTGCAGCCTGGCTCATTTGTTTAGCACGTCGCTGACTTTCTGACCAGCAACGACGGTGGGCCCGAGACGGTCTCACCCGGCCAGCTTGGCCCCGGCCCACACCGCGGCGAGGCACAGCAGCAGGTGAAGCCCGATGTTGAGCGCGGCCGCGCCCGGTCGTTGCTGGGCCAGCACCAGTGTCTCGCCGGCGAAGGCGGAAAAGGTGGTGAAGCCTCCCAGCAGGCCGGCCATCAGGGCCGCCCGCCAGGGCTCGCCCAGCCAGCCGCGCTGCACCAGCACGGCCAGTGCCACGCCCATCAGGAACGAACCGATCACGTTGACCGCCAGCGTGCCGTACGGAAAGGCGCGGCCCAGCCAGGCGGCCAGCCCGTTGACGGCGACATACCGGGCAACCGAGCCGATGGCGCCGCCCGCCGCCACCGCCACCAGCACGCCGCCGTTCACTGCTCGCCGGCCTCGTGGTCGCGGGCACGAAGCTGTGCCAGGTGTTCGGCCAGGCGTCGCTCCAGGCCGCGTGCGGTTGGCTGGTAGTAGCGCCGGTCCGGCATCTGGTCCGGGAAGTAGCGCTCGCCGGCGGCGTAGGCGTTCGTCTCGTCGTGCGCGTAGCGGTAGCCCTTGCCGTAGCCGAGTTCCTTCATGAGTCGGGTCGGCGCGTTTCGGATGCGCAGCGGTGGCGGCAGCGAGCCGAAGCGCCGCGCGTCCGCCATGGCCGCGTCGAAGGCGGTGTACAGGGCGTTGCTCTTGGGGGCGCAGGCCAGGTACGTGACGGCCTGGGCGATGGCCAGCTCGCCTTCCGGCGAGCCGAGGCGCTCGTAGGTTGTCAGCGCCTCGAGTGCCAGCGTCAGCGCTCGCGGGTCGGCCAGGCCGATGTCCTCGCTGGCCATGCGCAGCACGCGCCGGGCGATGTACAGCGGTTCGCAGCCGCCATCGAGCATGCGCGCGAGCCAGTACAGCGCCGCGTCCGGTGATGAGCCGCGGACCGCCTTGTGCAGGGCCGAGATCTGGTCGTAGAAGGCCTCGCCGCCCTTGTCGAAGCGCCGCCAGCTCTCGCCGGCCAGCTCGCGCAGGACAACGTCGTCGATGACGCCCTCGCGGGCGATGTCGGCGGCCAGTT
>NZ_JBFJTF010000128.1:0-6487 GCF_041625615.1 Immundisolibacter sp. | reverse complement strand
CCGCGCGCCACGTTCGACCGCACGGAAGAACGCCGCCTTGATCAAACCCCAGCCCGCGTAGGGCGGGACAGGCACAGCCGTTAACCGCCGTCCCGCTGCCGCGGTAACCGGCCAGCCCAGCACCCCGGCCCGGGGCCACTCAGGCCGTCTCGCGCAGCCCCAGCCGACGCAGGCTGCGGTCGATCCACTGCGCGGTGAGCTTTTCCTGCACGCCGTTCTGGCGCAGGCGCTGACCGAGGCAGGCGAAGTCCACCTCGTCCAGCGGCTGGTCCTGGTTGAAGCAGGTGAACACCGGCGCCAGCGGCCGGCCGGTGGCCGGGTCGCGCCGGCCCTGCAGGCACTGGGCGCAGATTTCCTTGAGCATGCACTGCATCGGCGAGTTGATGGAGCCGATGGCCACGTGCGACTTGAGGTGCGCCGCCAGCACGCCGTGTCGGGCGGCAGCCACGGCGGCCATCATGCGGTCCGAGCCGATGGCGATGACGCGGTCGACCGCCGACAGCGGGATGGCCACCGGCCCCAGGGCGCCTTCGGCATAGGCCTGCATGGCGGCCACGATGTTGCCGGTGAAGGCATGGTCCTGCGCCCGGCCGGGCGTGAAACCGGGCGCCTGGTCGCAGGCCCACACCACCACGTCGGCGGCGGCCTCGATGTCCTGCACGCGGTAGCGGTCGGCGGCGTGCTTGTAGCCGGCGAAGTAGACGACGCGCGAGCCCGCCGCCCGCAGTGCCTTGCCGATGGACAGCAGCACCGCGTTGCCGAGTCCGCCGCCGGCCAGCAGCACGGTCTCGCCGGCGGGGATTTCCGTCGGCGCGCCGGTCGGGCCCATCAGCACCACCGGCTCGCCGGGCTCGAGGTACGCGCACAGGTCCGACGAGCCGCCCATTTCCAGCACGATCAGCGCCACCAGGCCCCGCTCGCGGTCCACCCAGGCGCCGGTCAGCGCCAGCCCTTCCATGGCCAGCGTGGTGTCCGCGTCGCGCCGGGCCAGCGTCTCGAAGTTCTGCAGGCGGTAGAACTGCCCGGGCTCGAAGCGCTGCGCCGCCAGCGGCGCGTGCAGCACCACCTCGACGATGGTCGGCGTGAGCCGCTCGACGCGCTCCACCCGCGCCCGCAGCAGGCCGTGCAGCCGGGCGTGGAAGTCGGCCGTGCCGTCGGCACTGGCCGGCGCGCGCGTCGCCAGCAGACGGCTGATGACGGGGTAGCCGCGCTTGGCGCTGGCCATGGCCTTGACCACGTTGCCGGCAAAACTCGGGTGCAGGTCGCCGAAAAAGCTCACGGCCCGACCGTCGGCGCGGCGCTCGGCCAGCATGGGCACCTCGCCGGACTTGGCCAGGCGCGGCGCCGCCTGCGGCTCGCCGTGCTCGTCCAGGCTGCGGAAATAGGTGCCGTCCAGCGCCAGCGCTCCCGGCGCCTCGCGCTGCAACACGGTGTTCGGCACCGTGCCGGCGGCCACCAGGATGGCGCGCGCCGGCAGCACCCGGCGTTCGCCGCTGGGTTGCAGGCGGCCGTCCTCGCCCGGCAACTGGCGCTCCACCTCAAGCCCGCTGGCGTGGCCGTGGGCGTCCACCTGCACGGCCACCGGCGCCAGACACTCGGCAAACTCGATGCCCTCCTCCAGCGCCTTGTGCACCTCCTCGTGATTGAGGGTGTAGCAGGGCGCCTCGGTCAGGCGCCGGCGGTACACCAGCGTGGCGCCGCCCCAGCCCCGCAGCAGCTCCTGCACGCGCGGCGCGCGGTGCTCGGCGGTGGCTGCGGCGCGCTCGGCACGCAGCGCGCGGGCGTGGGCGGTGAACTCGTCGGCGATGTCCCGTTCCTCGGCATCCCAGGCGCCGCGCACCGCCGCCTCGCCACGCTCGGCGCACAGCGTCTCGTAGCGGGCGAGGAACTTCTCCACCTGCAGCGGGTAATAGGCGAGTGCCTCGGTGGCGGTGTCGATGGCGGTGAGCCCGCCGCCGATCACCAGCACCGGCAGGCGCAGCTGCAGGTTGGCAATGGAATCGCGCCGCGCCGCGCCGGTCAGCTGCAGGCCCATCAGGAAATCCGACGCCTGGCGCACGCCACGGGCGAGGCCGTTCGGCACGTCCACGAAACGCGGCCGGCCGGCGCCCATGGCCAGCGCCACGTGGTCGAAGCCAAGATCGAAGGCGTCGTCCAGCGTCAGCGTGCCGCCCAGGCGCACGCCGCCGTGCAGGGCAAAGCCGGCGCGGCGCTCCAGCAGCAGGCGGATCAGCTTCAGGTAGTTCTTGTCCCAGCGCACGGTGATGCCGTACTCGGCCACGCCGCCGAAGCCGGCCATCACGCGCGCGTCCAGCGGCTCGAACAGCTCGCCCGCGTCGCGGATCAGCCGCGGCGGGCGGCGGCTGCCGTCGGCCGCCACGCCGGTGAGATCCGCCGGCAGCGGCTCGATCTTGAGGCCGTCGATACCGACCACGGCGTGCCCGTCGTTGAGCAGGTGGTGCGCCAGCGTGTAGCCGGCCGGCCCCATGCCGGCCACCAGCACCTTGCGGCCGGTGGCCGGGCGCGGCAGCGGGCGGTGCAGGTTCAGCGGGTTCCAGCGCGTGAGCAGGCTGTAGATCTCGAACCCCCAGGGCAGTTCCAGAACGTCGCGCAGGGTGCGCGTCTCCACCTGCGGGATGTCGACCGGCTCCTGCTTCTGGTAGATGCAGGCCTTCGAGCAGTCGTTGCAGATACGGTGCCCGGTGCCGGCCAGCATGGGGTTGTCCACGGCCGCGACCGCCAGCGCGCCGATGGGGCTGCCGTGGCCCTTGAGGTAGTTCATCTCGGAGATGCGCTCGTCCAGCGGGCAGCCCTGCAACGGCACGCCGAGCGCGCTCGACTTGAAGGCGCCCGCCTTGTCGCGCAGGCCGTGCGAACACGAATCGCGCCCCTGGTTGTGGCACCAGATGCAGTAATGCGCCTGATCCTGCACGTACTCGGCGCTGCCGCCGGCGTCGGTCAGGGCGAATCCTTCGCGCCGGCGCAGCGGCCCGTCCAGCCGGTGACGGGTGATGACCTGCTCGCGCACGGTGGCCAGCGGCACCAGGTGCTGCGGGTCGAGCTTGTGCGGCTCGTGAAACAGCACGCCCCCGGCGTGTGCCGCCTGCCCGGCCGGCGTGTGCAGCGCCCAGGCGGCGTAGCGCAGGGCCAGATCCAGTCCCTCCGCGTGCTGCTCGGCCGCCTCCGACCAGGCGTTGACGTGGCGGGCGAAGGCCAGCTCCGAGAACGGCTCGCCGAACACTGCCTGCAACTGCGCCGCCAGCGCCGGGCCGTCCTCGTGCGCCGCCTGCTCGGCCGTCAGCTTGCGCGCCGCCTGGCGCTGCACGAACTGCCGCTTGCAGGCATGCAGCGGTGCCAGGGCGTGATGGCGCGCCTGCAGGGCCTGCAACTCGGCGCCGATGCCGAACAGCCGGCCGACGAAATCCTCCAGATGCGGCCCGAGCTCCAGCAACAGCGCGCTGTGGGCCTTGTCGTCCAGGCTCTCGGGCGCGGCGCGGGCGGCCTCCAGACGCTGCGCCAGGTCGGCCGCGGCGTCCGTCAGCCAGGCACGGAAGGCCTCATCGACCCGGCCCAGGCCGACGTCGTCGTAGAGAACCTCGACCGGCAGGTCGAAGGCGAGGTGCAGGGATGCGGACGCGGAAACGGACATGACAACGGCAGGTATGAGGACGGGCCGCACATTCTAGGCGACCGCCAGCGCCGACCGGATCAGCGCTCCACCGGGTAGCCCGCTTCCTGCCAGGCGTTGAAGCCGCCGGCCAGCGACAGCACGTTGCGGTAGCCCATGCGCTGCAGGCTGTCGGCGGCCAGGGCCGAGCGCCCGCCGGACGCGCAGTACAGGACGATGGGCTGGTCCGGGTTTGGCGCCAGTTGCTCGATCTTGCCTTCCAGGATGCCGCGCGGCACGGCCTGGGCGCCGGCGATGTGGCCGGCGGCCCACTCGGCCGGCTCGCGGGTGTCGATGAGCAGGCCGGCCGCGTCGCCGGCGCGCAGGGCCTCGATGGAGGTTTCGCGGATGCGGGTCTTGGCGTCGTGCAGCAGGGCCTGGTAGCGCGTCATCGGCAATGTCCGGAAAGCGGGTCGACCGGCAACGCTACACCATGCACGACAGCTGCGTCATTTCGTGATCGTTGTTGATCAGCATGACTTTCTTGTAGGCCAGCTTGAAGTCGCCGCCGTGCGGGCGCAGGCGATGCTCGGTGCGGCCGATCCACTCCACCGGGTCGCGCCGGTTCACGCGCAGCTCGGTCAGGTGAAAATTGGAGAAGGTCTGCACCAGGCCGTCCGGGTGGTCGTAGATCTCGATGTTGGACACCAGGCGGCGCAGGCGCGAGCGCGGCTCCTGCGTCCAGGCCATGCCGGTCTCGGTGATGCGCGCCACGCGCAGGCGCAGGCGGGCGTGGTCGTCGTAGATGATGGACAGCTGGCGGGTGGGGTCGATGTCGTACTCGTTGCACGGCACCCAGTACAGGGCGTCCTCGTCCCACAGGGCGAACCAGTCGTCCAGCCGCTGCTCGTCCGCCAGGCGCGCCTCGCGGTACAGGAATTGCTCTACGGCGTAGCGATCGAAGGCCATCGGCGCGCTCCTCAGGGGCTGCTCATCAGTTCCAGGTAGTGGCGCCACTGCGAGCGCATGGTCAGCTCGCTCAGGTCACTCTGGTAGGGAATGCCGTCTTCGTCGCGTCCGACCGGCTGGTGGATGCCGCGGTTCATGAGAATCCACTCCACCTCGCGCGCCTGCAGGCCCTGGTAGTTGCGGGCCCAGACCTCGATGTCGTCCGACAGCTGGAAACCGGCCGGCCCGTAGGCGCCTTCGTCGCGGCGCAGGCGGGCGATGTTGATTTCGTCCGGCGCGCCCTTGAACAGGCACGGCGCGTAGTAGATGTAGGTCTCGTTCACGCTGACCGGCACGCACCAGCGGATTTCCTGCAGCATGTTGAACAGGTTGGGGAAAATCACCGTGTGGGCCGGCCCTTCGGTGAGGATCTGCTCCGCCTTGGCCTTGCCGTGCAGTTTTTCCAGTCCGTCCAGGTAGGCGCGCTGGGCGGATTCCGGGATGTCGCCGGACCACTCGCCGGTGTAGGTCATGCCGGTGACGCGCCGCTGCGGGCGCATGTCCAGGTCCGAATGGCCGTTGCCCAGATCGCGCGCGTGGATGAGGCCGAAGTAGCCCTTGCCCGGCGGTGGCGGCGGCTTGTCCGCCTTGGCCTCGAACATGTTGGCCAGGTACACGTTCGAGCCGTGGGTCTGGTAGACGTGGTACGAGTCGACCGAGTTCTCGGTCCACATCTTCCAGTTGCACTCGATGCGCATCCGGTACACGCCGTGGTTCATGGTGATCTCGCCGCTCGGCGACAGGTCGCAGAAACGGTCGATGTTGGCGGCGGCGGGGCCAAGGTGTTCCTGGAGGCTTTTGCCGGTCTTGGCCAGACTGGCGAAGATGAACCCCCGGTACATCTCCACCCGCGGCACGCGGTACAGGCCGTGGTCCTCGCGCCTGAAGTCGGGCGGGAAGTCCTCACGGAACAGCACGCCCTGCAGGTCGCCCTCGCAGCTGTAGGTCCAGCCGTGGTACGAGCAGGTAAAGGTGGGCGCATTGCCCGAGCGCGCCTGGCACAGGGTGTTGCCGCGGTGCGTGCAGCGGTTCAGCAGCACGCGCACCTGCATGTCCCGGCCGCGTGTGATGAGGATCGGCTGCTTGCCCAGATGGCCGGTGCGGTAGTCGCCGACGTTCGGCACCTCGCTTTCATGGCCCACGAATACCCATTCGCGGTACCAGATGCGTTCGAGTTCGTCCTCGAAGATGTCGGGGTCGGTATAGACCCGGGCGTGCACGCGGTCCGGCTTTACCAGGGCCGCGTAGTCGATCAGCGATGAACGGGTGGCCATGTCCATGGACGTTCTCCTCGTCGCGAGACGGGCGCTGTGGTGTTTTGGTCGTCGCCCGTGGTTTGCAGTCTAGGCCGCGCCGGCCGTGCCGTCAGCCCCAGTCGACCGTCCGGTCCGGTCAGGGCCGCCCGGCCGGCGGCGTGCCGGGCGTGGCGCCCTCCCGCTCCACGCCGCAGCGCGCGCAGCGCCAGCGCGCGGGCGTGCGGCCCGGCGCCGCGTACGGCCCCAGGTCCACCAGCTGCCAGGCGTGATAGCCGCGCGCGCACTGCCGCCGGCCCCGCTCGTCGGCCAACTGGTCGCGGCTGCGAAAGCGGATGACGTCGGACATCGGCGTGTTATCCGCAGCGGGTGGTCGGGTCGCCGGCCACCTCGCCTGCCAGGCAGGCGGACACGGCGCGATAGCAGTCGATCAGCATGGCCAGACTGTAACGGGCATTGGCCGGGCTCGGATTGGGCGTGACGAAAATGCGCGCGCCGGCGAATGTCGGTGTCTGCAGCCCGGGCGCCACCGCGCCCGCCGGCGCGCCCAGCACGTGCCGGCTGAAGGCCCGAAATACCGTGGCGCCGTGGAACCACAGCAGCGGCGGGCGACAGTCGG
>NZ_JBFJTF010000127.1:0-6504 GCF_041625615.1 Immundisolibacter sp. | reverse complement strand
TGGGGCGGCATGATCAACGGCATCATGACCCTGTCCGGCGCCTGGGACAAACTGCGCACCGACCCCATCCTGCGCTTCATGATCGTGGCCATCTCGTTCTACGGCATGTCCACGTTCGAGGGTCCGATGATGTCGATCAAGACCGTCAACGCCCTGTCCCACAACACCGACTGGACCATCGGCCACGTGCACTCGGGCGGCCTGGGCTGGGTGGCGTTCATCTCGCTCGGCGCCCTGTACGCGCTGATCCCGAAACTGTTCGGCAAGGAGCGCGTGTACAGCACGCGACTGATCGAGTGGCATTTCTGGGTGGCCACCATCGGCGTGGTGCTGTACGTGGCGTCGATGTGGATTGCCGGCGTGATGCAGGGCCTGATGTGGCGCGCGGTGAACGCCGACGGCACGCTCACCTACAGCTTCGTCGAGGCGCTGGCCGCCACCAAGCCGTATTACCTGGTGCGCTTCCTGGGCGGCGCCATGGTGCTGTCGGGCATGTTCATCATGGCCTACAACCTGTGGCGCACGGTGCGGCCACCGGCGGTGGTCGCCGCGCCCGCCGCCGCAGCCGCCTGAGGAGCCACCGATGAACCACGAAGTCGTCGAAAGGAACCTCGGCCTGCTGGCAGTGGTCGTGGCCATCGTCATCAGCGTCGGCGGGCTGGTGCAGATCGTGCCGCTGATGTTCAGCGCCAAGGTGACGCAGCCCATCGAGGGGGTGAAGCCCTACCCCGCCCTGGCGCTGGCCGGGCGCGACGTGTACGTGCGCGAGGGCTGCTACACCTGCCACACGCAGATGATCCGGCCATTACGCGCCGAAACCGAGCGCTACGGCCACTACTCGGTGGCCGGGGAGTCGGTCTATGACCGCCCGTTCCAGTGGGGCAGCAAGCGCACCGGGCCGGACCTGGCGCGGGTCGGCGGCCGCTACAGCGACGACTGGCACCGCGTGCACCTGCTGAACCCGCGCGACGTGGTGCCCGAGTCGAACATGCCGGCCTTCGCCTGGCTCGAAAAGGCCGCCGTCGACGGCAAAACGGTGCAGCGCCACATGCGGGCCCTCCAGCGCCTGGGCGATCCCTACACCGCCGCCGACATCGAGGGTGCGCCCGCCGCGGTGGCCGGCAAGACCGAACTCGACGCCCTGATCGTCTACCTGCAGGGCCTGGGCACGGCGCTGCCGGCCGGAGCCGGGCGATGAGCGCGGGCGTGGCCTGGGGCCTGTTCACCGGCCTGGTGCTGGTGCTGTTCGTCGCCGGTGCGGTGTGGCTGTACACCCGCCCGCGTGACGCCTTCGACGCCGCCGCCCGGCTGCCGCTGCGCGACGACGAATCACCCCCGCGCAAGGAGGACCGCCCGTGAGCGCCGCCTGGAGCTGGTACGTCACCATCCTGTCGCTGGCCAACATCCTGGCCTGCGTGTGGCTGATCCGCTGGACCGCCAAGAAGCGCCCCGGCGAGGGCGCCGCGTCCGACACCACCGGCCACGAGTGGGACGGCCTTCGCGAGTACAACAACCCGATGCCGCGCTGGTGGCTGGGGCTGTTCTACCTGACCATCGTGTTCGGCCTGATCTACCTGTTGCTGTACCCGGGCCTTGGCAACTTCAGGGGCCTGCTCGGCTGGAGCCAGACCACCGCCTACGAGGCCGAGGTGGCGTCGGCCGAGGTCGACGTGGCGCCGCTGTTCGCCCGGTACGCCGCCACGCCGATCCCGCAGCTGGCCGAGGACCCGGCCGCCATGGCCACCGGCCGGCGCCTGTTCGTCACCCACTGCTCGGTGTGCCACGGCGCCGACGGCCACGGTGCCCGCGGCTTCCCCAACCTGGCGGACGGCACCTGGCAGTGGGGCGGCACCCCGGAGCAGATCGCGCAGACCATCACCCACGGCCGCCAGGCGGCAATGATTCCGTGGGGCACGGCGCTGGGCGAAGACGGCGTCAGGGCGGTTGCCGCCTACGTGCGCACCCTGGGCGGTCACGATGCCGACCCGGCCCTGGCGACCACCGGCAAGGACCAGTTCCAGACCCTGTGCGTGGCCTGCCACGGCCCGGACGGCAAGGGCAACCCCATGCTCGGCGCGCCGGACCTGACCGACGGCTACTGGCTGTACGGCGGCGCCACCCGGGCCATCGAGACCAGCATCCGCGACGGGCGCATGGGCGTGATGCCGGCGCACAAGAACCTGCTCAGCGCCGAGCGCCTCCACGTGCTGGCCGCCTACGTATATGGCCTGTCCCGTGAACAGCCCTGACGACGAGTTCGTCATCGACGCCCAGCACGCCCGCCCGCACGGCTGGCTGCATCGCCTCGGCGCCGTGCTGTGGCCGTCGTTCCTGACCGCCGGCGTGGCCACGGTGGCGTTCTTTGCCAACGTCGACCCGGAGGGCCTGCGTCTGGCCAGCTTCCCCACCTGGGAAATCACCCGCGAGGTCGGCTACACGGTCGGCTTCTTCATGTTCTGGGTGGTCACTGGCGCCTCCAGCTTCATCACCCTGGTGCTGACCGAACCGCCCCGGCAGCGCGTCCGCTCGCCCCATGCCTGAACCCGCCGCGGCCGAACCCGCCCTCTACGCCGCCCGGCCCAAGGCCTACCCGCGCGAGATCGGCGGACGCTTCCAGCGCCTGCGCAAGCTGGCGGTGCTGGCGCTGCTGGGCCTGTTCTACGGCCTGCCGTGGCTGACCTGGGACGACCGCCAGGCGGTGCTGTTCGACCTGCCGGCGCGCCAGTTTCACGTGTTCGGCCTGCTGTTCCTGCCGCAGGACTTCTTCTTCCTGGCGCTGCTGCTGATCTGCGCCGCGCTGGCGCTGTTCTTCTTCACTGCGGTGGCCGGGCGCCTGTGGTGCGGCTACGCCTGCCCGCAGACCGTGTGGACCGAGGTGTTCCTGTGGATGGAACGCTGGGTGGAGGGCGACCGCGCCCGGCGCATGCGCCTGGACAAGGCGCCGTGGACGGCCGGGAAGACCCTGCGCAAGACCGCCAAGCACGCGCTGTGGATCGCCTTTTCCCTGTTCACCGGCTTCACCTTAGTCAGCTTCTTCACCCCGCGCGTCGAGCTGTGGCAGGAACTGACCCGCTTCGACCTGGGCGGCTGGGAACTGTTCTGGGGCCTGTTCTACGGCTTCGCCACCTACGGCAACGCCGGCTTCATGCGCGAGAACGTGTGCATCTACATGTGTCCCTACGCGCGCTTCCAGAGCGCCATGTTCGACCGGGACACCCTGATCATCACCTACGACCAGGACCGCGGCGAGCCGCGCGGCGGCCGTGCGCGCGGGGTCGACCCGCGCAGCCGGGGCCTGGGCGACTGCGTCGACTGCACGCTGTGCGTGCAGGTGTGCCCGACCGGCATCGACATCCGCGAGGGTCTCCAGTACGAGTGCATCGGCTGTGCCGCCTGCATCGACGCCTGCGATTCGGTCATGGACCGCGTCGGCTACCCGCGCGGCCTGATCCGCTACACCACCGAGGCGGCCGTGCTGGGCGGGCACACGCACGTGCTGCGCCCGCGCATCGTCATCTACGGCCTGCTGCTGCTGGCCCTGCTGACCGCGCTCGGCACGGCGGTGGCGCTGCGCACGCCGCTGAACGTGGACGTCATCGCCGACCGCGGCCGCCTGTACCGGGAAACCGCCGACGACCAGATCGAGAACGTCTACACGCTCAAGGTGGTCAACAAGTCGGGCGACCCGGAGCGCTACCGTGCCAGCATCACCGGCCTGCCGGGCGCCACGCTGGAGACCGACCCGCCCCGATTTCAGGTGCCGTCGGCCGGGGTGGCCGTGGTGCCCATGCGCATCCGGGTGCCGGCAGACACCCTAACCGCGCGGGTGAGCACGCTCACGCTCACCGTCACCGCTGCCGGCGGCGCCAGCGCCACGCAGGACGTCCGCTTCCTCGGGCCCGCTGACGATGACTGAACCGCTCGCCCCGCCGCCCTGGTACCGCCAACGCTGGTTCTGGCTGGTCGCCGCGCCGCCCATCGCCGCCGTGGTCGGCGGCCTGCTGACGGTGTGGATCGCCGTGCGCCATGCCGACGCGCTGGTGGTGGACGACTACGCGCGCATCGGCCGCGCCTTCGAGCTCGACCAGTCGCGCGACAAACGTGCCCGCAGCTACGGCGTGCGGGCCGCGTTGCAGCTGGACCGTGCTTCCGGCGCCTTCGAGCTCACGGTGCACGGCGTGCCGGCGAAGCCGCTGGACCTGAAACTGCTGCACCCCACCGACCCGGCCGGCGACCGGCGCCTGACCGTGTCGCCCGATGCCGACGGCCGCTATGTCGGCCGCCTGAAACCCCTCGACGCCACCCGGCGCGCGCTGGAAATCACCTCCCCGCAGCAGGGCTGGCGGCTGCGCGGCGTGCTGCCGGCCGGTGCCGGCGAGCTGCGGCTGGGGCCGCCGTGAGTGGGCACTGCTTCCACTGTCACGAACCGCTGCCGGCGGGTGTCGACCTCACCGTCGCCGTCGACGGCCAGGCGCAGCCGGTGTGCTGTCCCGGCTGCCAGGCGGTGGCACGACTGATCCTCGACGGCCACGCCGACTACTACCGCTTTCGCACCGCCCCCGCCGCGCGCCCGACCGCGCCACCGGCCGCCGACGCCTGGACCGCCTTCGACCGCCCGCAGGCACAGGCAGCCTTCGTGCAGACCCTGGCCAACGGCCGCGCCAGCGCCGGCTTCGTGGTGGAAGGCCTGCGCTGCGCGGCCTGCGCCTGGCTGATCGAAAGCCACCTGGCGCCGATCGACGGCGTGCACGAGGTGCGCGTGAGCCCGGCCACCGGCCGCGTGCAGCTCACCTGGCACCCCGACGCGGTGCACCTGTCGGCCCTGCTGACCGCCCTCGACGCGCTCGGCTACCGGCCACACCCGCTGCCGGCCGAGGCCCGCCAGGCGGCGCAGCGCGAACGGCAGACCGCGCTCAAGCGCCTGCTGGTGGCCGGCCTCGGCATGATGCAGGTATCGAGCTTCGCCTTTGCCTTCTACGTGGCCGGCGACGGCCTGGAACCGACCGTGCGCCAGTTCCTGCGCCTGGTCAGCATGCTGGTGGCGCTGCCGGTGCTGCTGTACGCCGGCAGGCCGTTCTTTGCCGGCGCGCTGCGCGGCCTGCGTCACCGCCGTCCCGGCATGGACCTGCCGGTGGGGCTGGCGCTCGCGCTGGCCGGCGGCGCCAGCGTGTGGGTGACCTTCAGCGGCGGACAGGAGGTGTACTTCGACTCGGTGGTGATGTTCGTGTTCTTTCTCTCGGTCAGCCGCTGGTTCGAGGCCGACGCCCGCGCCCGGGTACGCAGCGTCGGCGAGGCACTGGCCGCCGCGCTGCCGGCCAGCGTGCCGCGCCTGAGCGCCGCCGGGCCGCACGCCGTGGCCGTGAGCGAGCTGGTTCCAGGCGACCGGGTACTGGTCGGCAGCGGCGCCGTGGTACCGGCCGACGGCGTGCTGGTGGACGGCCGTACCAAGGTCGACGAAGCGCTGCTCACTGGCGAGGCGCAGCCGCGCCCGCGCCAGCCCAGACAGGCCCTGATCGCCGGCAGCGTCAATCTGGGACCGCCGGTCACGCTGCAGGTGCAGCGCACCGGCGCCGCCACGCAGCTGTCGCAGATCAGCCACCTGCTCGAACGCGCCCAGGCCGAGCGCCCGCCGCTTGCCCTGCAGGCGGACCGACTGGCGCAGGGCTTCATCACGCTGGTACTGCTGGCCGCGGCCGCCACTGCGGCGTACTGGTGGCTGGCCGCCCCGGAACGCTGGCTCGCCCACACGCTGGCGGTGCTGGTGGTGGCCTGCCCGTGCGCGCTGGCGCTGGCCACGCCGACCGCGTTTGCGGCGGCGGCGGCCGGCCTCGCCCGGCGTGGCCTGCTGGTGACCCGTGGCGCGGCGCTGCAGGGCCTGGCGCGTGCCGACACGGCGCTGTTCGACAAGACCGGCACGCTCACCGCCGCACGGGCGCAGATCGCCGCCACGCACAGCCTCGACGGCCAGCCGGCCGAACGGCACCTGGCCGTCGCCGCCGCGCTGGAACTGGGCGCCAGCCACCCCTACGCGCAGGCGTTTGCGCCCCACGCGACCGACCTCCCCGCCGACGACCGCCAGACCGTTCCGGGCGCCGGCGTGCAGGGCGTGGTGCACGGGCAGCGCTGGCGGCTGGGCACACCGCCGTTCGCCGGCGGTGCCGACGCCGCCGCCGCGATCGCTGCGCCTGGCCCCGGCAGCTGGGTTGGCCTTGGCGACGGCGGCACGCTCGCGGCGCTGTTTCGCCTGCACGACCCGCTGCGCGCCGACGCCATGGACACCCTGAGCGGTGTGCGCCGGCGCGGCCGTCGTATTTGTGCTGAACTTGGTTTTCGCCTTGTACGAAGTCGAACATGTCAGGCAAGCGACTCCCCAACGCGTGCTCGACGATCAAAGCGAATTGGTCGGTTCTTCGGTGTGACGCCCCAATTAAGGGGGATCGCAGTTAAGGGGGGCGCAGTTAAGGGGTGCGCAGTTAAGGGGGAGCCATAATCCCTGGTTGACGC
>NZ_JBFJTF010000126.1:0-6654 GCF_041625615.1 Immundisolibacter sp. | reverse complement strand
TGCTCGGGCGGCACGCCGGGCAGCGGCGTGAGCATACGCAGCGCGCCATCGGCACGGGGCGTCAGGTGCAGCGTGTCGCACAGGTCGACGAACTGGAACACCGTCTGCAGCAGGTGGTACCCGTCGGCGCGCCGACCGACGATGTGCAGGAACAGGTTGAGCTTGGCCGGTGCCGGCCAGGCACGCGCCGCTTCAGGGTGCATCGGCTCCCGGCGCCCAGTCGCTGATGGCCAGGCGCAGCTCGACATCGCCGCGCCGCGCCTTGAGCTTGACGGGCAGGCTCCACGGCGGCACCGGCCGATATTCGGCGTACTCGATCTCCCAGCCGTCCTGGCGCAGCACGTTCAGCCGGTTGGCGCCATCCAGCTGCAGCGTGTCGACCGGACCCGGCGCCGGGCGGCCGAGCACCCAGTAACGCAGGCTGTCCACCGGCAAGGGCGTCTGCGGCAGCGCGTCGGCCAGCAGCACGGCCGCGCTGGCCGCCTCGATCGGCGGCTCGCCGGCACGCTCCAGACGCGCCCCGGCGCTGTTCTCGGTCAGATGCAGCGCGCCGCGCCCGAACGCGCCGTGCACGCGCAGGTCAAATCCGCCCGTTCCCTGCCACCACTGGATGCTGCCGCTGACCGATTCCTGGGCCGTGCGCAAGGCCAGCCGGCCAGTCAGGCGCCAGTCGCCGATCCGCTCCAGCGCCACCAGGCGGTCGGACCAGGCAGTCGCTGGCCCGGGCGGCACCGTCGGACCGCGCCCGGCGCAGCCAGCCAGCAGCATCAGCAGCGCCAGCGCCGTGCACGCGCGCCGCACGCTCACTTGTTCTGGCCGTCGTGCATGCCCAGGGTGTCGCGCACGTGACGCAAGCGCGCGTCATGCGGGGTTCGCGCCAAGGCCTCCGCCAACACATCACGCGCCTCGTCCGTGCGTCCGAGCGCATGCAGCACCTGCACCAGGTGCGCGTAGACCTCGGCGTCGGGCAGCAGGCTGAGTGCCTGGCGCAGGTAGCGCTCGGCCGCCGTCAGGTCGCCCTTGCGGTACAGCACCCAGCCCAGACTGTCGAGGATGTACGGGTTGTCCGGCGACTGATCCAGCGCGCGCTGGATCAACCTGTGCGCCTCATCCAGGCGCTCGCCGCGATCGGCCAGGGTGTAGCCCCAGGCGTTCAGCGCGTTGGTGTTGTCGGGGTCCAGTTCGAGGATGCGCTTGAGGTCACGCTCCATGTCCGCCGGCCGGTTCAGCTTGTCCAGCACCATGGAACGGGCGAACAGCAGTTCCAGGTTGTCCGGCTGCTCGACCAGCGCCTCGTTGATCAACCGTTCCGCCTGCGCCGCCCGGCCGCCCTGCAGCAGAAGATCCGAGCGCGCCAGCAGCAAACGCAGGCGCTCCCCCTCGTCCTGATGGGCCTGCGCCAGCAGGTCGACGGCGGCGTCGAGATGCCCGGACGCCGCCAGCAGTTCGGCCCGCCGCAGCAGGGCGTCGAGTCGATGCTCGCCGCCCCCGACCTTGGCATACCAGTCGATCGCCTGCCGGGTGTCGCCGGCATCCTCGGCCAGCTTGCCAAGATAGAAATGCGCCTGATCGGTGCGCTGCCCGTCAGCCGCCAGCTTCAGCAGTTGCTCACGGGCAACGCGACGATCGCCCAGCTGTCCCGCCAGCAAAGCGGCCGCCAGGCGCGCGTCGGCATTGGCGGGTTCGATCCTGAGCACCTGCTCGAACGCCGCGAGCGCCGCCGCATACTCCTTGCCATCCAGCAGTGCCCGCGCCAGGGCCAGGTGGCCGCGTACGTGACGCGGGTGGCGGGCGAGGAACTGACTCAACCGCGCGGCCGCCGCCTGCCATTGATCACTCTGGTGCAGCACCTGCGCACGCAGCAGCACCGCCTCGGCACCGTCCTCCTGCAGCCGCAGGAGACGCTCGCTGCTGCGCTGCGCGCGCTCGAGATCTTCCAGTTCGAGCGCGGACAGTGTGTAGACGTACAAGGCATCGGCGTCGGTCGGACGCAGTTCGAGCACCCCGTCGAGCACCCCGAACAGGGTCTGCGGCGGCACGTTCTGATTCAGCAGCCGCACGAGATTCAAATAGTCCTGCCGGCTGCCGAAGGCGTCGAGCGCCAGCAGCGCGCGCAGATGGGCGCGCGCCGCCTCGATGTTGCCGTTCTGCAGTTCGAACGCCACCAGCAGCTGCGCCGCGTCCGTGCTGTCCGGCCGCAGGCGCTGCCAGACACCCGCCGCGGCGATGGCGGCGGGCACATCCTGGCCGTACAGCGCTGCCTGGATGGCGCGCCGCGCCAGCCCCACATCACCGGTCAGTTCGGCCACGGCGGTATACTTGGCGGCCGCCTCGGCATAGGCGCCGCGCTGGATGGCGAAATCCGCCGTCAGCAGATCCAGCACCGCCTGTTCGCGGTTTGTGTCTCGCAGCGGTGCGCTACCCACCCGTAGCGGCGCCGCCGGCTGGCTGGCACAGCCCAGCAATAGCGAGCTGACGACCAGGATGAGTAATCGTTTGTACATGCCGCGTAAAACCCAGGGCGCGGAAATCCGATTCAGGCCACCCGCCTGACGGCGGACCGGCGGTGTTTGTTGGCTATTATGCGCCCGCCGTTCGCCCGAGCTACCTGACTTCGCCGGCCGCCCCGCCATGCAGTTACTCGCCCTCGGCATCAGCCATCACACCGCGCCGCTCGACGTGCGCGAACAGGTGGCCATCGTTCCCGAACGCCAGGAAGCGCAGCTGCGCTCGTTGCTGCGTCAGCCGGACGTGTGCGAAGCCAGCCTGTGGTCTACCTGCAATCGCACTGAACTGGTAGTGGCCCTGCAACAGCCCGAATCGGGCAGCCCCCTGGAGTGGTTTCGCAACGCCTGCGCCGGGCTGCGCCACCCCATCGACCCGTACCTGGCCATCTTTCGCGGACCGCTGGCGGCGCGCCACATGTTCCGCCTGGCCGGCGGGCTCGACTCGCTGGTCGTCGGCGAACCGCAGATTCTCGGCCAGCTCAAGGACGCCCACGAACTGGCACGCCGCGTCGGCGGCATCGGCAAGTGGCTCGGGCGCACCTACCAGCAGGCATTCGCGGTTGCCAAGCGCATCCGCACCGACACCGCCATCGGCAGCAACCCGGTGTCGGTGGCGTTCGCCGCGGTCACGCTGGCGCGGCAGATCTTCGGCGACCTCGGGCAGCACACGGCGCTGATCATCGGCGCCGGCGACACGGCCGAACTCACCCTGCGCCACCTGCACGGCCAGGGCATGCGGAATCTGATCGTGGCCAACCGCACCCAGGCCCGGGCGGAAGCGCTGGCGGCTCCCTATGGCGCCCAGGTGGTGCCGCTGGGAGCCGTGCCCGCCGTGCTGGAACGGGCCGACATCGTGCTGTCATCGACCAACAGCGAATTGCCGATTCTCGGCAAGGGCACGCTCGAGAGCGCGCTCAAGGCCCGCCGACGCCGTCCCATGTTCCTGGTCGACCTGGCGGTGCCGCGCGACATCGAGCCGGAAGTCGCCAGCCTGCGCGACGTGTACCTGTACACGGTCGACGACCTGCGCGGCGTGGTGGCCGAAGGACTGAAATCGCGCCAGGCCGCGCTGGGCGAGGCCGAGCGCATCGTCGATACCCAGGTCGACGCCTTCATCGAGTGGTGCAACGCCCAGGAGGCGGTGCCGCTGGTCAAGGCCCTGCGCGGCGGCATGCTGCGCACGCGCGACCTGGCCGCCGAACGGGCGCTGGCCGAGCTGCGCCGCGGCCGACCACCCGAGCAGGTGGTGCAGCGCCTGGCGCATGACCTCACCAACAAGCTGGCACATGGACCCTCGGTGCGCATCCGCCGCGCCGGCGAGCAGGGCGACGCGGCGCTGCTGGCGGCCGCCCGCCGCCTGCTGGGGCTGGACGACGAGACATGAAAGCGTCCATCGAAAACCGCCTGCGTGCCGCCGCCGAGCGCCACCAGGAGCTGAATGCCCTGCTGGCCGAGCCGGAACTGGCTGCCGACGGCCAGCGCTACGCCACGCTGGCACGCGAGCATGCCGAGCTGACGCCGGTCGCCACCGGCTACCAGCGTTATCTGGACACCCAGGCGGCACTGGCCGAGGCACGCGCCCTGGCCGACGGCGACGACGCCGAGCTGCGCGAACTGGCGCAGCTGGAGCTGTCCGAGCTCGAACAGCGCCTGACCGACGGCGAGGCGGAACTGCTGCGCCTGCTGCTGCCGACCGACCCGGACGACCGGCGCAACATCTTTCTGGAGGTCCGCGCCGGCACCGGCGGCGACGAGGCGGCCCTGTTCGCCGGCGACCTGCTGCGCATGTACCTGCGCTATGCCGAGGCGCGCGGCTGGCAGTGCGACATCGTGTCCGCCAGCGAGGGCGAGCACGGCGGCTACAAGGAAGCCATCGTGCGCATCGCCGGGCGCGGCGTGTACGCGCGCCTGAAGTTCGAATCCGGCGGCCACCGCGTGCAGCGGGTACCCGCCACCGAGGCCCAGGGCCGCATCCACACCTCGGCCTGCACCGTGGCCGTGCTGCCCGAGGTGGACGAAGTCGACAGCATCGACCTCAACCCGGCCGACCTGCGCGTCGACACCTACCGCGCCTCGGGCGCCGGCGGCCAGCACGTCAACAAGACCGACTCGGCCATCCGCATCACCCACCTGCCGACCGGTACGGTGGTGGAATGCCAGGACGAACGCTCGCAGCACAAGAACCGCGCCCGCGCGCTGTCGCTGCTGCAGGCCCGCCTGCTGGAGGCAGAACGCAGCCGCCAGCAGGCGGCCGAGGCGGCCACCCGGCGCAGCCTGGTCGGCTCCGGCGACCGCTCCGAGCGCATCCGCACCTACAACTTTCCGCAGGGCCGGGTCACCGATCACCGCATCAACCTGACGCTGTACAAGATCGACCAGGTAATGGCCGGTGAGCTCGACCTGTTGATCGAGCCGCTGCGCCACGAACACGAGGCCGAGCAGCTCACCCAGCTGGACGCCACATGAGCGCGCTGCCCGTAACCGGCGCACCGGTCACCGTCGACCGGGCACTGGCGGCGGCGCGGCGACGCTGTACCGGTCCGGCCGCCGCCGATTGCGCGCACCTGCTGGCATTGGCACTGGGCGTGTCGCGCGCCTGGCTGCTCGGCCACGGCGAGGCGCCCCTGGCCGCCGAGGCGCACGGGCGTTTCGAGGCCCTGCTGGCGCGGCGCCTGGCCGGCGAGCCGCTGGCCTACCTGCGCGGCCGGCACGGCTTCTGGTCGCTGGACCTCGAAGTCACGCCCGACGTGCTGGTGCCACGTCCGGAAACCGAACGGCTGGTGGAACTGGCGCTCGAACGCATGGGCACGCACGGCCGCCTGGCCGATCTTGGCACCGGCAGCGGCGCCATCGCCCTGGCGCTGGCCAGCGAACGGCCGCAGTGGCGGATCGTCGCCACCGACCGCAGCGCCGCGGCATTGGCGGTGGCGGCCCGCAACGGCAGCCGGCTGGGACTGCCGGTCGACTGGCGCATCGGCGCCTGGCTTGCACCGCTGGCCGGCGAGCGCGTCGACCTGATCGTCAGCAACCCGCCCTACATCGCCGCGGACGATCCGTGCCTGGACGGCGACGGCGTGCGTCGTGAGCCGCGCGGCGCACTGGTGGCGGACACCCACGGCCTGGCCGACCTGGCGGCCATCGCCGCGGCGGCGCCGGCGCACCTGACCGCCGGCGGTTGGCTGCTGCTCGAACATGGCGCCGACCAGGCGGCGGCGGTGCGTGGGCTGCTGGCGCGGGCAGGCTTCGTCGACGTCGCCAGCCACACCGACCTTGCCGGGCGCCCGCGCGTCACCCTGGGACACCTGCCATGCACGAACTGAACGACCAGCAACTGCACCGCTACGCCCGCCAGCTGGTGCTGCCGGAAGTGGATTTCGACGGCCAGGCGCGGCTGCTGGAAGCGCGCGTGCTGATCATCGGCGTGGGCGGCCTGGGCTCGCCGGCGGCGCTGTACCTGGCCGGCGCCGGTGTCGGCGAGCTGGTGGTGGCCGACCCCGACCAGGTCGACCTGACCAACCTGCACCGCCAGGTGCTGCACCACACCGCCGACGTCGGCCGCCCCAAGGCGGAATCGGCCCGCGACGCGCTGCTGGCGGTGAACCCGGACATCCGCGTCACGCCCGTCTGTGCCCGCCTCGATGCCGACGCGCTGGCGGCGCAGGTGGCGGCCGTGGACCTGGTGCTGGACTGTACCGACAACTTCGACAGCCGCTTCGCCATCAACGCCGCCTGCGCCGCGGCCGGCACGCCGCTGGTATCCGGCGCCGCCATCCGCTTCGAGGGGCAGGTGACGGTGTTCCGGCTCGACCGGCCGGACGGCCCCTGTTACCGCTGCCTGTACCGCGAAGCCGGCAACGAGGCCGAGCACTGTGCCCAGGTCGGCGTGCTGCCGCCGGTGGTCGGCGTCATCGGCGCCATGCAGGCGCTCGAGGCGCTCAAGGTGCTGCTGGGCATGGACACCGGCCTGGCCGGCCGGCTGCTGCTGTTCGATGGCCGGCGCAGCGAATGGCACACCGTCGGCCTGCGCCAGGACCCCGACTGTCCGGTCTGCCGGGCACGCCGGCCAGCGCCTTGAGCCGGCGCGACTGGGCGCCGATCGCCCTGCTGCTGGCGGCCTGCCTGCTCGCCTGGTGGCTGCCGCAGGCGC
>NZ_JBFJTF010000125.1:0-6744 GCF_041625615.1 Immundisolibacter sp. | reverse complement strand
CCGAAACGGTAGGCCCAGTTGGCCAGGCCCTGCAGGGCGGCGCGCTCGGCCGCCGGCCGGCGGCGACCGGCCAGCAGCTGCGGCACCCGCGCCATGGCCGCCGGCAGCGGCAGGCCGGGACGCAGGCCCCGCTCGGCCGCGGCGGCATTGACGGCATGCAGCCATTGCCGGCTGCCGGCCTGCCGGTACACCGCCGCCGGCTGGCGTGCCGGCAGTGCCAGCGCCGCCAGCGGCAGGTCGGGAAACCAGGCACACAGCCACAACACGGCACCCGCCCCCTCATGCCGCGCGGCGGTCCGCCGGGGCGTCGGCGCTGCGGTGCAGCAGGCTGTGACCGTGCCGCCCGCCGCGACGCTTGAGCACCGTCACCTGAAGTTGCGCGTCGGCCCGCGCCGTCACCGCCAGGCGCAGCGCAGCATGGCTGTGGCCCTCCACCGCGCCGGCATGGAAACAAAAGGCCAGGCACTGCGCGTCGTCGGCCGCCAGCTGCAGGCGCCGTTCGCGACTGCCGGCCAGCGGCCCACCCCAGTACACCAGCGCCCCGAAAAGACCGCTGCGCAGCACCTGCTCGGCCGCCCACAGCGCCTCGGCTGGCTCGGTGACCTGCAGCCAGAACAGCTGCTCCAGCACCACGCCGCGCTCAGCCAGCGCCGGCGCATAGGGCAGATACGGCGGGTCGATCAGCGCCACCGGCCGCCCGGCGGCGGTGAGCGCGGCCAGCGCCGGCAGCAGCAGCGAGAAACCCAGGCCCGGTGTGCCGCTGACGATCTGCGTCAATGCGCCCTGCGGCCAGCCACCACCGAGCGCCCGGTCCAGCGCCGCACTGCGCGTGCTGACCACCGCGCCGGCCAACGGTGCCTCGCTGGCCCGCCAGACACCCGGAATCTGCAACGCGGCGGCGCTCACGGCACCGTCACCGGCCGAATCAGCCCGGCGTAGACGCCGATCAGCTGCACGGCGTCCGGCGCGTACACCTGCGGCGCGTACTCGACCTGATCGTCATGTTCGGAAAGCAGCACCACCTGCCCGCCGCGCCGCCGGTAGCGCTTGAGCGTGAGCAGCCGGTCACCGGTGTGCGGGTCGGGCACCAGCGCCGCCACCACGGCGCCCGGCGACGGGTCCGGGTCCTCGCGCACACCGACCAGGTCGCCCGGCAACACCCCCAGGTTCCGCATCGACCAGCCCTGCACCCGGAACAGCCAGTCCGGGCGCGGCCGGAACAGGCCGGGGTCGACCTCGAGTCGGTCTTCCACCTGATCGGCGGCCAGGATCGGCCGGCCGGCGGCGATGCGGCCGACCAGCGGCAGGCGCAGCCGCGGCGCGGGCGGCGTGGTCAGCCGCAGGCCGCGGCTGACGCCGGGCACCTTGTACAGCGCCCCGCGCTGCACCAGTTTTTCGATCAGCTCCGCCGCCGCGCGCACCGAGCAATCCAGCGCCTGCGCCAGTTCGCGCACGGTCGGCATGGCCGTGTGGCGTTCGAAATGGCGCTCGATGGCCGCAAGCGCGGCGGCCTGGCGGGGCGGCAATGGATGGGGTTCGTTCATGGCTACACAAATGTATAGCCCCGTGACCGATCGACGCAAGCCGCGCCGGCGGCGCGGCCTGTGCGCGCCCCGCTACACCACCAGGTGGCGCTGCACCAGCTCCTCGCTGAGTTCGTCGATGCCGCCGTCGGCCACCACGCTGCCGCGCTCGAGCAGGAAGAAGCGATCCGCCACACGGCGCGCGAACGGCAGTTTCTGCTCCACCAGCAGCACCGCCAGGCCGCTTTCCTGGCGCAGACGCGTGAGCACGTCACCGATGTCGCGCACGATGTTCGGCTGGATGCCCTCGCAGGGTTCGTCCAGGATCAGCAGCTTCGGCTCCAGCACCAGCGCCCGGGCAATGGCCAGCTGCTGCTGCTGCCCGCCCGAAAGATCGCCGCCGCGGCGGTGCAGCATGTCGCGCAGCACCGGAAACAGCTCGAAGATCCGTTCCGGCAGGGCCTTGGCGCGGCGGATGCCGAGGCTGACCCGCAGGTTCTCCTCCACCGTCAGGCGCGGGAAGATCTCCCGCCCCTGCGGCACGTAACCGATGCCCAGGCGCGCCCGCTCGCGGGTGTCGGCACGGGTCAGGTCCTGACCGGCAAACACCACCTGCCCGGCACGCGCCGGCAGCAGGCCCATGATGACCTTCAGCAGGGTGGTCTTGCCGACACCGTTGCGGCCCATGAGGCAGGTGCAGGCGCCGGCCGGCACCGTCAGCGACACCTCGCGCAGGATGTGGCTCTGGCCGTAGTACTGCTGGATGCCGGTCAGTTCGAGCAAGGATTCATTCACCGAGATAGACCTCGATCACACGCGGGTCGGCCTGCACCTGCGCCATGCTGCCCTCGGCCAGCACATGCCCCTGGTGCAGCACGGTGACGCGGCGGGCGATGGAACGCACGAACTCCATGTCGTGCTCCACCACCACCACCGACCGTTCGCCGGCCAGGTCCTGCAACAGCTGGGCGGTGCGTTCGATCTCGCCCCGCGTCATGCCGGCCACCGGCTCGTCGATCAGCATCAGGCGCGGCTCCTGCAACAGCAGCATGCCGATCTCCAGCCACTGCTTCTGGCCGTGCGACAGCTCGCCGGCCGGCCGTTCGAGCGCATCGAGCAGCCCGATCTGGGCCGCCGCCTCGTCCATGCGGTCGCGCTCGGCGCCGCTCAGGCGCGCCCGCAACATGGCCCACACCCGACGGTCCTGCTTCAGGGCCAGCGTGAGGTTGTCGCGCACGCTCAGGCGCTCGAACACGGTCGGCTTCTGGAACTTGCGCCCGATGCCGACCTCGGCGATCTGCGCCTCGGTCAGGTGCAGCAGGTCGATGCGATCACCGAAGAACACCTGCCCCTCGTCGGGCCGCGTCTTGCCGGTGATGACGTCCATCAGCGTGGTCTTGCCGGCCCCGTTGGGGCCGATCAGGCAACGCAGCTCGCCATGATCCACGTACAGCGTGAGGTCGTTGAGCGCCTTGAAACCGTCGAAGGAAACGCTCACCCCTTCCACGAACAGCGCGCCCTCGTGCGGCTCATGCACCCCGCCCGGCGCCCTGCTTTCGGCCGATGTCGCCACGTTCATGCCACCCTCCGCCGCCGCGCCAGCAGGCCGGCCAGTCCCAGCGGCAGGGCCACTGTCACCAGCATGAACAGCGCGCCCAGGAAGAACAGCCACACTTCCGGCAGCGCGCCGGTCAGGAGCGTCTTCAGGTAATTGACCACGCCGGCACCGGCGGCGGCGCCGTACAGGGTGCCGCGGCCACCCAGCGCCACCCAGACCACCATCTCGATGGAGTTCAGCGGCGCGAACTCGCTCGGGTTGATGATGCCCACCTGCGGCACGTACAGCGCCCCGGCAATGCCGGTCAGTACCGCCGACAGCACGAACACGGCCAGCTTGTAGTACTCGACCCGGTAGCCGAGAAAGCGCGCCCGGTCCTCGGCATCACGCACGGCGATCAGCACCTGCCCGGCGCGCGACCGCACCACCGCCCGCGACACCAGGTAGCCCCCGGCCAGGGCCAGCGCCGACAGCACGAACAGGCCGGCGCGGGTGCCCGGCGCCTGCAGGTCGAACCCCAGCAGGTCCTTGAAGTCGGTCAGGCCGTTGTTGCCGCCGAAGCCCATGTCGTTGCGGAAGAACGCCAGCATCAGGGCGAAGGTGAGCGCCTGCGTGATGATCGACAGGTACACCCCCGACACGCGCGAGCGGAACGCCAGGTAACCGAAGGCGAACGCCAGCACCCCCGGCACCAGCACCACCATCAGCAGGGCGAACGGGAAATGGTCGAAACCGTGCCAGTACCAGGGCAGCTCCTGCCAGTTCAGGAACACCATGAAATCGGGCAGCAGCGGGTTGCCGTACACGCCCCGCTCGCCGATCTGGCGCATCAGGTACATGCCCATGGCGTAACCGCCCAGCGCGAAGAAGGCACCGTGCCCCAGGCTCAGGATGCCGCAGTAGCCCCACACCAGGTCCAGCGCCACCGCCGCCAGGGCGTAGCACAGGTACTTGCCCAGCACGGTCACCGTGTAGGTGGACACGTGCCACGCGGAATCGGCCGGCACCGCCAGGTTCAGCAGCGGCACCAGCAACACCAGCAACCCCAGCACGACCAGCAGGGCCACGCCGCCGGGTTCCCGGCGCCAGCTCGGCAGGCTCATGGTCAGACCTCCACCGCGCGACCGCGCTGCGGGAAAAGCCCCCGCGGCCGGCGCTGAATGAACAGGATGATGAACACCAGCACCAGGATCTTGGCCAGCACGGCGCCCACCCAAGGCTCCATCAGCTTGTTGGCGACACCCAGCGACAGGGCCGCGGTGAAGGTGCCCCACAGGTTGCCGACACCGCCGAACACCACCACCAGGAAGGCATCGACGATGTAGCCCTGGCCCAGGTTCGGACCGACGTTGGTCAACTGCGACAGCGCCACGCCGCCAACCCCGGCAACCCCGGCGCCGAGCCCGAAGGTCAGCGCGTCCACCCGCGCGCTGCGCACGCCCAGCGCCCGCGCCATGGCGCGGTTCTGCGACACCGCCCGCAGCTCCAGGCCGAAGCGCGTGTAGCGCAGCACGGCCAGCAGCAGGGCGAACACCACCAGGCTGAAGGCGACGATGTACAGGCGGTTCAGCGTCAGCGACAGCGCCGGATTCAGGGCCACCGAACCGCTCATCCAGTCCGGCGTCGCCACCTGGCGGTTCAGCGGCGAGAACACGGTGCGCACCGCCTGTTGCAGGATCAGGCTGACACCGAACGTGGCCAGCAGCGTCTCCAGCGGCCGGCCATACAGGAAGCGGATCAGGCACCGTTCGAGCAGCACACCGACCGCGCCGGCCACCAGGAAGGCCAGCGGAATGGCCAGCGGCAGCGACCAGTTGACCGGCACCCACTGCTGCACGACGAAGGTGGTGTAGGCGCCCAGCATCAGAAACTCGCCGTGGGCCATGTTGATGACGCCCATGACACCGAAACTGATGGCAAGGCCGATGGACGCCAGCAGCAGCACCGACCCCAGCGACATGCCGAAGAACGCGGTTTCGATGCCGCGATAGATGCTCACCCAGGTGTCGCTGCTGGCGCGGGCGCGCCGCGCCGCGGCCCGCACGGCGTCCGGCTGACCGGTGTCCTGCGCCACGGCGGCCAGGGCCACCCGTACATCCGGCTCGACACTGCCGGACAGGTGTTCCGCGGCGGCGATGCGGGCGGCATCGTCGCCGGATTTCAGGTCGGCCAGCGCCAGTGCGATGTCGATGGCCTCACGCACGTCGCCATCGCGCTCCGCGGCCTGCCGGTCGCGCAGACGCGCCACCATGGCGGGATCGATTTCGTCATACAGGGCGCGCACCGCCGCCCGGCGCCGCGCCGGGTCCGGATCGCCCAGGCTCAGGGTGGCGATCAGGGTGCGCAACTGACCGCGCAGGGCGTTGTTGATGGCCAGGCGCTTGAGGTCGAAACGGCCGGCCTGCCCCAGTTCTTGGCCGTCAATCGGGTCGTAGAGCGCAAAACCGTCTGCGGACGGGCGCGTCAGCACCACCTGGCCGTCCGCCTTGCGCATCTTGAGGTCGCCGTCGAGCAGGGCCTGCAGCACGGGCCGCGCCCACGGCTCGCCGCTGTCGGCGATCTGCTCCAGCAGGGCCGCCTTGGCACCGAAACCGGCGGTCGCCAGCGCCTGTACCGCCGCCTGGGGAGGCTGCTGCGCCCCGGCCGGCTGCACCAGGGCGCACAGCACCAGGAACAGGGCCGCCACGGCGGCCGGCATGCGCATTCGAATGTGTTTCACGGGCATCCCGGAAAAACGAGGAAAGCCCCCGGGCCGCAGCCCGGGGGGAAGGTCGGGACGGTCAGATCACTCGTAGTTCTGACCCGAACACTTCTTGGTGATGGTGTTGTAGTTGCCGCACTTCAGGCTCACCCAGTCGGCCTCGATGTCCTTGGAGCCGGGCAGGTAGTCCGACCAGGCATCGCCGGGGACCAGGTCGTCGGTCTCCCAGACCGTCTCGAACTGGCCGTCGGCCTGGATCTCGCCGATCAGCACCGGCTTGGTCAGGTGATGGTTGGGCAGCATCTTGGCCATGCCGCCGGTCATGTTCGGCACCTCGATGCCGATCATGGCGTCGGCCACGGCGTCGACGTCGGTGGTACCGGCCTTCTCGACCGCCTTGACCCACATGTTGAAGCCGATGACGTGGGCTTCCATCGGGTCGTTGGTGACGCGCTTGGAATCCCCGATGAAGCTGTGCCACTGCTCGATGAACTGGGCGTTCTGCGGCGTGTCCACGCTCATGAAGTAGTTCCAGGCCGCCAGGTGGCCGACCAGCGGACCGGCGTCGAGGCCGGACAGCTCCTCCTCACCCACGGAGAAGGCCACCACCGGAATGTCCTCGGCCTTGATGCCCTGGGCCGCCAGTTCCTTGTAGAACGGCACGTTGGCATCGCCATTGATGGTGGACACCACGCCGGTCTTCTTGCCGGCAGCGCCGAACTGCTTGATCTCGGCGACGATCGACTGCCAGTCCGAGTGCCCGAACGGCGTGTAGTTGATCATGATGTCCTCGTCCTTCACGCCCTTCGACTTCAGGTACGCCTCGAGGATCTTGTTGGTGGTGCGCGGGTACACGTAGTCGGTACCGGCCAGCACCCAGCGCTCGACGCCGAGGTCGTTCATCAGGTACTCGACGGCCGGGATGGCCTGCTGGTTCGGTGCCGCACCGGTGTAGAAGACGT
>NZ_JBFJTF010000124.1:0-6767 GCF_041625615.1 Immundisolibacter sp. | reverse complement strand
CCTGGCCGGCGCCGGCGGCGGCACCGGACGTGGCGGCGGCTGCGGCGCGGGCGGCGGTGGCGTCGGCTGTGCCGCCGGCGGTGGTTCCGGCGCCGGCGCCGGTGGCCGTGGCGATGGCGCACTGGCGCAACCGGCCAGCAACAGCGCGCTCAGCAACCCCAGGCGGCGACGCCGCCCGGCCTGCGAACCGGAAATCAGAACAGCCTGCGCAGCCAGCGCCATGCGTCATCGTCCTCGTCTGTGGGGGAAGGGAGTTGTGTGCCGTCGCACGGCACGGCGCCGGGCGGCGTGCCGCTGTCGAACACCGGCAGGCCAAGACCTCCGGGGCACAGGGCCGCCGGCAACCACGGGCCGTCGGGCGCCTGCACCCAGTGCACACCCGGCGGCTCGGCCAGGGTGAGCGGCACCGCCGGCAGCCGGCCGATCAGGTCGGCCCACACGCGCATGGCGCCGCTGGCGCCGTACAGGCCGGTCTTGCGGTTGTCGTCGAGCCCCATCCACACCACCGCCACGGTGTTGCCGGTGAAGCCGGCGAACCACGAGTCACGGCCATCGTTGGTGGTGCCGGTCTTGCCGGCGATGTTCAGGCCGGGCAGCACCCGCCCCAGGGCGCGCGCCGTGCCGCTGCGTGCCACCTCCTGCAGGGCGGTGTTGACCAGGAACACGGCCGCCGGGTCGAGCTTCTGCTCCACCGACAGCGGATAGCTGGCCAGCGGCGTGCCTTCGGCGTCGGTCACCGCATGAATGCCGCGCAGGTGCAGGCGAAACCCGCTGGCAGCCAGCGTCAGGTACATGCGCGTGGTCTCGAACGGTGTCAGTTCCACCGCACCCAGCATGACCGACGGCACCGGCGGCAGGTCGCGGCGCACGCCCAGCGCCCGCAGCGTCTTGAGCACGTTCGGCACGCCCACCTGCAGGCCAAGCGCCACGGTGGCGCTGTTGCGCGACTCGGCCAGGCCGCGCAACAGCGGAATGCGACCGGCGTAGTCGTTGCCGGCGTTGCGCGGCTGCCAGCGGTCGCCGTTGGGCAGGCCCACGGACATGCGCTGATCGTCCAGCGGCGTTGCCAGATTGAAGCGCTGCGGCTCGGACAGCGCGGTCAGATACACCGCCGGCTTGGCCAGCGAGCCGATCTGCCGGCGCGCGTCCAGGGCCCGGTTGTAGCCGTCGAAGCGCGGGTCGCGATCGCCGACCAGCGCCAGCACCTCGCCGGTGGCCACGTCCGCCGCCACGGCCGCCATCTGCAGGTCCGGCTTGCCGGCCGACTTGGCAATCGCCGCCCCCTGGCCGGTGACCGCCGCCTCGGCCGCCGCCTGCACCGCCGGATCCATGGTGGCGAAGATGCGCAGGCCGTCGTTGCGCAACACCTCTTCCGGGTAATCGCGCTGCAACTGGCGCCGCACCAGATCCAGAAATGCCGGGTAACGCGCCGTGGCCAGCGCCGTGCGCTTGACCACGCCCAGCGGCCTGGCCTGCGCCGCGGCCGCCTGCTGCTCGGTCAGCACACCCTGCTCGGCCAGCAGGCGCAGTGCCAGGTTGCGTCGGGCGGTGGCCCGCTCGGGATTCCGGCGCGGATCATACGAGGACGGTGCCTGCACCATCCCGGCCAGCAACGCCAGCTGTCCGGTGTCCAGTTCGCCCAGCGGGCGGCCGAAATACAGCATGGCGCCCTGGGCCATGCCGTGAATGCTGCGCGTGCCGACCTGTCCCAGGAACACCTCGTTCAGGTAGGCCTCGAGGATCTCGTCCTTGCTGTAGTGACTTTCCAGCAGCACCGCCATGATGGCCTCGGTGGCCTTGCGCCACAGCGTGCGGTCCGCGGTGAGAAAGTAGTTCTTGACCAGCTGCTGCGTCAGCGTGCTGCCACCCTGGACCATGGCACCGGCACGCAGATCCGCCCACAGGGCACGGGCGATGCCACGCGGCGAAATGCCCACGTGGCGGTAGAAATCGCGATCCTCGAGCGTCAGCAACGCCTGGATCAGCACCGGCGGCACCTCGTCCAGGCGCACCAGCAGCCGGTCCTCGTTGCTGGCCGGATAGAAACCGCCGATGAATTCCGGCTCCAGGCGCAGCAGGGGCAGTTCGCCCTGGTCGCCGCTCAGGCCGGTCACCTGACGGCCGTCGAAGCGGATCTCCACCTTGCGCGGCGGCTCGGCGCCATCCCAGAACTGAAATCCGCGTGTGTATACGATCAGCCGCGCGCCGCGCACCGCGTACGTGCCTGCACCCACCGGGTCGTCGTTCTGGTAACCAAGGCGATCGAGCGCCTCGCGCACACGCCGCTGGTCCAGCGGTGCCCCCGCATACAGCTCCAGCGGCCGGGCGAACACCCGCGCCGGCAATGCCCAGCGCTGGCCCTCGAACTTGTCGCGAATGACCCGATCCAGGTGCACCGCGTACAGCGCCACGGCAGCGGCGCCAATCAGCCCCACAGGCAGCAACCAGGCCAGCCAGCGGCGGTAGGCAGGGCGGCGAGAACGCGATTTCGGCATGGGCGGCGGCAGCGTGAAAGGACGTAACGTACTAGTCTAGCGCGCCGGCCGGGCGACACCGCGACTGCCGGTGAACATCCAGCGAGGGGGAACCACCATGTTCAACACCGACCGTTTCGTCGCCGACTGTCAGGCGGCGCTGCGCAGCGCCGATCCCGCCGGCCACATCGCCAGCGTACTGACCGAGGCGCTGCGTGATCCCCAGGCCGTGGCTACCGCTCTGGCGGCGGATGCCGACACGCCGGGGGTGGTGCCGCTGTTCCGCTCCGACGCCCTGACCGTGGCCCACGTGGTCAGCGCGCCGCACAGCCGCAGCCCCATCCACAACCACTGCATGTGGGGCGTGATCGGCATCTACGCCGGACAAGAGGACAACCACCTGTACCGCCGCGGCGACGGCGGCCTGGTCGACGACGGCCTGCGCAGCCTGCGATCGGGCGACGTGTTCGTGATGAATCCGCAGCTGATCCATGCCGTGGCCAACCCGCGCGACGACCTCAACGGCGGCCTGCACGTGTACGGTGGCGACCTGATGCAACGCCCCGGACGCAGCCTGTGGGATCCGGACACTGGCGCGGAAGAACCCTATGCCTTCGAGCGGGTACTCGAATACACCGCCCGCCTGAGCGGCTAGACGCGCGACGCCGCCCCGAGCCAAGCGCACGGATTCGTCTTGCGCGGATCCCACGCCCCGTCCGGCCCCCTGCCTTCGTGGCCCCTGCCCTGCGGGCAGGACGCCCGCCACCGGTCAGTGCCGCCGGTACTGCTCGGCGCCGAACAGGATCTGCCGCTGCGCCTCGTCCTGCGGCCCAGGCTTGGCCGGCCGCCGCTCGGCCATCACGGCCAGGGCGCGCGCCGTAGCCGGCCGCGCGGCGATGGCGTCCATCCAGCGACGCACCTGCGGCAGCCCGGCGAGGTCCACGCCCTCGCGCTCGTGGTGCAGGAACCAGGGATAGATGGCCATGTCGGCAATCGAATACTCGCCCGCCACGTAGTCGCGACCGGCCAGGCGCGTGTCCACCACGCCGTAGATGCGCCGCGACTCGTTGGTATAGCGGTCAATCGCATAGGGCAGCGTTTCCGGCGCGTAGTCGCGGAAATGGTGTGCCTGCCCGAGCATGGGACCAACGCTCGCCATCTGGAACATCAGCCATTGCAGGACCTCGCAGCGGCCTCGCGGGTCGGCGGGCAGGAAGCGGCCGGTCTTCTCGGCCAGATAGATGAGTATCGCCCCGCTCTCGAACACGCTGATCGGCCGTCCGTCCGGGCCGTCCGAGTCGACGATGACCGGCATCTTGTTGTTCGGCCCGATGGCCAGAAACTCGGGTTTGAACTGATCCCCGGCGCCAATGTTGACTTCCACCGTGCGGTACGGAAGGCCGGTTTCCTCGAGAAACAGCGTCACTTTGTGGGCGTTCGGCGTTGGCCACATGTACAGGTCGATCATGGGAACCTCCCGAAGATGTCCGCAGTCGGGGCCATTCCAGGCCCGCCCGGCCAGGCGGACCGCGGCGCGGCCTGTGGCATACTCACGCCGCCCTGACCGCTCGGTCGCTCGGCAGCCTGCTTCCTTTGACCCGCCCCGTGGACGAGAGTGCACTTCGCCAACTGTTGGTCGATACCGCGCGTGCCAGCGTGCATGCCGGGCTGAACCGCGGCACCTCCGGCAACCTCAGCGCCCGCGTCCCGGGCGGCTTCCTGATCACCCCGACCGGCGTGCGTTACGACGCGCTGCGCAGCGGCGACCTGGTTCGGCTGGACGAGCGTGGCGTGCCCGCCTCGGGACAGTTGCGGCCCTCATCGGAATGGCGCTTTCACTGCGACATCTATGCCGCCCGCCCCGAGGTCGCAGCCATCGTGCACACCCATTCGCAGTACGCCAGCGCCCTGGCCTGCCAGCACCGCGAGATACCCGCGTTCCATTACATGGTCGCGGCCGCCGGCGGTGACAACGTCCGCTGTGCCGGATACGCCACCTTCGGCACCGCCGAGCTGTCAGCCAATGCGCTGGCCGCGCTGGCAGACCGCCACGCCTGCCTGCTGGCCAATCATGGCGTCATCGCCACCGGGCCGGACCTGCCGGCGGCACTGGCCCTGGCCGAGGAAATCGAAGCCCTGGCCGGCCAGTACTGCGCGGCCCTGGCCACGGGCACGCCGGTACTGCTCGGCGCGGCCGAGATGCGACGCGTGCTGGACAGTTTCAAGGACTATGGCCGCCAGGAGCGTGCCCAATAACACCGCTGAGGAGAACCGCCATGCAACTGATCTACGCCAAGCCGTCGCCGTATTCGCGCAAGGCCCGGGTGACCGTGCTCGAGAAAGGGCTGGCCGACCGGGTCGAGGAAGTCGTCGTCAGCCCGCTGGAAGACCCGGCCACGCTGCTGGACGCCAACCCGCTGGGCAAGGTGCCGGCGCTGCGCCTGGACGACGGTCGCTGCCTGTACGACAGCTGGGTAATCTGCGAATACCTCGACAGCCTGGCGCCGACGCCGCGGCTGATCCCGGACGGCGCCGCACGCTTTGACGTGTTGCGCCGCGCCGCCCTGGCCGATGGCGTGCTGGATGCCGCGGTCACCGCCCGCATGGAACTGCTGCGTCCGGAAGACATGCGCTGGGCGCCGTGGACCGACCGCCAGCAGCGCGCCATCCAGCGCGGCCTGGCGGTCATGGAGCAGGACGTGTCGGCCCTCGGCGACGAGGTGACGCTGGCCCACATCGAGTTCGCCGTGGCGCTCGGCTACCTCGATTTCCGTCTGCCGGAACTGGCCTGGCGCAACGCCCACCCGGCCCTGGCTGCCTGGCAGGACGCCTTCAGTCAGCGGCCGTCCATGCAGGCCACCGTGCCACAACCTTCCTGAACCGGGGTCGCTCGCCCACTCGAACCGCCCCCTTCATTCACCCGACACCGCCGGCAGCGCACGCCGCTGCCGGCGGTGTTTCTTTTGCGAAACGGATTTCCGTGTACCTCGACCTGCTACCCGTATTCATGACCCTTGCTGCCGGCTGGCTGTGGCGGCGCCACAGCCCCGGCGGCGTCGACGCCGCCCATCTGGCGCAAGCGCTGAACATGCTGATGATCTACCTGATGGGTCCGGCGCTGATCTTCGCCATCATGTCGCGGGCGCCGCTGAACGCCGCCCTGGCGGTCATCCCGGCCGCCGGCTACGTGTGCAGCCTGGGGGGCCTGCTGCTGGCCGCCGCGGCCTATCGCCTGCTGGGCCGGCGGACCGGGCTGTCGCGCCAGGGTCAAGGTGCCATGCTGCTGGCCGCCGGCTTCGCCAACGGCTCCATCGCCCTGCCGGTGGTGGTCAGCCTGTTCGGCAGCGACGCCATGGCGGTGGTGTTCGCCTACGACATCATCGCCACCATCCTGCTGATCTGGACCGTCGGCGTGGCCGTGGCGGCACGCCACGCCGAGGGCCAGACACCGGTGTCGCTGGGCCGCGAGATTCTGCGCCTGCCGCCGGCCTGGGCCGTGTTCCTGGCGCTGGCGGTCAACCTGCTCGGCATTCCGGTGCCCGATCGTCTGGTCGGCATGCTGCGCTACATCGGCGACGCCGCCATCCCGCTGATGGTGTTCGTGGTCGGCCTGTCGCTGCGCCTGGGCGCCATGCGCCGGCTCGGCGCCGCCGTGCCGGCGCTGCTGGTACGCCAGGTGCTCGGACCGGCGCTGGGCGTGGCCTTCGCCTACGCGCTCGGCCTGCGCGGCGAAACACTGGCGATACTGGCGGTGGTCATGGCCTCCGCCTGCCCGGCGGTGGGCATCATCCTGACCCACCGCTACCGGCTGGACACCGAGCTGTACGGTGCCGCGCTGACCGCCTCGATCCTGCTCTACCTGCTGCTGGCGCCGCTGTATCGGCAGTTGCTGATGCCCTGAGCGGCCCCGACAATGCGCCGAAGCCACCGGGCGACGCCATGATCCGCCACCTCATTCTCGACTGGGCCGGCACGCTGGCCGACGACCGCGCCCTGACACTGGCCGCCACCAACGACACGCTGGCGCACTTCGGCGCCGCCGCGGTCGACGAGGCCACCTACCGGCGCGAGTTCACGCTGCCGGTGGAGCGCTTCTACCGGCGCTTCATCGGCGACGTGCCGCGGGCACAGATCGACGCCGTGTTCTTCGATCGCTTCGCCGCGCGCATGAAAGAGGCGCCGCTGTTCGACCATGTGCCGGCGCTGCTGCATGTGTGCCGCCTGCGTGGCGTGGCGCTGAGCCTGTGCTCCAGCGTGCCCACGGCGCTGCTGGAACAGCTGCTGACACACCTG
>NZ_JBFJTF010000123.1:0-6885 GCF_041625615.1 Immundisolibacter sp. | reverse complement strand
GACGCGGGCGTCGGCGCTGCTGATCGGCCGGTGCAGCCGGCCGCCGATCGCCACCACGCCGTGGCTCCGGGGAGACCATGGACGCGGCGCCCGCCGACGGCTCGTAGCCGGGCAGCACCTGCGGCGTGATACGCAGGTTGATCAAACGCTCGATACTGCGCAGGAGCCCGATTTCGTCCGGCGCCACCAGCGAGATCGCCCGCCCGTCTCTGCCGGCGCGCCCGGTGCGGCCAATGCGGTGCACGTAGTCGGCCGGCACCTGCGGCAGGTCGTGGTTCACCACCAGCGGCAGCTGGTCGATGTCCAGGCCACGCGCAGCGATGTCGGTCGCCACCAGCACCCGCAGATCACCGCTCTTGAAGCCTTCCAGCGCCCGGGTGCGGGCTCCCTGGCTCTTGTTGCCGTGGATGGCCGCGCTGCGCAGCCCGTCCTTCTCGAGCTGCTCCGCCAACCGGTTGGCGCCATGCTTGGTGCGGGCGAACACCAGCACCTGACGCCAGTTATTGCTGCCAACCAGCCAGGACAGCAGCTCGCGCTTGCGGGTCTTGTCGACCGCGTACGCTTCCTGCGAGATGCGCTCGACCGTGGTGTTTCGCGGCGCCACGTCGATCTCCACCGGCCGGCGCAGGAACTGGCCGGCCAGGTCGCGAATTTCCTGGCTGAACGTGGCCGAGAACAGCAGGGTCTGCCGATCGCTGGGCACGCGGGCAAGAATCCGTCGCATGTCGCGGATGAACCCCATGTCGAGCATGCGGTCGGCCTCGTCCAGCACCAGAATTTCCACCGCATCCAGCGACACCGTGCCCTGCTGGAGGTGATCGAGCAGACGGCCGGGCGTGGCGGTCAACACATCCAGGCCCCGCGCCAGCGCGGTCACCTGCGGATTGAAGCCCACACCGCCGAACACCACGGCGCTTTTCAGGCGCAGTTCACCGCCGTACGCGCTGACGCTGTCGCCGACCTGCGCCGCCAGTTCGCGCGTGGGCGTGAGAATCAGGGCCCGCACCGTACGCGGGCGCAGGGGGCGCCCCGAGTCGGCGAGACGCTGCAACATCGGCAGCGCAAACCCGGCTGTCTTGCCGGTACCGGTCTGGGCGGCGGCCAGCACATCCTGGCCGGCGAGGACCACCGGCACAGCCTGCTGCTGGATGGGAGTGGGATTGGCGTAGCCGCGTGCGGCCACGGCACGACACAGCTCAGCGCGCAGGCCGAGCGTGGCAAATGGCATTGAGAGATCCTTCGGTAGTAACCGGGCCGAACGAGATAGTCGAGGCCGGTCAGAAACAAGACTGGCGCTCACGGCGCCGACAGAGACCGGGCGCCGCGAGCGCGGCAACCCAATAATCGGCTAGTTTACCCCGGCTTGCCGCGCGACGGCTAAAACCCGCGTCCAAGGCGCCGATAAACTGTCCGAGGTGGGCCCGCCTCGCTGCCCGGCCCGGGAAGTCGATCGCCATGACGTCGCCAAACCGCCGCAACTACTACCGCATTCTCCACCTGCAGCCGGACGCACCGGAGGCGGTGATCCGCACCGCCTACCGCACCCTGATGCAGACACTGCGCCAGCACCCGGACCTCGGTGGCGACGGTGCCACCGCCAGCCTGCTCAACGAGGCCTACGCCACGCTGTCAGACCCGGACCGGCGTGCCGCCTACGACGCGCAGCTCGGCGATCCTGAGCACGCCTCGCCTCCACCGCCTTGCCCACCTGCCGCGCCGGACAGGCAGTGCCCGTACTGCCTGTCCGGAATCGCCGTGCAGTCCCCGGGCACGAGCCACCGGCGGTGCCAGGTGTGCGGCAGTCCGTTGTCGCCCCCACCGGGCGCGCAACAGTTCAACGAGGCGCGACGGGCCTTCGATCGCCGAACCCTGGCCGCTCCGGTGGAGTACTTCCTGCGCCAGGACAGCGGACCACGCGCGGCGATGCTCGAGGATTTCTCGCCGGCCGGCGCCCGGATGACACTCGACCACCACCTGCCCCCGCACACGGTACTGGCGCTCAAAACACCGTTGTTCGACGCGCTGGCCCAAGTGGTGGACTGCCAACCGGCACCGTCACGCAAGCACTGGCAACTGCGTGTGCAGTTCCTGACGCTGGCGCTGACGGCACCGGCCGGCAGCCTGGTCACTACCCACGTCTAGCAGCAGCGGCGTACCTGCGACCAGTCCGCCGCCTGACGCTGCTTGAAGAAGGTGCGCCGGTCCAGCACCGGCCGCTCGGGATGTACCGCCGCGTGGTGTGCCAGATAGCGCTCGTAGGCGTCGTCACCACTGACCGCCCGCAGCCACGACCAGAACGCGCGCACCAGCTTCATGCCGACTCCTGCGCCGGTGTCATGCCGGCACTCTGGCGCACATGGCGCAGGCACACCCGCGTCATGTCGGCCAGGATCAACCACAGCAACCCCACGAACAGCACCGTCAGCCAGCCATCCAGGCGCTGGTTGAAAATCAGCTGCGGCGCCACCGCGGCCTTCTCCGGTGGCAACACGCCCGCCGCCAGCTTGCTGGCCAGGTCATTGGCACCGGCAAAGAAACCCAGGCGCGGGTCATCGCTCATCACTTTTTGCCAGGCGGCGCTGCTGGTGACCACCGTCAGCCAGGCCAGCGGCAGGCCGGTGACCCAGAAATAGCGCTCCCGCCCGGTCTTGACCAGGATGGCGGTGCCCACCGACAGGGCAATGGCCGCCAGGATCTGGTTGGAAATGCCGAACAGCGGCCACAGGATGTTGACCCCGCCGGCCGGATCGATAACGCCGATGTACAGAAAGTACCCCCACCCGGCGACCACCAGCCCGCTGCACAGCAGCACCGACGGATACCAGGCCGTGCGCCCCAGCGCCGGCACGAAGTTGCCCAGGAAATCCTGCAGCATGAACCGTCCCACGCGCGTGCCGGCATCCAGGGTGGTCAGAATGAACACCGCCTCGAACATGATCGCGAAGTGGTACCAGACCGCCAGCATCCCCTGACCGAAGGCGCTGCTGAAGATGCTGGCCATCCCCACGGCCAGTGACGGCGCCCCGCCGGTGCGCGCGAACAGCGTCGCCTCGCCCATTTCCCGGGCGAGCGACTCCATCTGTTCGAGCGTGACCGGGAAGCCCCAGGAAGAAATGGTCGCCACCGCCTGCGCACCCTCGCCGACCACGCCGGCGGCGGTGTTGATGGCGAAGAACACGCCCGGCTCCAGCACGCAGGCGGCGATCAGCGCCATCAGGGCCACGAACGACTCCAGCATCATGCTGCCGTAACCGATCATGTGGATGTCGCGCTCATCGGTCAGCAGCTTGGGCGTGGTGCCCGAACTGACCAGCGCATGGAAGCCGGATACCGCACCGCAGGCGATGGTGATGAACACGAAGGGAAACACCTTGCCGGCGAAAATCGGCCCCGTGCCATCCACGAACTGCGTCAGCGCCGGCATGTGCAGTACCGGGTTCAGCCACACGATGGCCACGGCCAGCAACGCCACCGTACCGAGCTTCATGAACGTGGACAGGTAATCGCGCGGCGCCAGCAGCAGCCACACCGGCACCACCGCCGCCACGAAGCCATACACCATGATTCCGTAGGCGATGGTCAGCGGCCCGTGGTCGAACCAGGTCCGCAGCGTTGGCTGCTGGTCCACCCAGCCACCGCCCCACACCGCCAGCAGCAGCAGCGCGATGCCGATGGCACTGCCCTCGAGCACCCGGCCGGGCCGGATGCCGCGCATGTAGACACCCACCAGAATGGCAATCGGCACGGTCGCCAGCACGGTGGCGGTGGCCCAGGGGCTGTGCTTCATGGCGTTGACAATCACCAGCCCCAGCACGGAAATCAGGATGATCAGGATCATCAGCGTGCCGATCAGCGCTGCGCCACCGCCGACCGGACCCAGCTCGTCACGGGCCATCTGGCCCAGGCTGCGGCCGTTGCGCCGGGTGGAGAAGAACAGCACCGTCATGTCCTGGATGCAGCCACCGAGCACGGCGCCGACCAGGATCCACAAGGTCCCCGGCAGGTAGCCGAACTGCGCTGCCAGCGTTGGCCCGACCAGCGGCCCCGGCCCGGCGATGGCCGCGAAGTGGTGGCCAAACACCACCCAGCGGTTGGTGGGCACGAAATCGCGGCCATCGTTGATGCGTACAGCCGGCGTTGCCCGCCCGCCGTCGACCAGCAGCACGCGCGTCGCCACCCACGCGCCGTACACGCGATAGCCGATGGCATACACACACACCGCCGCCGCAATCAGCCACCAGGCGTTGATCGACTCGCCACGCGCCAGGGCAATGCCCCCGAACACGAACGCGCCCAGCCCCGCAACTACCAACCAGAACAACAGCTTGCGGACCGACATGCAACCTCCCCTGAAACTCTCGCCCACTCGCGCCCGGCGGCGCCAGGGCGCTAATGCTACCCGCTGCGGCGCGCATCTCATGCTCTATGCTTGATCGCTACCCGAGGAGCCCGACATGACCACAGCCGACGCCGACCGCTGGGAAGCCCGCTACCGTTCCGGCACCGCCGCCTACGCGGCGCAGCCCGCGCCGTTCGTGCAGCACTGGTTGCCACGCCTGCCACGCGGACGGGCGCTGGATGTGGCGTGCGGTCTCGGGGCCACCGCCATCGCGCTGGCCGAGGCCGGTTTCGCGGTCACCGGCATCGACATCGCACCGACCGCGCTGGCGCGCGCCCGGGAACACGCCGACCGCCGCGGCGTACGGGTCGACTGGCAGTGTGCTGACCTGGCCGATCACCGCCTGCCGGCCGACCACTACGACCTCATCGTCAACATCCACTATGTCAACCGCGACCTGCTGGCGCAGTTCGCCGACGCGCTCAGGCCCGGTGGCTGGCTGCTGTTCGAGCAGCACCTGCGCTGGCCGGAACCGGTGGCCGGCCCGGCTTCCGACCACTACCGCCTCAGGACCAACGAGCTGCGGCACCTGCTGTGGCAATTGCAGCTGGTGCATTACGAGGAAGGCCTATGCGACGCGGCGGGCAGCGACCGCCCCCTTGCCCTGGCGCGCGCCGCGGCCCGGCGCCCCGGCTGACGGCGCCGCATACAATCGACGCAAGACGTGCACACACCGTAGGCACCCGCATGGACAGCAGCGATCTGAACGTCATTCGCGCCCTGCAGGACTGGGTCCGGGCAGGCGGGCGCGGCCATCTGGTCACCGTCGTAAAAACGTGGGGCTCCTCGCCACGACCCGCCGGGTCACTGCTGGCGGTGGGCGGGCCGGGACACCTGATGGGATCGGTGTCCGGTGGCTGCGTGGAGGACGACCTGGTGGTCAGACTGCGCAGCGGGCAGGTCGCCTCGGAGCGCCCCGAACGCGTGGTGTATGGCGTCTCGCGCGAGGAAGGCGAACGCTTTGGCCTGCCCTGCGGCGGCACACTGGAACTGGTCTGCGAGTCGATAGACGACGCCGAGGCCCTGGAGCCGGTGCGTCAGGCGCTTGAACAACGCCGGGCCGTGTGCCGCGAACTCGACCTGAACACCGGCACCACCCGCCTGCTGCCCGCACAGCCCCACACCGCCGCCTGCCGGCTTCAGGACAGCCTGCTGCGCAAGGTGTTCGGGCCGCAGTGGCAACTGATCATCATCGGCGCGGCCGAGCTGTCGCGCTGCATCGCCCAGCTGGCGCAGGCGCTCGACTACCACGTGGTGGTCTGCGACCCGCGCGCCGACTATGCCGCCACCTGGGACGTGCCCGGCACCGAATTGGTGGCCGGCCTGCCGGACGACCTGATCCGCGCGCGCGTCAGCGACGAGCGCTCGGCCATCATCACCCTCACCCACGACCCGCGCGTGGACGACATGGCCCTGATCGAGGCCCTCGAATCACCCGCCTTCTACGTCGGTGCGCTCGGCTCGCGGCGCACCACCGACGCCCGCCTGGAGCGCCTGCGCCAGCTGGACGTCCCCGCCACCGCCCTGGCGCGCCTGCATGCCCCCATCGGCCTGCCCATCGGCTCGCACGCGCCCATGGAGATCGCGGTCGCCATCGCGGCGGAACTGATCGCCGCGCGCAACAACGCACTCGGCGGCGCCCGTGACCGGCTGGCCGACCCCGCCGCGCGCAAAGCCGCCAGCGCTGCGTGAGTACCTGCCCCACCGTCGGCATCCTGCTGGCCGCCGGCGCGGGCAGGCGCTTCGGTGGCGACAAACTGCTGGCGCCCCTGCATGGCCGGGCACTGGTGCTGCATGCACTGGCGGCGCTGCACCCGGCGGTCGATCAAGTGATTGCCGTCGTGCGCCCCGGCGCTGGGGCATTGGCCGACGCTCTTGAACAGGCCGGCGCCCAGGTGGTGGAGTGCCCACGGGCCACCCTGGGCATGGGCCACAGCCTGGCCTGCGGCGCCGACCACGCGCCGCCCGCCGCCAGGCTGCTGGTATCCCTGGGCGACATGCCGGCCGTGCGACCGGACACCATCCGGCGCGTGCGTCGGGCGCTGGAGCGCGGAGCGGTCATCGTCGTGCCGACCCATCATGGCCACCGTGGCCACCCGGTGGGTTTCGCCTCCGCCCTGCAGCGGGAACTGACCCGGCTGGTCGGCGACCAGGGCGCCCGCGCCCTGCTGCAGCGACACGCCGCCGACGTGCGGGAAATCGCTGTGGATGACCCCGGAATCCTGCACGACGTCGACACCCCGACCGACCTGTCGGAAACAACCGCGCGCGCATTGACCCCCGTCCCCCGCGCCCCCGCCGACCGATGACGATCATCCTGCGCATTTGGGCCCGCACACATCACGCGGTATCCTTGTGGGTTCTACCGTTTTGCACGAACGGTCGGCTGCGTGTCTGATCGGCCTCCGCTGGCTCGTTATCCGGCACCGGCCCGGTTTGGCCCTGACAAGACCCGAACGGGCGCTCCAGGGTTGTTTTCAGTCATG
>NZ_JBFJTF010000122.1:0-6903 GCF_041625615.1 Immundisolibacter sp. | reverse complement strand
GGCCTATGCCGACCTGATCACCATTTCCGGTTACGACGGCGGTACGGGTGCCAGCCCGCTGACGTCGGTGAAGTACGCCGGCATCCCGTGGGAAATCGGCCTGGCCGAGACGCACCAGGCGTTGCTGGCGAACCGCCTGCGCGAGAAGGTGCGCGTGCAGACCGACGGCGGTCTCAAGACCGGTCTCGACGTGGTCAAGGCGGCCATGCTGGGCGCCGAGAGCTTCGGTTTCGGTACCGCGCCGATGATCGCGCTCGGCTGCAAGTACCTGCGCATCTGTCATCTGAATAACTGCGCCACCGGGGTGGCAACGCAAAACGAGGACCTGCGCCGCGATCATTTCGCCGGGCTGCCGGAGATGGTCGAGAACTACCTGCGTTTCGTGGCGCAGGAAACGCGCGAGTGGCTGGCGGCGCTGGGCGTGCGCAGCCTGGAAGAGCTGATCGGTCGCGCCGACCTGTTGCAGCCGCGGGCCGGCAATACGGCCAAGCAGCAGCATCTGGACCTGCAGCCGCTGCTCAGCGGCAAGGGGCTGGCCGTGGAGGGCAAGCAGTACTGCACCGTGTCCAGCAACGCGCCCTACGACAAGGGCGAGCTGGCCGAGCAGATGGTGGCCGACACGCTGGAGGCCATCGAGCACGCCCGGGGCGGCATCTTCAACTACGACATCAGCAACACCCACCGTTCCATCGGTGCCCGCCTGTCGGGCGAGATTGCCCGTCGTTGGGGCAATCAGGGCATGGCGCACGCGCCCATCACCATCAAGTTGCGCGGGCACGCCGGGCAGAGCCTGGGGGTGTGGAACGCCGGTGGCCTGAATCTGATGCTCGAGGGTGACGCCAACGATTACGTCGGCAAGGGCATGGCCGGCGGCAAGATCGTCATCAGCCTGCCGCGCGCCAGCCGCCTGCAGTCGCAGCGCACCACCATCATCGGCAACACCTGCCTGTACGGCGCCACCGGTGGCAAGCTGTTCGCGGCCGGCCAGGCCGGCGAGCGTTTCGCGGTACGCAACTCCGGCGCCATCGCGGTGGTCGAAGGGTTGGGCGACCATGGCTGCGAGTACATGACCGGCGGCGTGGTGGTGGTGCTGGGTCCGACCGGCGTCAACTTCGGTGCCGGCATGACCGGCGGAATGACGTTCGTCTACGAGCCGGACAACCGTTTGCCGGAGCGTTACAACCCGGAGCTGGTGGAGCTGCATCGCATCAACACCGAGGACACCGCGGTGTGCGTCGGGTTCCTGCGCAGCCTGATCCGCGAGTTCGTTGACGAGACGCAGAGCGAGTGGGGTCGGGAGATTCTCGACAACCTGCCCGAGCTGCGCGGCAAGTTCTGGCTGGTCAAGCCTCAGGCCAGTGAACTGGCCGGTTTGCTCGACGCCGTGCGCCGGCCGCGCTGACGTCTCCGATCCCCACAGCAGGAAATCCGTACATCCGATGGCCGCCGCGAAACCCCGCAAGAATCCGCTGCAGTTCCTGGAAGTGCCGCGCCAGCTCGACAAACAGTCGCCCGGGCAGCGCATCCGGCACTTCGACGAGATCTACCATCCGTTCGACGCTGCCACGGCGTCGCGCCAGGCCGCCCGCTGCGTGGATTGTGGCAACCCGTACTGCGAGTGGCAGTGCCCGGTGCACAACTTCATTCCCGACTGGCTGAAGCTGGTACAGGCGGGCAAGATCCTGGAGGCGGCCGACCTTTCCAACCAGACCAACTCGCTGCCGGAGATCTGCGGTCGCATCTGCCCGCAGGACCGTCTGTGCGAGGGCGCCTGCACCATGAACGACGGCCTGGGTGCGGTCACCATCGGCGCCATCGAGAAATACATCACCGAGGAAGCCTTCAAGCTCGGCTGGAAGCCCGACATGTCGCAGGTGGTTCCCACCGGCAAGCGCGTGGCGGTGGTCGGCGCCGGACCGGCGGGTCTTGCCTGTGCCGACGTGCTGGCACGTGCCGGTGTGCAGGCCGTGGTGTTCGATCGTTACCCGGAAATCGGCGGTCTGCTGACGTTCGGCATTCCCGGCTTCAAGCTGGAAAAGCACGTGGTGCAGCGCCGGCGGACCATCTTCGAGGGCATGGGCATCGAGTTCCGCCTCGGGGTGGAAATCGGCCGCGACGTGGCCTTCGAGCGTCTGCTCGAGGAGTACGACGCCGTGTTCCTGGGCATGGGTACCTACAAGTTCGTGCAGGGCGGTTTTCCGGGCGAGGACCTGCCGGGCGTGACACCGTCGCTGCCGTACCTGGTGGCCAATGCCCGCCGCCAGCTGGGTGTCGAGCGTGACCCGTCGGAGTACATCGATCTGGCCGGCAAGCGCGTGGTGGTTCTCGGCGGCGGTGATACCGCCATGGACTGCAACCGCACCGCCATCCGCCAGGGGGCCGCGCAGGTGACCTGCGCCTACCGGCGCGACGAGCACAACATGCCGGGTTCGCGCACCGAGGTCGGCAACGCGCGTGACGAGGGCGTGCAGTTCCTGTGGAACCGTCAGCCGCTGGAAATCGTGGCGGGGGACGATGGCCGCGTCGCCGGCGTCAAGCTGGTGACCACCGAGCTGGGTCCGCCCGATGGCCGCGGCCGTCGCCAGCCGCAGCCGATTCCCGGCAGCGAGCAGGTGGTGCCGGCCGATGCGGTGGTGATCGCCTTCGGCTTCCGGCCCAATCCGCCGGACTGGTTCGATCAATTCGGCATCAGCACCGACACCGGCGGGCGCGTGCATGCGCCGGCCAAGGCGCAGCTGTCGCACCAGACCAGCAACCCCAAGGTATTTGCCGGTGGCGACATGGTGCGCGGCGCGGATCTGGTGGTGACGGCCGTGTTTGACGGGCGTGAGGCCGCCGAGGGCATTCTTCAGTATCTGGGCGTCTGAGCCGGTGGGCAGCCTGCCGCCGCTGCGCAACGACCGGTTGCTGCGGGCGTTGCGCCGCGAGCCGGTGGATCGCACGCCGGTGTGGATCATGCGCCAGGCCGGCCGTTACCTGCCCGAGTACCGCGCCACACGTGCCCGCGCCGGCAGCTTTCTGGCGCTGATGCGCAGCCCGGAGCTGGCCACCGAAGTGACGCTGCAACCGCTGGCCCGCTTCGATCTGGATGCCGCCATCCTGTTCTCGGACATCCTCACCGTGCCCGACGCGCTCGGCCTGGGCCTGCATTTCGTGGAAGGCGAGGGGCCGCGCTTCGAGCGCCCGCTGCGCAGCGCGGCCGACATCGACCGCCTGCGCGCGCCGGATGTCGAGCGCGCGCTGCCGTACGTGTTCGACACCGTGCGCATGCTGCGCCGCGAACTGGCGGGCCGGGTGCCGCTGATCGGCTTCGCCGGCAGCCCCTGGACGCTCGCCTGCTACATGGTCGAGGGGGGCGGCAGCGCCGATTTTCGCCGCGTCAAGGGCCTCAGTTACACCGATCCGGCGGCGCTGCATCGCCTGCTGGCGCTGCTCACCGACACCCTGGTCGACTACCTGAGCGCCCAGGCCGCGGCCGGTGCGCAGGCGCTGATGGTGTTCGACACCTGGGGCGGGGTGCTGAGCACGCCCGGCTACCGCGAGTTCTCGCTGGCCTATCAGGCCCGCCTGGCGCAGCGTCTGGCCGGTGATCCGGCAACCCGTGGCCTGCCGTTGATCCTGTTCACCAAGAATGCCGGCCGCTGGCTGGCGGAGCAGGCCGAGGTCGGCTGCGCGGCGCTGGGTGTGGACTGGACACAGGAGCTGGCGGACGTGCGGGTTGCAACCGGTGGACGGGTTGCCCTGCAGGGCAACCTCGACCCGATTGCGCTGTTCGGATCGCCCGAGCGCATCCGCGCCGAGGTGGCGCGCATCCTGGAAAGCTACGGCCCCGGCCCCGGGCACGTGTTCAATCTCGGCCACGGCGTGCTGCAGCAGACCGACCCCGAGCACGTGCGCGTGCTGGTGGACGCGGTGCACGAGCTGAGCATGCCGTACCACGCCTGACGCGGTGCCCATGTCGCGGCTGATCCTGAAAGTCGCCATCGACGCGCCGTTGCGTCACCTGTTCGATTACCTGCCGCACTTCAACCAGCCGCCGCCGGCCCCCGGCTGCCGGGTGCGCGTGCCGTTCGGGCGGCGTGGCCAGGTCGGGCTGGTGGTGGCGCATGCCGATCACGCCGACGTGCCGGATGCCCAGCTGCGGCACATCCATGAGGCGATCGACGACGCGCCCCTGTTCGGAGCACCGTTGCTGGAACTGCTGCGGCGAGCCGCCGACTACTACCATGCGCCGCCGGGCGAAGTACTGGTCGGGACGCTGCCGGGCCTGTTGCGCGCCGGTCGGCCGGCCCGCGAACAGGTCGATTGGCAGTGGCGGCTGAGCGACACCGCGCCGGCGCCGGACACGCTCGGCCGGGCGCCGCGCCAGGCGGAGCTGCTGCGCGCGCTCGCCGCCGGCCCGCAGGCCCAGTCGGCATTGCCGGTCGGTAGCGCGGCGGTGCTGCGCACCCTGCTCGACAAGGGCTGGGTGGTGCGCGAGCCGCGGGACGCGTCAACGCGTCAGGACCCCGCCCCGCCGGCGGCGCCGGCCCTGACCTCCGCGCAGCGCGCCGCCGTGGAGGCGGTGCTGGCGGCCAGCGGCTTCGGGGCGTTCCTGCTCGACGGCGTCACCGGCAGCGGCAAGACCGAGGTCTATCTGTCGGCCATCGAGGCGGTGCTCGCCACCGGGCGACAGGCCCTGGTGCTGGTGCCGGAGATCAGCCTCACGCCGCAGACCGAGGCGCGCTTTCGGGCACGGTTTGGGCAGGCGGTGGCGGTGCTGCACTCCGGCCTGCCCGATGGCGAGCGTCTGGCGGCCTGGCTGGCGGCACGCAGTGGGCGGGCGCGCGTGCTCATCGGAACCCGTTCGGCGGTCTTCACGCCGTTGCCGGCGCTCGGCCTGATCGTGGTCGACGAAGAGCACGACGCCTCCTACAAGCAGCAGGACGGGTTCCGCTACCACGCTCGCGACATGGCCGTGCTGCGTGCCCGCATCGAGGACGTGCCGGTGCTGCTCGGCAGTGCCACACCGTCCCTGGAGAGTCTGGCGCACGGCCGTGTCGGCCAGTACCGGACGGTGCACCTGCGCGAGCGCGCTGGCAGTGCCCGGTTGCCACGCCTGGAGTTGCTGGACGTGCGCCACCAGCGCATGTCGGGCCTGGTGTCGCCGGCGCTGGCGGCGGCCGTGCGCGAGGAGCTGGTCGCCGGCCGGCAGGTCATGCTGTTTCTGAACCGGCGCGGCTATGCGCCGGTACTGCTGTGTCACGCCTGCGGCTGGGTGCCGAAGTGCCAGCGCTGCGACGCCCACTACACCCTGCACCGGACACGGCAGGTGCTGCTGTGCCATCACTGCGGTGGCGAGCGGCCGCTGCCGCCGAGCTGCGCCGAGTGCGCCAGTGGCGATCTGCTGCCGCTGGGCGCCGGGACCGAGCGCATCGAGGCCGACATCACGGCGCTGTTTCCGGAACACACGGTGCTGCGTGTGGATCGCGACAGCACGCGCCGTCGTGGTGCGCTCGATGCACACCTGAGCGCGGTGCGCGACGGCCGCGCGGACATTCTGGTCGGCACGCAGATGCTGGCCAAGGGCCACCACTTTCCGGCGGTCACCCTGGTCGGCATCCTGGACGCCGACCAGGGGCTGTTCGCCGCGGATTTTCGTGCCAGCGAGCGCCTGGCCCAGACCATCTACCAGGTGGCCGGGCGCTGTGGACGCGGCACGCAACCGGGACGGGTGCTGATCCAGACCCACCAGCCGCAGCATCCGGTACTGCACGCCCTGCTGCAGGGCGGCTACGGCGTGTTCGCCCAGCAGCTGCTCAAGGAACGCGAGGCCGCCGGCTGGCCGCCGTTCACGCACCTGGCGCTGTTGCGCGCCGAGGCGCCCGGTGCCCAGGAAGCGCTGTGGTTCCTGGGGGAGACGCTGTCGCTGGCTGCCGAACTAGGCCACGCCGGTGTGACCCTGCTGGGACCGGTGCCGGCGCCGATGCCCAAGCGGGCCGGGCGCTTCCGGGCGCAGTTGTTGTTGCAGGCGGACCGGCGCGCGCCGCTGCACGCGCTGCTCAGGAGCTGGTTGCCCGCGGTGGCGCAGTTGCCGGCGGCGCGCAAGGTGCGCTGGTCGCTGGACGTGGACCCGATCGATACCTACTGAGCGCATCGGGGTGCCGCGCTTGGCGCGCTAATTGCTACCCATTGGGCGACGTGTCCACTGTTACAGCCGCCCCTCAGATGCCAACACCTCCCCTGCGCGTGATGCTGGTCGATGACGACCACGAGCGCCGTGCGTTGGTGGCGGCCGCGTTGGTCGACGCCGGCCTGACGGTGTGCGCGGCGCTCGGCACAGCGGCCGGTTTGGTGCAGGCAGTCGCCCGGCATGCACCAGATGTGGTCATCATTGACCTCGAGTCGCCGGATCGCGACATACTCGAAAGCATGCGCTGCCTGTCACGGGACAATCCACACCCAGTGGTCATGTTCGCCAGTAACTCGGATGCCGATGCCATTCGCGAGGCCATCGAGGCGGGCGTGAGCGCGTATGTGGTGGACGGCCTCAATCCGGGGCGCGTGCACTCGGTGGTCGAGGTGGCGGTGGCGCGATTCCGCCAGTACGCGACCTTGCAGCGCGAGTTGACGGAGGCACGTACCAGCCTGGCGCACAGAAAGGTCATCGACCGCGCGAAGGGCATCCTGATGGAGCGTGGTCGCCGCAGCGAGAGCGAGGCTTACCATGCGCTGCGCAAGCTGGCCATGGACCAGAACAAGACCATCGCCGAGATCGCCAAGGGCGTGATCGACACAGCCGAGTTGTTCAAGTGACCGCCAACAAGCCGATCCCAGAACTGGCGCAGGTGCGCCTTGGCTACATCCCGCTGACCGATGCGGCGCCGCTGATCATTGCGCTCGAACATGGTCACTTCGCGCGCT
>NZ_JBFJTF010000121.1:0-6927 GCF_041625615.1 Immundisolibacter sp. | reverse complement strand
GCCGATCGCGACCGATACCACGTGGATGCGCGCGTGGTTGACGTGGAACCCATGTACCGCACCGTGCGCGTGGAACAGCCACACCGCGAGTGCTGGGACGAGGAGGTGTACGTGGAGCGGCGTGGTTACCGATCGCATACCGGCACCATTCTGGGCGGCATCGTCGGTGGCGTACTGGGCCACGAACTGGGTGGACGACACCACCACGGCCTGGCCACCGCTGCCGGCACCGTGCTGGGTGCGTCCATCGGCCGTGACCTCAGCCATCGACGCGCCGCGGACGGCTACTACACCGTCCGCGAGCGCTGCGATATACGCACCGAATACCGCGCCGAACAACGCCTGGACGGCTACCGGGTAACCTATGTCTATGCCGGCCGCGAACACGTGACCTATACCGACTACGACCCTGGCGACGTGATCCGGGTCCGTGTGGCGGTGCAGCCGACGCGCGACTACTGACCTTGCGAGTGCCGTGATGCAGCCGATCAACAAGACTTCCCGCTGGGGATGCCTGGGCGCCGGCCTGCTGGCGTTGCTGCTGGCCGGTGGCGCCGTCGCCGACACGCCGATGGGCCAGGAGCGCGGCGAGCGCTACCGCGACTCCGGCGAACAGCGCTACCGCGACCGTGGAAGCTGGGATCGCGGCGATCGGGACCCGTCATGGCGGCGTCCGCGTGATGCCCGTCGTGTCGAACGTGACCGCGACGAACGCCCCCTCGGCCAGGCCGATGACCGTTACCGCAGCCGCCGCGGCGCGCGCGACGCGGCCGACGCCGTGCGCCGCGGCGAACGCGGCCGGGGGCTGTCCTCCGAACCGGTCGACGATCGCGGCTACCGGGTGCGCGTACTCACCCCGGACGGTTACGTGCGCGAGCGCTACGTCGACCCGTACGACAACCGGCGCGGCCGCTCCGAGCGCCGCCGCCGCGACTGACGCGGGCACCCCCATGCGCGTGCTGATTGTCGAGGACGACGCCCACCTGCGCCGGCAGCTCGAAGCCGGCCTGGCACAGGCCGGCTTCGTCACCGACAGCGCCGGTGACGGCATGGAGGCCGAGTACTACGGTCTGGAATTCCCGTACGACGTGGCGGTGATCGACCTCGGCCTGCCACGGCGCGACGGCATGGCGGTGATCCGCCGTCTGCGTGATCGCGGCTGCCGCTACCCGATCCTGATCCTCACCGCCCGCGACCGCTGGCAGGACAAGGTCACCGGCCTGGACGCCGGCGCCGATGACTATCTGGTCAAGCCGTTCGAGATGGCCGAGCTGATCGCCCGGCTGCGGGCGCTGATCCGACGCACCGCCGGCTGGGCCGACAGCATCATCGCCTGCCCGCCGCTGAAGCTCGACACGCGCGAGAAACGCGCCTTTCTTGACGACGCCGAGCTCGAGCTCACCGCCTACGAATATCAGTTGCTCGAGTACCTGACACTGCACGCCGGGGAGGTCGTCTCCAAGACCGAGCTCACCGAGCACCTGTACCCCGATGATGCCGACCGGGACAGCAACGTGATCGAGGTGTTCATCCGTCGCCTGCGCCTGAAGCTGGACCCGAACGAATGCCTGCGACCGATCGAGACGCTGCGCGGGCGCGGTTACCGGCTGGCACTGCGCCGCGCCTGACGTGGATTCCATTCGCCGCCGCCTGCTACTCGCCTCGCTCGGTGTGCTGGCGGTATTTCTGGGCGCCACGGCGGTGGCCCTGGATCGCGCCTACCGCGACAGCGCCGAAGGCGCCTTGCGGGCACGCCTGAAGACCGACATCTTCGCCTTGCTGTCGGTGGCGGAACTGCGGCCCGAAGGGTTGGAACTCCCCGTCGACCTGCCCGAGAGCCGGCTGGAGATACCGGGATCTGGCCGCTACGCGGCCGTCAGCGACGCCGACGGCAAGGTGCTGTGGAGCTCCCCTTCCTTACTGGGGCTGAACCTGCCGTTCGTGCGCGGCCTGGCGCCGGGACGCGAGTCCTGGAGCCGCGTGCAGGTCGACGGCGAACAACTGCTCGCCTACAGCTATGGCATCGGCTGGGAAGTGCAGGGAGCGCCGGCACGCCAGTTCACCTTCTCCGTGGCAGCACGGCTGGACGAGCTGGCGGCCGAGATCGGGCAATTCGAGACCACGCTGATGCTGTGGCTGGGGGGCGCCGCCGCCCTACTGCTGCTGACGCAGATGCTCATCCTGCATTGGGGGCTGCGACCCTTGCGGGAGGTGGCGGCGGACCTGAAAGTCATCGAGCGTGGCGAACGCGACGACCTGGGCGGCCGCTACCCGCGCGAACTGGCGCCCCTGACCGACGGCCTGAACACGCTGCTGCGTCACGAACGGGCGCAGTTGCTGCGTCAGCGCAATGCCTTGGCCGACCTCGCACACAGCATCAAGACGCCGCTGGCCGTACTGCGCAACGCGGCCGCCGATGCCCCGCCAACACAGCGCCAGCAGCTGACCGCAGCCATCGACAGCATCGACGCCTCGCTGGCCTACCAGGCGCGCCGCGCCGCCGCCTCCGGCCGCACCACGCTGACCACCCCGGTCGCCGTCGGACCCACCGCCACACGCATCATGGCGAGCCTGGACAAGGTCTACGCCGAGAAGGGGGTCAGCGCGGAACTGGACGACCCGCGCCGCAACGTGTTCGCCGGCGACGAGGGTGATCTGTACGAACTGCTCGGCTGCCTGCTGGACAACGCCTATAAGTGGTGTGAACACCGGGTAGTTCTGAGTGTGGCAAGCAGCGCCACGCAGGGACTGATCCTGACCGTGGACGACGACGGCCCCGGAGTGCCACCACCAGCACGCGAGGCAGTGCTGGAACGCGGCAGCCGCGCCGACCGCCGCGTCGCCGGCCAGGGCATAGGACTGGCCGTGGTACGCGACATCGCCACCGCGTATGGCGGCCGCCTGGAAATCGACGACGCACCCCGACTGGGCGGGGCACGCATCAGCGTGTACCTGCCCGGCGGCTAGCGGCAATCACGCCAGCCAGGACCGTTACCTTCGACGACCAGCCGCGGTCCCGCACCGCGCCCCGTCCCGCTCAGAACAGCCCGCCGCGGTGCTGTCACACCCCGGACCGGGGCTCAATCGGTGCTGCACACGCAGTTGCGACCGGCGCGCTTGGCCGCATAGAGCGCCGTGTCGGCACGCTCGAACAAGGCCTGCGTGTCGTCGTCCGTGCGCAGGCTAGACACGCCGATGCTGAGCGTCGGCCTCACCGGCACCGGCTCCGGCGACAGTTCCGCCACCTGCGTGCGCAGCCGCTCGGCCACTTCGACCGCCGCGCTGCCCTCTCCGCCAATCAACAACACAGCGAACTCGTCGCCCGCGTAGCGAAACACTTGGTCGGAATCGCGCAGGCTGGTACGCAGTGCCTGCGCCACTTGTTGCAGCGCGCGATCACCGGCGCTGTGGCCGTGCCGGTCATTGATGAGCTTCAGGTTGTCCAGGTCGACCATCAGCAGCGCCAGACTCGAACCGTAGCGCTGAGCCCGACTGATTTCGCGGGCGAGGGCGTCGCCAAACACGCTGCGATTGGCCAGTCCCGTCAGGCGATCGGTAGCGGCCTCGTGCTGGGCACGGTAGTAGAGCAACGCATTGCGCAACGGATAAACGATGATGCCGAGCAACTGCTCCAGCGTGGCCAACTCCGTCTCGTCGAACCGCCGACAGCGCGTCAAGCTGAGCGTGCCCAGGCTCGTGTCCTCCACCGTCAACTGGTACGAACACGCGTGGCGCCCTGCGGCGCCGATCAGGATGGTCTGTTCACTGCCGGCAACGTCATGCCGGAAACTGAGGCTGTCATGCGGCACATAATCGCCGGCACTGCGCGAGAACTGCTCGATCAGCGGCTCCAGATCGAGGTTACGGGCCAGGCTGACTGCGAGGGCCAAGGACTGTTGGGCCAGATCCGCCGGTCTCAGACGCGCCCTCGCTGGCGGCGGCAAAGGCGCTGATTGTTGTTTCGACACGATAGTGATGGGTTTCATCCCGTCCGATCCCCGGGTCAATAAAACTGGGCATTCATCCATCCCAGCGCACGACACCCCCTAGCAGCTCCCATGCCACTTGAAGAAAATTACCCCAAAAACGCGCTCAGCCCATTGTTTGAAATCATGATTTCAGGCTGGCCACCCGACACCTCCCGCAACCTTGGCGGCCAGTGTGCCAGAAGGCCGGCACCTCACACAGATCGATGCGTCACAGCGCCAACATTCCGGCGCCCCGGCCGCCAGCGGACCGATGCAGCACTGGCACCCGCAGAGCCCCCATACCGCCCGGGCTAGAATGCGGCACCGCACTGGACACGCCGCGCCGCGGCCCCATCACGACCGAGAAGGTGCCCAAACAATGCTTGATTTTTCGCCCAGTCCCGAAACCGAAGCCCTCGTCGCCAGGACACGCCAGTTCGTCGAGGAGGTCGTGATCCCTCGGGAAGCGGAAGTCGCGAGTGAACCGCATCGGCTGGAATCCATCCGCGGCGAGCTGCAGCAGGCGGCGCGCGAGGCGGAACTGTTCGCGCCGCGCGTGCCGCGCGACCACGGTGGCCTCGGCCTGAACTGGCGCGACAGCGCCCTGGTGTTCGAAACCGCCGGGCGCAGCCTGCTCGGCCCGCAGGCGCTCAACTGCGCGGCCCCGGACGAAGGCAACATGCACCTGCTGCACGCCGTCGGTTCGGCCGCACAGCAGGCGCGCTACTACGCACCACTGGCCCGCGGCCAGGTGCGCTCGGCCTTCGCCATGACGGAGCCGGCACCCGGTGCCGGCTCCGACCCGTCCATGCTGTCCACGCGCGCGGAGCGCGACGGCGACGGCTGGGTGATCAACGGCGACAAGTGGTTCATCAGCGGTGCCGACGGCGCCGCCTTCGCCATCTGCATGGCGCGCACGGACGACGGCCCGACCATGTTCCTGGTCGATGCCGACAACCCCGGTTTCGAGATCACGGCACTGACACCGACACTGGATCATGCCTTCCCCGGGGGGCATTGCGAGGTACGTTTCGCCGACTGCAAGGTCGGTGCCGACGCGGTGCTCGGCGAGATCGGCAAGGGCTACGACTACGCCCAGCTGCGCCTGGGGCCCGGCCGCCTGACGCACTGCATGCGCTGGCTGGGCATCGCCGGACGCGCGCTCGACATCGCCATGGACTACGTCAACCAGCGTGAGTCGTTCAAGAAACGCCTGGCCCAGCACCAGGAAATGCAGCGCCTGGTGGCGGAATCCGCCATCGAGATGCACGCGTCGCGGCTGATGATCTGGCAGGCCGCCTGGTGCCTGGACCGCGGCGAGAAGGCCCTGCACGAGACCAGCATGACCAAGGTGTTCGTGGCCGAGGCCGTCAACCGCGTGGTCGATCGGGCCCTGCAGATGTGTGGCGCGCGCGGCATCAGCGAGTACCTCCCGCTGGCCAACTTCTACCGCGAGATCCGCGGTTTTCGCATCTACGACGGCGCCACCGAGGTACACCGCGCCAGCATCGGCATCCGCCTGCTGCGCGAGGCGGCCAAGCGGAGCGACACGTGAGCGAGACACAAACACTCACCGCCGCGCTGGCGCCGTGGCTGGCCGAGCGGTTCGGCCCCACGGCGCGCATCGCCGACCTCAGGCTGCTGGCCGGCGGCGCCTCGCAGCAGGCCTGGCGGCTGGCGCTCGACGGCGCGGACGCACCGGCACTGATCGTGCGCCGGGACCTTGGCGGGCGCATGTTCGCCACCGCGCTCGGCCGAGCGGACGAGTACGCCGTGATCGCGCTGGCCCACCAGGCCGGTGTGCCAGTGCCCGAGCCGTACGCCTACCTGCCGGACATCGAAGGCAAGGAAGCGTTCGTCATGGCGTGCCTGGAAGGCGAGACCATCGGCCGGCGCATCGTGCGCGAACCGCGCCTGCAGGCCGCACGCGGCCGCCTGGCGGCGCAGATGGGCACGGCACTGGCCGCCATCCACAGCATCGCGCCCGAAAAGGCCGCGTTCCTGCCCGGCCCGGCGGCGGGCGAAGGACCGGCCGCCTATGGCTTGCGCCTGCTCGAACAGGAGCTGGCTGCCGTCGATGAGCCGTACCCGGCACTGGAACTCGGCCTGGCCTGGCTGCGCGAGCGCATGCCGGCCGAAACCGCGCCCGTGCTGTGTCACGGCGACTACCGCGTCGGCAACATGGTGGTCGACGAGAAGGGTCTGGTCGGCGTACTGGACTGGGAGTTCGCCCACCGCGGCCACCCCGGCGAGGATCTGACCTTCGGCGCCATCCGCGCCTGGCGCTTCGGACAGGCAAGCCGCCGCTACGGCGGTGTCGGTGACATGGCCGATTTTCTCGATGCCTACAACACCGCCCGCGGCACCCGGTTCACCGAACGCGAGCTGTACTGGTTCGAAGTGGCATCCAACCTCAAGTGGGGCATCGCCACCGTCACCCAGGCGCGCCGTCACCTGTCCGGACAGGAACCCAGCCTTGAACTGGCCAGCCTCGGTCGCATGACGGCCGAGATCGAGCTGGAAATCCTGAGCCTGCTCGACCCGCGCCACCCGCGCCACCCCGGAGACTGAGCGTGCAAGACCGCCCCACCCTGCCAGAACTGCTGGACGCCGTGCGCGGCTTCATCTCCGACGAAGTCCTGCCGACGCTGCACGATCACCGCCTGCGCTTTCGTAGCCTGGTGGCCGCCAACCTGCTGGACATGATGCGCCGCGAACTGGCGCTGGAGCCGGGCATCCTGCGCCGCGAACACGAGCGCCTGGCGACACTGCTGGGGGCACCGGCCACCGTCGACGCGGATGCCGACCTGGCCGCGGCCATTCAGGCGCAGTACGCCGCCCTGTGCCAACGCATCCGCGCCGGCACCGCGCCGCCGGACACCCGCGCCGCGCTCACCGACAGCGTGCGCGGCAAGCTGGAAGTGGCCAATCCCCGCTACCTGGACGGCTTCGAGCCGGT
>NZ_JBFJTF010000120.1:0-7085 GCF_041625615.1 Immundisolibacter sp. | reverse complement strand
GCCTTCGCCTCGCGCCGGTAGCCGGAATTCAGCAGCGCATACAAGGTCAGGGTCGCGTCACGGATCCAGCACAGGCGGTAATCCCAGTTTCGCTCGCCGCCGAGCTGCGCCGGCAGTGACGTGGTCGGGGCGGCGACGATGCCCCCGGTGGGAACGAAGGTCAGCGCCTTGAGCGTGATCAGCGAGCGCACCAGTGCCTGACGCCAGCGGTCCGGCGCGGGCCGGTCACAGGTGTACCGGCCGGCCCATGCACGCCAGCGCTCGACGGTGTCGTTGAGCCGCGCCGTTGCGTTCTTGTACCGCCGCGGCGGCCTGTGCGACGGGTGATAGGCGAGCGTGAACGGCACGCAGGTGTTCGCCGCGACCTCGAAGTCGGCCACGGTGTGCATGCCCCGGCCGAGCATGCTGACCGGCGTGCGCAGTTGCAGCGCGTCCGGCCCGGCCACGGCACTGATGCCGTAGCGCTGGCGACGCACCCACGGCACGATGCGGCCGTAATCGAAGCGCAGCACCAACTGCATGTGCATCGGCACGCGCCCACGATCACCGCGAACGATGCGCACCAGGTCGACGTAGTGCTCGTCGCCCGTGAACGGCATGAAATCGACCAGCGTGACCGCGCCGGCAGTGGTCTCGAACGTGGTTTCGAGCACCGCCGTGTCGGGCAGATACCGCCTGCTCACCGCGTGAACCGGCACCGATGGCGCGATCTGCCAGTGGCCGTTCTCCCGGTCGCCCAGCAAAGCCGCAAAGCAGGCCGGGCTGTCGAAACGCGGCAGACACAGCCAGTCCAGCGACCCGTCACGCGCCACCAGTGCGCCGCTGACTGCGTTGCCGATGAAGCCGTAGTCTTCGATGGGTTTGCTCATAGTCGAGAATCCATTCGCTCGCGACAGAGGGCACGTTCACGACAACGCGCCCCGCCCCGCCGCGACCGAGCGCGGCGAAGCCACTGCGAATTGGAGGCCACCGACCCACCGCAGGTTCATCGGCGCGCGGCACGGCCCAGCGCCCACCGAGGCCCGGGCCGAGCACCGCGACCCGACCGGCAACGCCAACAACACCGACCGGGCGCTACCGATCGTCGGGTGAACAACAAACGGCGCACACGACCGGTACCGCGCGTGTGCAGGAGGGCCTCGCTGGCGCACGACCCATGCCTTGGCGTGCGCACGGTGTGTCTGGCGCAGGCACCGACAATCGCGTGGTAATCTGTTCGGTCGCCGCGCCGCGCCCTTAGCCGGGCAGCACGCCGGCCCGACAACCCGCGTCGCCCCCCTTGACGCCCCATCGCGCGGCGTCCGGCATTCATCTCTGGAGGCCCCGTGCCCGACATTCGCCTGCCCGACGGCTCGACCCGCCACTACCCGCAACCGGTCAGCGTGGCGGACGTGGCCACCGACATCGGCACCGGCCTGGCGCGCGCCGCGCTGGCCGGCAAGGTGGACGGCAGGCTGGTCGACACCGCGCACCTGATCGAGGATGACGCCGAACTGGCCATCGTCACCGAGCGCGACCCGGAAGGGCTGGAGGTCATCCGCCACTCCACCGCGCACCTGCTGGCCTACGCGGTCAAGGAACTGTTTCCCGAGGCGCAGGTGACCATCGGGCCGGTGATCGACAACGGCTTCTACTACGACTTCGCCTACAGCCGGCCGTTTACACCGGACGACCTGGCTGCCATCGAAAAGCGCATGAACGAGCTGGCCAAGCGGGACATCCCGGTCAGCCGCGAGGTCTGGCAACGCGACGAGGCGGTCAGGTTCTTCGAAAGCCAGGGCGAGAAGTACAAGGCCGAGCTGATCGCCGCCATTCCGCCGGGCGAGGACGTATCCCTGTACCGCGAGGGTGACTTCATCGACCTGTGCCGCGGCCCGCACGTGCCGTCGACCGGCAAGCTCAAGGTGTTCAAGCTAATGCGCGTGGCCGGCGCCTACTGGCGCGGCGATTCACGCAACGAGATGCTCCAGCGCGTCTACGGCACCGCCTGGGCCAGGAAGGAAGACCTGGCCGCCTACCTGCACCAGCTGGAGGAAGCGGAAAAGCGCGACCACCGCCGCATCGGCCGCCAGCAGAACCTGTTCCATCAGCAGGACGAAGCGCCCGGCATGGTGTTCTGGCACCCCAAGGGCTGGGCGCTGTGGCAGACCGTGGAACAGTACATGCGCGACGTGTACCAGCGCTCCGGCTACCAGGAAGTGCGCTGCCCGCAGATTCTGGACGTGTCCCTGTGGAAGGCCTCGGGCCACTGGGACAACTACCAGGAAAACATGTTCTTCACCGAGTCGGAGAAGCGCGACTACGCGCTCAAGCCGATGAACTGCCCGGGCCACGTACAGATCTTCAAGTCCGGCCTGCACAGCTACCGCGAACTGCCGATGCGTTACGGCGAATTCGGTGGCTGCCACCGCAACGAGCCGTCCGGCGCGCTGCACGGCATCATGCGCGTGCGCGCCTTCACCCAGGATGACGGTCACGTCTTCTGCACGCCGGAGCAGATCGAGTCCGAAGTGACGGCGTTTCATCGTCAGGCGCTGGATGTCTACGCCGACTTCGGCTTCACCGACATTGCCGTCAAGATCGCCCTGCGACCGGAAAAACGGCTCGGCGACGACACCGTCTGGGACAAGGCGGAAGCGGCCCTGCGCGCGGCGCTGTCGGCCTGCGGCGTGGCCTGGGAGGAACTCCCCGGCGAGGGCGCCTTCTACGGACCGAAGATCGAGTACCACCTCAAGGACGCCATCGGCCGCGCCTGGCAGCTCGGCACCATGCAGGTGGACTTCATGATGCCCGAGCGCCTGGGCGCCGAGTACGTCGACGAACACAGCCAGCGTCAGCACCCGGTGATGCTGCACCGCGCCATCGTCGGCTCACTGGAACGGTTCATCGGCATCCTGATCGAGCACTACTCCGGCGCCCTGCCGCTGTGGCTGGCACCGGTGCAGGCGGTGGTGCTGAACATCACCGACGCCCACGCCCAATACGCCGGTCAGGTCGCGGATACCCTGCGGCAGCAGGGGCTGCGCGTGCAGGCCGACTTGAGGAACGAGAAGATCGGCTATAAAATCCGCGAACATACCCTGCAGCGTATTCCCTACTTGCTGATCGTCGGCGAGCGGGAGTCCGCCAGTTCAACGGTGGCCGTGCGTACGCGCTCCGGCGAGGACAAGGGCAGCCTGCCTCTGGCAGACCTGACCGAATCGCTCGTTACCGAAGCTGCGAACCGCGGCCATTGCGTTACGGAGTAGTGAAACATCGCGAAAGAGAAAAAACTCCGCGTCAATGAGGAAATCGGCGCCAGCACGCTGCGCCTGATTGGTCCCGAGGGCGAACAGGTCGGCGTGGTCAGCCGGTCGCAGGCCCTCGACGCAGCGAGAGATGCCGGGCTCGACTTAGTGGAAATCTCGCCGACGGCTGAGCCGCCGGTATGCCGGATCATGGATTTCGGCAAGTTCCTCTACATGGAGAGCAAGAAACAGCAGGCCGCTCGGCGCAACCAGAAGCAGACCCAGGTCAAGGAGGTCAAGTTCCGACCCCAGACCGACGACGGGGACTATCAGGTCAAGCTGCGCAACCTGCTGCGGTTTTTTGAAGAAGGTGACAGGGCCAAGATCACGCTGCGTTTCCGTGGCCGTGAAATGGCCCACCAGGAACTCGGCCGTGACCTGCTGAAGCGACTGGAAGAGGACCTGAAAGGTGTGGCGGTGGTCGAACAGTACCCGCGCATGGAAGGTCGCCAGATGGTCATGGTGATGAGCCCGCGCAAGCGTTAAGCGCGGCAATGCAACCGGCGCCGCGTTCGGCGCCACAGATTATGGATTTCAGGAGTCAACAGCCGTGCCCAAGCTGAAAACCAACCGTGGCGCTGCCAAGCGTTTCAAGAAGACCGGCTCGGGAAAGTTCAAGTGCAGCCACTCGCACCTGCGCCACATCCTGACCAAGAAGAGCACCAAGCGTAAGCGCGGCCTGCGCGGCACCACCATCGTGTGCGCGGCCGACACGCCGGCCGTGCGCCAGATGCTGCCGCACGCCTGAAGCGGCTTTCCAACTCGCACGAGTCACTGAACCATGCCAAGAGTCAAACGCGGCGTCATCGCCCACGCCCGCCACAAGAAAGTCCTGAAGCTGGCCAAGGGCTACTACGGTGCCCGCAGCCGGGTGTTCCGGGTTGCCAACCAGGCCGTCATCAAGGCCAGTCAGTACGCCTACCGTGACCGTCGCCAGCGCAAGCGCCAGTTCCGCGCCCTGTGGATCGTGCGCATCAACGCCGGCGCGCGGCAGGCCGGCCTGTCGTACAGCGCGTTCATGAACGGTCTGAACAAGGCTGGCATCGAGCTGGACCGCAAGGTACTGGCCGACCTGGCCGTGCATGACGCTGCTGCCTTCGACGCGCTGGCCCAGCAGGCCAAGGCGGCCCTCGCGCAGTAACTGCGGTTTCCGAACCGCGCATTAAAGGGCAGCCCGGTCTGCCCTTTTTTGTCTCGGCCACCCCCATGAACGACCCGCAACAGCTTGCCCACCAGGCCGAACTCGCCATCGGCGAATGTCATGACGAGGCGAAACTCGAGCAGTTGCGTGTCGCCTACCTGGGCCAGAAAGGCGCCGTAGCCGAACTGCTGCGCCAGCTGCCGCAATTACCGCCCGAACAGCGGCGCGATTTCGGCCGTGCCGTGAATGCCGCCAAGACGACCATCGAGACGGCACTCGGCGCCCGCCGCGAGATCCTCGGCGAAGCAGCACTGCTGGCGCGTCTGCAGGCCGAGCGGGTGGACGTCACCCTGCCCGGCCGCGGCGAACAACCCGGCGGACTGCACCCGGTCACACGCACCCTGTCGCGCATCGAGGCCCTGTTCCGCGGCATCGGCTTCGATGTCGAGGAAGGACCGGAGATCGAGGACGATTTCCACAACTTCGGCGCGCTCAACATTCCGGACGACCATCCGGCGCGTGCCATGCACGACACCTTCTACCTGCCGTCCGGGCTGCTGCTGCGCACGCACACCTCGCCGGTGCAGGTGCGCGTGCTGGAGCGCCAGGCGCCGCCGGTGCAGCTGATCGCCCCCGGCCGCGTGTACCGGCGCGACTCCGACCTCACCCACACGCCGATGTTCCACCAGGTCGAAGGCCTGATGGTCGACGAGGGCGTCAGCTTCGCTCACCTGAAGGGCATCCTGATCGACTTCCTGCGCCAGTTCTTCGGCCGCGAGGATTTGCCGATCCGCTTTCGGCCGTCGTTCTTCCCCTTCACCGAGCCGTCGGCCGAGGCCGACATCGGCTGCGTCATCTGCGACGGCGCCGGCTGCCGGGTGTGCAAGCACACCGGCTGGCTCGAGGTGCTCGGCTGCGGCATGGTGCACCCCAACGTGCTGCGCAACGTCGGCGTGGATGCCGAGCGCTACACCGGCTTCGCCTTCGGCATGGGCGTGGAGCGCCTGGCCATGCTGCAGTACCGCATCGGCGACCTGCGCCTGTTCTTCGACAACGACCTGCGCTTCCTGCGCCAGTTCAACTAGGCAGAATTCCCATGCTGGTGAGTGAAGCGTGGCTGCGCGAGTGGTGTAACCCGGCTGTGGACGTCGCCGGTCTGGCGCAGCGCCTGACCATGGCGGGCATCGAAATCGGCGCCGTCGAACCGGTTGCCGAGGTACCGGAACAGGTGGTGGTCGCCCGCATCGCCAGCACCCGCCCGCACCCGGATGCCGACCGCCTGCGCCTGTGCGAGGTGCAGGTGGACGCCGACGGCGAACCGCTGAACATCGTCTGCGGCGCGCCCAATGCCCGGCCGGGACTGCACGTGCCGCTGGCGCGCATCGGCGCGCGCCTGGCCGGCGGGCTGCACATCAAGAAGAGCAAGATTCGCGGCCAGGTGTCCGAGGGCATGCTGTGTTCGGCGCAGGAACTCGGCCTCGGCGAGGGTCATGCCGGGCTGTTCGAATTGCCGGACGACGCGCCGCTCGGTATGCCGCTGCGCGACTACCTGGCGCTCGACGACCACCTGATCGAGGTCGAACTCACCCCCAACCGCGGCGACTGCCTGAGCATCGCCGGCCTGGCACGCGAACTGGCGGCACTGACCCAGGCGCCGCTGACCGCACCGCCCATGACTCCCGTGCCCCCGGCCAGCGAACGCACGGTCGAAGTACGGCTCGAGGCACCGACCGCCTGCCCGCGCTATCTGTGCCGGGTGGTCGAGGGCATCGACCCGCAGGCGCAGACACCGCTGTGGCTGCGCGAGCGCCTGCGCCGCGCCGGCCTGCGCAGCCTGGGGCCGGTGGTCGACGTCACCAACTATGTGCTGCTGGAACTCGGTCAGCCGCTGCACGCCTTCGACCTGCAACGCGTCGAGGGCGCCATCGTGGTACGCCACGGTCGCCCGGATGAACGCCTGCAACTGCTGAACGAACAGACGCTCGAGCTGGCCGCGGATGCCGACCAGTGGCTGCTGATCGCCGATACCGAAAAGCCACTGGCGGCGGCCGGCATCATGGGCGGCGCCGACTCGGCGGTCGGCGACAACACCTGTGATGTGCTGCTCGAAAGCGCCTTCTTTGCGCCGCGCGCGGTGGCCGGGCGGGCGCGGCGCCTTGGCATGCACACCGATGCCTCGCACCGCTTCGAGCGCGGCGTCGACCCCAACCTGCAACGCGCCGCCATCGAACGCGCCACGCAGCTGCTGGTTTCCCTGTGCGGCGGCCGTCCCGGCCCGGTGGTGGAAGCCCTGTCCGAGGCACACCTGCCGCAGCCGGCACCGATCACACTGCGCCACGCCCGCATCGAACACGTCCTCGGCGCCTCGCTTGAGCACAGTGACGTGGAAGCCTTGCTGCAGCGGCTCGACATCCGCCTGAGCACGCAGGCGCCCGGCGTTTGGCAGGCCCAGGCGCCAAGCCGGCGCTTCGATCTGGCCTGCGAGGAAGACCTGATCGAGGAAGTAGCCCGCGTGCATGGCTACGAACGGCTGCCCAGTGTGCGACCGACGCCGCGCGCCAACGTCCCGGCCGCCGACGACAACCGCCTGTCCCGCCGGCGTCTGGCGCTGGCGCTGGCCGATCGTGGCTACCAGGAAGCCATCACCTACAGCTTCG
>NZ_JBFJTF010000119.1:0-7200 GCF_041625615.1 Immundisolibacter sp. | reverse complement strand
CGCAGCACCGCACCCACCACCTCGCCCCGGTGGTGCAGCGCCACCCAGGCACCGCGCCGATCTGGCACGCGCCCGTGCTCCCCCACCAGGCGCGTCTTGGCAACGCCGACCGTCGGCAGGCCGGTCAGCACGCCAAGATGGCAGGCAATGCCAAAACGGCGCGGATGGGCGCGTCCCTGGCCATCGACCAGCAACACATCGGGGAGCACCGCCAGCTTCGACAGGGCCGCCAGCACGACCGGCAGTTCACGAAACGACAGCAGTCCCGGCACATAGGGAAACCCAACCGGACACTGCGCCACCACCTGCTCGACCGGGTCGAGCCCGGGAAACGCCAGTGCGGCAATCGCCGCCCGCGCCGTCGATCCGCCGCCGGGGAACCCCACATCGACACCAGCCACCCGCCGCACCGGCCCGACACGGTCCTCGACGATCACCCGGTGTGCCAGATCGCGCTGCAGCGCCACCGCCTCGGCAGCGCTGCGCGGCCAGCGTGAACCCGCCACGGTGCTAAGCTCTGGCGCCATGTCAGCCCTCGACTCCGCCCACGCCCTGGCCGCTGCCGTTGCACAGGCACTGTACGCCCGCGACCCGGCCGCCCGCCAGCTCGGCATCACGATCCGCCACTGCGCGCCCGGCCGCGCCGAACTCGCCATGACCGTGGCCGATTTCATGTTGAACGGTCACGGCACCTGTCACGGCGGCTACCTGTTCACGCTTGCCGATACGGCGTTCGCGTATGCCTGCAACAGCGGCAACGAATTCACCGTCGGCCAACACGCCAGCATCGATTACCTGCGCCCGGCACGGGCGGGGGACACGCTGATCGCCGTCGCCCGGGAAGTGAAGCGAGGCCCGCGCAGCGGCATTTACGACGTCACCGTACTGGGGGCGGACGACGAGCCGGTGGCACTGTTCCGCGGCCTGTCGCGCAGCCGTCCCGGCACGCCGGTGATCAACGACACGGCACCCTAGGCAACGCTACATGCCGCGCGCCTTGGCCTCGTCCCACAGGCGATCCAGTTCCGCCAGCGTGCACTCCTTGGCACGTCGGCCGGACGCGTGCAGACGATCCTCGATATAGGCAAAACGTCGCTCGAACTTGGCGTTGCCACGGCGCAGGGCTTCCTCGGCATCGAGTTCGAGATGCCGCGCCAGGTTGGCCATCACGAACAGCAGATCGCCCAGTTCGTCGGCCATCGCCTCGCGCTGGCCACTGCCAAGCGCTTCGCGCAGCTCCGCCAGCTCCTCGTCCAGTTTGTCCAGGACCGGGGTCAGATCCGGCCAGTCGAAACCCACGCGCGCCGCCCGCTTCTGCAGTTTCTGCGCCCGCTTCAGGGCCGGCAACGCCAACGCCACGCCGGCCAACACCCGCTCACCGCCGTCCCGACCCACCCGTTCGGCCGCCTTGGCGGTCTCCCAGGCATCGGCCCGCTCGGCATCGGTTTCGAACTGCGCGTGCCCGAACACATGCGGGTGGCGGCTCACCAGCTTGTCGCAAATACCCGCCGCCACGTCCTCGAAATCAAACAGCCCGGCCTCCTGCGCCATCTGGGCGTGGAACACCACCTGCAGCAGCAGGTCGCCCAACTCCAGGCGCAGGTCGTCGTAGTCGCGCCGGGCAATGGCATCGGCCACTTCATAGGCTTCTTCGAGCGTATACGGTGCCACGCTGGCGAAATCCTGACGCAGGTCCCAGGGACAGCCGCCCTGCGGGTCACGCAGACGGGCCATTAATTCGAGTAGACGGCGGGTGTTTTGCATGGCCCCGATTATCGTGCTTTCTGTCCGTGCCCGCGCGGCAGTTTCCAGGAAAGCAAAATATTACATTTCAATAACAGCCGCTTAATAAATAAGTAACAAAGAACCGCCAGACTGCCGGCATTTCAATCACACGGACGCCGCGCATGACGCCAGCACAACAGCCGCCCCGGCATTACCGCACGGTCTGGATCTCGGATGTACACCTGGGCTTTCGCGGCTGCCGGGCGGACTTTCTGCTGGATTTCCTGCACCGAGTCACCTGTGACCGGCTGTACCTGGTCGGCGACATCGTCGACTTCTGGGAGATGCGCCGCGGACTGTATTGGCCTCAGGCGCACAACAACGTGGTACGCACCCTGCTGGGCAAGGCCAAACACGGCACCGAGGTGATCTACGTACCCGGCAACCACGACGAGCTGCTGCGCGAGCATGACGGCCTGCAGATGGGCAACCTGTCGGTCCGTGGCCGGGTAGTGCACACCACCGCAGACGGGCGACGGCTGCTGGTCATGCACGGCGACGAGTTCGACAGCGTGGTGCAGTGCAGCCGCCTGCTGGCGCTGGCCGGCAGCCGTGCCTACGCGCTGCTGCTGCGTGCCAACCGGCTGGTCAACTTCGTGCGCACCAAGCTCGGCCTGCCGTACTGGTCACTGGCCGGCCACTTGAAGCACAAGGTCAAGAACGCGGTCAGCTTCATTTCCAACTTCGAGTCGGCCGTGGCCATGGCAGCCCGCCGGCACGGCGTGGACGGCGTGGTCTGCGGCCACATCCATCGGGCCGAGATCAGCACCATGGGCAATGTGCTCTACCTGAACTGCGGCGACTGGGTGGAGAGCTGCACCGCGCTGGTAGAACGTGAGGACGGCGGCATCGAGCTGCTGCACTGGTCCGACCAACAGCACGCGCTGAAGGCACAGGCGGCGATACCCGCCCTCGCCGCATGAAGATCGTACTGGTCAGCGACGCCTGGCAACCGCAGGTTAACGGCGTCGTCACCACCCTGACACGCACCTGCGCCGAACTGAATGCCCTGGGCCATCAGGTCGAAGTGATCGGACCCGGCCGCTTTCGCACCCTGCCCTGCCCGGGCTACCCCTCCATCCGCCTGGCGGTCATGCCCGGACGCACGCTCGTCCGTCTGCTCGACACACTGGCGCCCGACGCCATTCACATCGCCACCGAGGGGCCGCTCGGCCAGACGGCACGGCGCTATTGCCTGAGCCGCCAACTGGCGTTCACCACGGCGTATCACACGCAATTCCCCGAGTACCTGGCGCTTCGATCCCCCATTCCGGCACGCTGGACCTACCGGTTGATGCGTCGCTTTCATGCGCCGGCCGCGCGCACCATGGTGGCCACCGCCTCTCAGCAGGCGGTGCTCGAACAACACGGTTTCACCCACCTGGCGCGCTGGAGCCGCGGGGTCGATACAGCCGTGTTCCGGCCGCGCGACAAGGACTTCCTGCTGGCGCCGCGACCGATCGCCATGTACGTCGGCCGCGTGGCGGTGGAGAAGAACCTCGACGCCTTCCTGTCGCTGGATCTGCCCGGCAGCAAGTACGTGGTCGGCGACGGGCCCGCCTTGCCGGCGCTGCGCGCGCGTTACCCGACAGTCCGCTTCACCGGCTTCAAGCACGGCGAGGACCTCGCCCGCCACCTGGCGGCGGCCGACGTGTTCGTGTTCCCGAGCCGTACGGACACCTTCGGCCTGGTGCTGCTGGAGGCAATGGCCAGCGGCGTGCCGGTGGCGGCCTACCCGGTAACCGGCCCCAGGGACGTGGTGGTACCCGGTGTCACCGGCGCTCTGCACGAGGACCTGGGGCGCGCGGCGCGCCAGGCGCTGCACCTGGACCCGGCGGCCTGCGTGTCCCACGCCAGTGCCTACTCCTGGCGCAACGCCACGCTGCAGTTCCTGAGCAACCTTGCGCCGCTCAGACAGGCCACAGCGCAGCTGGAGATGCGTCCGCCCCGGAATGTCGGCTGCCTTTGAGAGCACCGGGTGGCAGCAGCGACGTTATAGACTTGCACCGTGGGTGCGCCGTCACCCGACCGTGGCGCACCGCCTGCCTTTTTTCCGCCGCAGGAGCATACGGTGAACAAGTCCATGGTTCTGGTCATCGCCGACAAGTCCCGGGCACGGCTGTTCAAGGCCGACACACCGCTCGGACCGATCACTGAAATCGAAGCCTTCGCCCACCCCAAGGGGCGGTTGCCGGCCCGCGAACTGGTCAGCGACGCGCACGGTCGCGCCTTCGACAGTGCCGGACAGGGCCGGCATGCGATGGAAAACGACGTCGACCCACGCCGCCAGGAAGCCCTGCGTTTCGCCACCGCGCTGGCCGAACGGCTCGAACAGGGCCGCGTGCGACGCGAGTTCGACCGCCTGGGCCTGGTGGCGTCACCACAGTTTCTGGGACTGCTGCGCGATGCGCTGTCGGACGCCTGCCGCGCACAGGTGTGCCTGGAACTGGACAAGGACCTGACGCAGCTCGGCCAGGCACGCGACATCCGCGAACGGCTGCCGGAAAAGCTCTACTCCACGCTGTAAGCGCGTGCGGCGCGCCAGCCCGCCGCAACCGGTCGGCACCTTATCGGCGCCGACCGACGATCCCCCCGGCCACCAGCGCCAGCACGATGGCCGCCCCGGCGGGCAGGTCCAGTGCGGCGGATGCCAGCAGGCCCGCCGCATACCCCAAGACGCCGATGACGCCCGCGCGCCACGGCCGACCGCCGGCCGCCAGCGCCGGCACGATCAGGCTGGCAAACACCAGATACACGCCCACCACCTGCACCGACGCGGTGACGGTAAGGGCGAACAGCAGATAGAAGCCGAGCGGCGACTCCTTCAGGCGCAGCCCGAACCAGGCCGCCAGCACCGCTGCGGTCACCAGCGCCAGCGGCCCCAGGTCGGCCCAGGTGCTCCACAGAATCTGCCCGACCAGCAGCTCCTGCAGGTGCTCGCCGGCATGCGGATCGTGACTGAGCAGCACGATGGCCCCGCAAGCGGCCGTCACGAAACTCACACCGATGAGCGCTTCCAGGCGCTGCGGCGCGCGCCGTTCGAGCCCGCGCAGCACCAGCGCCCCGACCAGTGCCGCCAGCACCGCGCTTGCCTGCATGGCCCAGCCACCGACCGCGAAACCCAGCACACCGGCAACGACGATGCCCAGCCCGGCGATCTGCGCGATGGCCAGATCGATGAAGATGATGCCCCGGCGCAACACCTCACTGCCCAGCGGCACATGCGTGGCAAGCACCAGCAGCCCCGCGGCGAAGGCCGGCAGCAGGATGCCGGCGTCGATTCCGGCCAGGCTCACGACACCGCCTGCAGCAGGCGCGACAGCGTGACCTCGAACAGCCCGAACAGATCCTGCGTACCGGGCGCGCCGCCGACCGTGTACGGCAGCTCCACCGCCGCAGTGGCCGCCTTGTCGGCCAGCCACTGCGCGGGCCGCGGCGACTGGTAGGCGCTGCGCAGGATCACACGCGCCGGCCGCCGCTCGAGCGTGTCCAGCAGTGCGGCCAGATGCGCGGCCGACGGCTCGACGCCGGGCTTCGGCTCCAGGTCGCCGACGATCTCCAGGCCAAGCCAGTCGGCGAGGTACGTCAGACCCTTGTGGTGCACCACCACCGGCACGCCCTGCAAAGGCGCGGCCCGCGCTTCCCAGCGGGTGATCGCTGCCTGCCAGCGCGCCTGGAAGTCAGCGCTGCGCTCGGCATAACGGGCGGCGTTGGCCGGGTCGAGTTGAGCCAGACGCTGGGCAAGCGCCTGGGCGATCGTCGCGATGCGGCGGGGGTCCAGATGCACGTGCGGATTGCCGGCCGCGTGCACGTCGCCGAGGGCCCGGTCCAGACGCGCCGGCTGGTCGAGCAGCGACACCTGCGCACTCGCCTCGAAGTAACCCGGCTGGCCCGGCTGGATGCGGCCGTTGCCGGCCTGACGCTGCAGCAGCGGCAGCCAGCCGCTTTCCAGCTCGGCGCCGGTACAGACCATCAGATCCGCCCGCCGCGCCTTGGCCAGCAAGGACGGCCGCGCCTCGATGCGGTGCGGGTCCTGCAGGGCGGTGGTGGCCGCGTCGACCTCGGCCAGATCCCCGGCCAGCTCGCGGGTCAGCGCCGCCCACTCGGGCTCGCAGGCCAGCACGCGCAGCGCCGCCTGCGCCGCCGGGGCAGCCAGCAGGCAGGCCCCGGCAAACAGTAGAAGCAACCGTTTCATCGTCGATGCCTCAGAACTGGTGCGCGCCGTGCGGGCCGAGGCTCATGATGTACTGCACGATGAACTGGTCATCCGGCGCGCCCACCAGCGTTTCGTCGCGGTTGTACTGCAGCCGGAAACGCGAGAACTCCGACGGCGAGAAGTCCGCCATCAGGCTCCAGCGCCTGGGGTGGTAGCGGCCGCCATCCAGACTTGCCGCGTTCAGGCCGAAGTCGGTCGAACCGCTCGACAGGCGGCTGTAGCGGGTGCCGACGCGCCAGCGCGGCATGAACTGATACACCGCCTGCGCGTACCAGCCGGACTGGTCGCTGTCGTACGCGTCGGTCAGGTCAAGACAGGCGCCACCGTCGGCCGTGTTGTCGGCGCACGCAAGGTCGCCGTCCTCGTCCCGCTGGAAATACTCGGCGGTGAAGGTGAAGTTGCGCTGGCGCGGGTTGCCGTTGGGGGCCCATTTCCAGACGAAATCCGCCAGCCAGGTCTTGGACTCGCCCGAGAACAGCGTCAGCGCCTCGACGTCGTTCAGGTCCTCCACCCAGCCCTCGCGCTCGCGCGGCCGGGCCTTCAGGTAGGAAAGACCGGCGCGCCAGCTGTGCGAGGCGCCGACATCGCCGCCGAGGTGGCCGAAGACTGCCCAGCTGCCGGCGCCGTTCTTGTCCGCGCCTTCATCCGAGCCGGGGAAGAACTGACCCCGGGCGACTTCCGCGCCAAATTCCAGGAACAGCGCGGTCGGCGCCAGCCAGCGCAGCTGCAGGCCGTCCTGGATCAGATGCTCGCCGAACAGTGCCTCGTAGACCAGGTTGTTGTCGGCGAAGTCCCAGGTGTGCGGGTGCCGCGCGTTCTGATAGCCGATGCCGGACAGGAACCGTCCGCCCTTGACGGTGAGGCCGTGCCCCAGATGCAGGCTCTGGAACCAGGCCTCCTCCACCTCGACCTCCTCGTCCAGCACCGCCAGGTTGACGTAGCCGTGCAGGTACGGATCGATGTTGGCGCTCATCACCAGCTCGGTGTGCTCGAGCGTGAAGTCGCGCTCGGCGTGGGCATGCTCACCGGCCGGCACAAAGCCGGAGATCGGCCGCTCGCCGCCGGCACGGTCGATATAGGCCCCTTGCAGGATCAGCGAGATGTCGGGGTTGAAGGCGCCAGTCGCGGATGCAGGCGCCTTCGCCTGGGCGGTCTGCTCGGCGCTGGCGGCGGCGGTCTGGGCGACCGCCTGGGCCTCG
>NZ_JBFJTF010000118.1:0-7246 GCF_041625615.1 Immundisolibacter sp. | reverse complement strand
CGGCAGCTCGCTGACCAGGTGGTACTCGCGCGGGCGCTTGTAGTGCGACAGGTCGGTGGCGTCGACGTGGGCCTTGAGCTCGTCTGCGGTCACCGGTTCCTTGGCCACCACGAACGCCGCGATGCGCTGGCCCCACTGTTCGTCCGGAATGCCGATGACCACGCACTCGCTGACCGCCGGGTGGCCGAGCACCGTTTCCTCGACCTGGCTCGGCAGCACGTTGATGCCGCCGGAAATGATCATGTCGTCGATACGGCCGCGCAGGTACAGATAGTTGTCGGTATCGAGCACGCCCATGTCGCCGGAGCGCCACCAGCCGTCGTCGAAAATCTTGCGCGCCAGCTGCGGCTGATCCCACACCTGGGAGGCGACCGACAGGCCACGGATGATGACCTCGCCTTCCTCGCCCGGCGCCACCTCGTCGGTGACCGCGCCCCCGGGCTGGATGACGCGCACGTCCGCGTTCAGGAACGGCTTGCCGACACTCTCCTGCTTGCTCGGGTCGCGGTAGTCCTCGTTGTACATCATGGTGCCGCCGGCACAGGAACCGGTCTCGGTGGTGCCGTAGATGTTGATGATGTTGCCGCAGATCTTGTCGCGCACCAGACCCATGGTGCGGGTATCCATGGGCTCGCCGGCGTAGCCCGCCTTCTTCAGGTTCGACAGGTCGTAGTTGTCGAGGTCCTCGCGGAACAGCATGCGCCACATGGTGGGTACCAGGAAGGCGAACGTGGCGCGCTCGTCCTGGAGTTTCTGCAGGAACCGCTTGGCGTCCCACTGGGCCATGAACACGATCTTGCTGGCCGCATTCAGGAACGGGATGGTGCAGTTGTACCAGCCGATGAAGGCGGTGGTGGACACGTTGACGATGCAGGCGTACGGGTCGGCATCGAACACGAAGGCGCCGCCGCGCGCGCTTTCGATCTGCGTGCGGTGCGTGTGCATGATGCCCTTGGGCACACCGGTGGTGCCCGACGACAGCGCGATCATCGACGTGTCGTGACCGTAGATGGGCATCGGTTCGAAATCGAGCGTGTACTGGTCGAGGTCGCGCGGGATGACCGGGTCGTCGCCGCTGTCGCGCTTGTCGGGCGGAGTGAGTTCGGAAATGGCCCGAATGGCGGAACTCACCACGGGTGCCGCGCGGCGCAGCTCGCCCGCCAGCTCCTCCAGCGCGCCGTCATACACCAGAACGCGCGGGGACAGCCGTTCGAGCACGGCAGCAAGGATCTTGGGGGATTCGCGCAAGTGCAGCGCGCTCGGCACCGCCCCCAGTTCAAATGCGCCGAACAGCGCCACCACGTGCTGCACCGACGGATACATCAGCAGCGCCACACGGTCGCCCTTGCGCACGCCCCGGGTGTGCAGCAGCTTGGCCATGCGCTGCACCTGGTCCTTGAGCTCCGCATAGGTGTAGCGGTACAGGTCGTCGACCACCGCCTCGTTGTTCGGAAACCACTTCGCCGCGCGGTGCAGCATGTCGCGCAGGTTGGTGTCGCGTGTCATCTCGTCCCCCTCAAAAAGGCAGCGTAAAAAATGTCCTGACGATAAATATCGGCGGCTCGTCCATGAGCCGCCGCCGATCCCGCCATTGCGGCAGGCGCCGGGCTCAATACGAGCGCGGCATGCCCAGATCGTGCTGGGCGATGTAGTTCAGCGTCATCTCGTCGGTGACCGGCGCGATGCGGTTCAGGCGCAGGTTGCGGTAATGCCGCTCGATGCCCGACTCGCTGATGTAGCCGGCGCCGCCCAGCGTCTGGATGGCGCGATCGGCCGCATACAGTGACGCATGCGCCGCCGCGTACTTGGCCGTGGTGGCCTGCACGCCGCACTCGCGTCCCTGATCGTACAGCCAGGCGGCTTCGTACACCTTCAGGCGTGCGCATTCCAGCTGGATGCGCGCCTCGGCCAGCGGGAACTGCAGGCCCTGATGGGTGGCCAGCGGCTTGCCCCAGATGGAACGCTCGCTGGCGTACTGCACCGCCTTGCGGATCAGGTAGTTGCCGGTACCGATGCAACTGGCGGCGATGGCCAGCCGCTCCGGGTTGAGGACGCCGTACAGCGCCTTCCAGCCCTTGCCCTCGGCACCGACCAGATTCTCTTGCGGAACCTTGAAGTCGTCGAAGAACACCGCGTTGGTGTCCATGAAGTGGCTACCCATCTTCTTGAGCGGACGCGCCTCCAGACCGTCCCCCGGCAGGTCGCCGACCAGCAGCGACACGCCCTCGGTGCGCCGCGCCGGGTCGTACGGCGCGGTACGGCACATGATGCCGATATGGCTGGCCACCTTGATGTTGGAGATGTACATCTTCTGGCCCTTGACCAGATAGTGCTCACCTTCCTTGCGCGCCTCGGTGCGAATGGTGGTGATGTTGGAGCCGGAATTCGGCTCCGTGAAACCACCGGCCCACAATTCGCCCTGTACGATGCCCGGCAGGTACTTGGCCTTCTGCTCGGGGGTGCCGGCGCCATTGATCAGGCAACCGCCGAACACCGGCCCGCCCACGAACATGCCGCCGCAGTCGCCGCCGTTGCTCGACAGCGCCTCGGCGGCCAGGCACATCTCGACCATGCCCAGCCCGCTGCCGCCGTACTCCTCCGGCACCGTGATGCCCAGGATGCCCTGGTCGACCAGGGTGCTCCAGAACTCCCGCGGGAAGCCGTACTCCTCGTCGATTTTCTGCCAGTAGCTGTCTTCGAACTGCTGGGCGATCTTCTCGCACAGATCGACCAGCATGCGCTGATCCTGGCTCAGTTCGAAGTCCATGGCTCAGACGTCCTTGGTAAGTTTGTAGGACTGCGTGCCGGGCTTGAATTCGCGCCGCTTGAACGAGGCCAGGGCGGTGCGGATCCAGTCGTCGTTGGTCTCGCGCGACAGTTCCCACAGCTTCGCCATCTCGTAGTCGATGGCCGGCTCGAAGTCCATCCACTTGACCTTCTCGTAGACTTCCTTGGTCTTGCGCAGCACGGTGCGACCCAGGCGGCTGAGCATCTTCACCACGCGGTCGGTCTCGGCGTCCAGTTCCGCCAACGGCACCGACTTGCTGGCGTAGCCCATTTCCTCGGCCTGCTTGCCGGTGAAGGTCTCGCCGGTCAGGCCGTAGTACAGCGCCTTCTTGCGCGCCGGCATGTTGTGCGCATAGGCCCAGGTGGTGCCGCCGCCGGGGAAGATGCCGAAGTTGACCTCGGACAAGCCCCATACCGACTCGTCGGCGACGATGGCGATGTCGCAGATACCGGCCAGTTCCATGCCGCCGCCGAAGCACCAGCCGTTGACCTTGGCGATGGTCACCGCCGGGAAATTCTTCAGGTGCTTGAACCAGGTGAACACGTCATCGTTGATGGCGGCCATGCGCTCGGGATCGTCGAACGGCTCGAAGAAACACTGCTCGAGGTCCATGCCGGCACAGAACGCATCCTTGACGCCCGTGATCACCAAAACCTTGACGCGCGCTTTCTCGACCTCGACCAGCGCGTTGCGCACGTTGTTGTGCAGGGTCGGGCTCATGCAGTTTTTCTTTTCGGGCCGATTGAACTGGATGGTGGCGACATCGCCGTCAATCGTCAGATTGATGCACTCGTAAGACATGGGAGGCCCCCTTCAGGCGCTGTTAATGATGAAACCCCGCCCGGCGGCGGGAGCGCAATTAGACCATAACGATCGTTTGGGCGGGTTAACTTTACAGACGTCCGGTGGCCGAGTGCGGCGTCGCTGAACTACCATTCGCAAGGAAAACAAGCTCATCGTTCGAGCATCCGGCTCGAACACCACGTGCGGAGAACACACGCGTCATGTCACAACCTCTAAAACTGCAAGACCTCATGGAAGCCAATGGCGTGGTGGCGGCCCTGCGTTGGCAGCAGTCGCGCTTCATCAACGCCATCGCCTACCCGGCGCGACTGGTCGAATACCTCGGTTTCGAGGGCGAAGAACGCGCCCGCCAGCTGATGCTGTCGGCCGAGGCCATGGGCCTGTCCATCAAGGGCGTGCTGGAGATCGACTACTACCGTGACCGGAACCAGAATCCGCACAGCCTGATGCCGGCCGACGGCTACATGATCCACGGCCAGAAATTCAACCTGGTGTGCACCCTGAACCGGGTAGCCACCCTGGTGGACAACAAGGTCGATTACGATCTGAAGGGCCTGTTCCTGAAACAGGCGCTGGTCCGTAACGACTGAACGACACCCCCGGTGTCGGCCGCAACGGCCCGGCACCGCCCTGCGCGGATACCCACACCCTAAACGCCCCACGCCGTCTGCGGCGCCCCGGCGCATGCGAGGAGACACGTCACATGCACAACAAACCCATCGTCGCCACCATGATCGGCGACCCCTGCGGCATTGGCCCGGAAGTCGTGGTCAAGTCCCTGGTGCTGGATGACATCCACGCCCTGTGCCGGCCCCTGGTGGTCGGCTCGGTGGAATCGGTGCAGCAGACGGTGGACATGCTCAAGTACGACGTCACCGTGCGCCGCGTGACGGACGTCGAGGGCGTCGGCCTCGACCCGAAGGTGATCGACGTCTACGACACCGGCCAACTCGATCCGAAGTACATCACCCTGGGCAAGGCCAACGCCGAGTGCGGCCACGCCAGCGCCGCCTGGCTGAAGGAAATGGACGAACTGGCCCTGGCCGGCAAGGTGCAGGCCACCATCATGGGGCCGATCAACACCGACGCCCTGAAGATGGCCGACAAGTTCGATGCGGTGGTCGGCGTCGAGGTCGGCAAGACCTACCTGTTCCTGATCACCGGCCCGCTGCGCGTGGTGCACCTGACCGACCACATCCCGCTGCGCCAGGTGTGCGACATCATCTCGCCGGACCTCGTCTACAAGGCGCTTCGCACCATTCACGACGACTTCACCCGCTGGGGCATTCCCAACCCGCGCATCGTCGTGGCCGGACTGAACGCCCACGCCTACGGCGAAGAGGACACGCAGCAGGTCGCGCCCGGCGTCGAGAAGGCGAAGGCCGAAGGCATCGACGTCACCGGCCCGGCGCCACCGGACAGCGTGTTCCGCTGGTGCATCGACGGCAAGTACGACGTGGTGCTGTGCATGTTCCACGACCAGGGCCACATTGCCGTCAAGACCTGGGGCTTCGTCGGCAACTGCGCCATGATCCTCGGCACGCCGTACATCCACATGTCGGTGGCACACGGCACGGCCTTCGACATCGTCGGCAAGGGCATCGCCAACCACGAAATGATGCTCACCTCCATGCGCAATGCCGCGAGCCTGGGCGCCGGCACGGGCTTCTACCGGGAAGCCGCCACCGCGTGAGCGTGCCGGCCCGCGACCTGGCACCCCCGGCGGTGGTGCTGCTGGACCTCGACGGCACGCTGGCGGATACCGCCGACGACCTGGCGCAGGCCATGAACACCCTGCGCGCCGAGCTGGGCCAGCCGCCGCTGCCGGCCGGCGCCCTGCGGCCCTACGTGTCGCAGGGCGCGCGCGGCATGCTCGGCTACGGGCTTGACCTGCGGCCGGGTGATGCACGCTATGTGGAACTGCGCGACCGGTTTCTGGCGATCTACGCCGACTGCTGCTCCGGTCAGGCGCGGCTGTTCGAAGGGTTTGCCGAGGTGCTGGCGCTGCTGCGCCAGCGTGGGCTGCGCATCGGCATCGTCACCAACAAGATGGAGCGCTTCGCCGCCCCCGTGCTGCGGGCGCTCGGCGCCTGGCCGGATGCCGACTGCCTGATCACGCCGGACCACCTGGCGCGCCCCAAGCCCGACCCCGAAGGCGTGCTGCTGGCCTGCGCGCGGTTCGGTGTCGAGCCCGCGCAATGCGTGTTCGTCGGCGACGACCGGCGCGACATCGAAGCCGGCCGCGCGGCCGGCACGCGCACCGTGGTGGCCGCCTACGGCTACCTGCCGCCGGACGAGGACATCACCACCTGGGGCGCCGACGCCCGTATCGACGCGCCGGCTCAGCTGCCGGCGCTGTGCCAACGCTGGGGGAGTGCATGAGCGCACCGGAGCTGACCGACATCGTGCTTCACCGCGCCGCGCGCACCCTGGAGCTGCGCTTTGCCGACAGCGGCGTGTTCGAGCTGCCGGCGGAGTTCCTGCGGGTGCACTCGCCATCGGCCGAGGTGCAGGGCCACGGCCCGGGCCAGGAAGTGCTGGTCACCGGCAAGCGCGAGGTTGCCATCACCGCCCTGGAACCGGTCGGCCACTACGCGGTGCAGATCACCTTCTCCGACGGGCACGACAGCGGCCTGTTCAGTTTCGATTACCTGTACCGCCTGGGCCGCGACCGGGAAACGCTGTGGCAGCGGTACCTGGACCGGCTGACCCAGGCCGGGGCCACGCGTCAGCCATGAACGCGGTCCATGCCAGTGTCGACGACCTGCGCCGGGCGGCCCGGGACTACCTGCCGCGCCTGGTGTTCGACTTCGTCGACGGCGGCGCCGAGCGCGAAATCACCCTGCGCGCCAACACGGCCGATTTCGAGCCGCTGCGGTTCGCGCCCCGGGTGCTGACCGACGCCAGCCAGATCGACACCGGCACCACCCTGCTGGGGGAGCAGATCGCGCTGCCGCTGCTGATCGCGCCCATGGGCCTGTGCGGACTGGTGCGTCCGCAGGGCGAGTTGGCGCTGGCGCGCGCGGCGCAGGCGGCGGGCATCCCCCTGGTGCTGTCCACCACCGCCAGCCATGCGCTCGAAACGGTGATGGAGGCCGCGCCGGGCAACCTGTGGTTCCAGCTGTACCTGTTCCGTGACCGCGAATTCACGCGCAGCCTGCTGCAGCGGGCCCGCGGCGCCGGCTACCGGGCACTGGTGGTTACCGTCGACCTGGCCCGCGGCGGCAAGCGCGAGAAGGACATCCACAACGGCTTCACCGTGCCGCCGCGCTTCTCGCGCCGCACCGCGGCCGACCTGTTGCGTCACCCCGGCTGGCTGTGGCGCATGCTGCCGCACCGTCACCAGACCCTGGGCAACCTGGTCGGCTGGGGCGGCCAGGACAGCAACGTGGTGGCCCTGTCCACCTTCATGAACACGCAGATCGACCCCAGCATCAGCTGGGCCGACATCGAGTGGCTGCGGTCCGAATGGGACCTGCCGCTGCTGGTCAAGGGCATCCTGCGTCCGGACGACGCGCGTCAGGCGGTGGCCGCCGGCGCCGATGGCGTGATCGTGTCCAACCACGGCGGGCGCCAGCTCGACGGCGCACCGTCGACCATCAGCGTGCTCGGCAGCGTGGTCGACGCCGTCGGCGGTGCCGGTGAAGTCATTCT
>NZ_JBFJTF010000117.1:0-7306 GCF_041625615.1 Immundisolibacter sp. | reverse complement strand
TCGAGGCCGCCGGCGCGGTGCCGGCCTTTGGCGAAGGCCTGCAGCTGGTGGCCCGTGGTGGGCGCTATCTGATCGTCGGGCTGTGGTCGGCGCCCGGCACGGTGCCGGTCGAGCCGCGCCTGATCAACAACCTGAACCTGCGCATCATCGGCACCGCCCTGTCGCAGCCGCGTCATCTGTATCAGGCACTGCAGGTGGTGCAGGCACAGCATCGGCGGTTTCCGCTGGCGGAGGTGGTGACACACCGTTACCGCATCGAGGACAGCCAGCAGGCGCTGGAGGCGGTGGCGCGGCTGGAGACGGTCAAGGCGGTGATCGCCCCGGCCGCCTGAGCGCCCGGCACGCGCCCCGAAAACGGAACGCCCCGGCAGGGACCGGGGCGTTTCGTGCCGGAGCTCGCCGGTCAGGCGCCGCTGGCGACGGGCGCCGCGTCCGGGTCGCCCGCCTGCCGGGCATGGAACTGGCGGTGCACGTCGATGTTCTGCGGCTCGAGCGCGAACGCGGTCTGGTAGCTGACGTCGTGCTTCACGTGCTCGTCGTAACGCAGGTACCAGACGCGGTGCATCTTGTAGAACGGCACCGTCGGGTACAGGTGATGGATCAGGTGGTAGTTCTGGTACACCAGCAACGGTGTCAGCAGCCATTCCCAGCCCATGCGCATGGTGGTGGCCAGATACGGGTCCTCGTGATGGCTGACCATGGCCGGGTGGTGCGGCAGGATGACGAACACCACGGCGATCAGGAACAGCGAGATGCGCGTGGGGATGAACCACAGCATGAACAGTTCGTAGCCGTAGCCAAGCGCGATCAGGGTGCCGACCGCCAGCGCCAGGCAGCTGTAGAACGCGATCAGTTCCTTCCTGTGTTTCTTCACCAGGTGCTGGCCACGGGTGAAGAAGTACCAGATGTACCAGAGGTCGAAGAACGCCCAGCGCAGCGGTGCCTGCCATTTGGGCGCGTCGTGCTCGAACCGGTCCGGGTCCTCGACGCCGTTGGCGTGGATGTGGTGCTGGTTGTGCAGCCAGCGCAGCGCCACCATCGGCGCGTAGGGGAACAGGAACAGCAGCGACACGTCGGCGATGGTCTCGTTCAGCCAGCCGATGCGCGAGATGGCACGGTGGGCGCCGTCATGGATGGGGCTGAACAGGCCGTAGCTGAGCAGGCCGTTGATCAGCGCGCCGGCCCAGAAGCTCATGCGGCCGGTCAGGCACAGGTACCAGACCAGGGCCATGCCGCCGAGCATGGAAATCGCCAGCACGGTGGTGGGCAGGGCCAGCAGGGGGGCGCGCATGTAGTCGCGCAGCAGGTGTTCACTGGGGCTCGGGGCGTGGGCGGACATCGTTCCTCATCTCCTTATGGGGGCAGCGTCCAGGCTGTGGGGGGCAAAGTGCCCAGCGCGCATCATCGCGGCGTCGGCCAGTACCGTCTTGACCGACGTCAACAGCGCCCGAACAGGAGATCAGGGTGCGGCGGCGAGGGAGCCGTTCAGCGCGCCAGGCGATCGGCCAGCCAGCGCGCCATGTCGCTGCGCACCTGGCGGCCGGTGTCCAGCACGCCCGCCATCGAGGCGAAGCCGTGGATCATGCCGTCGTAGCGGACCAGCTGCGTCGGGACGCCGGCGTCGGCCAGTCGCTTCGCGTAGGCCTCGCCCTCGCTGCGCAGCACGTCGAACTCGGCCGTCACCACCAGCGCCGGCGGCAGTCGGTCGAGGTCGGCGGCCAGCAGGGGAGACACGCGCCAGTCCCGGGCCGCCGCCGCGTCGGCCAGGTAATGGTCGCGAAACCACACCATCGCGTCGGCGGTCAGTCCGTAGCCGTCGGCGCAGGCGGTGTAGGACTCGCCTTCCAGGCGTGACAGGTCGGTGACCGGATAGATCAGCAGCTGCGCCGCGAGCCCGATACCGGCATCGCGCGCGGCCAGCGCGCTGACCGTGGCGAGGTTGCCGCCGGCACTGTCGCCGCCCACCGCCAGCCGTTGCGGGTCGATGCCGAGATCCGTCGCGTTGGCACTGGCCCAGCGCGTGGCGGCCACGGCATCGTCGGCGGCCGCCGGAAAGCGGTGCTCCGGCGCCAGCCGGTAGTCCACCGCCAGCACCGCGCAGCCGGCCCCGGCCGCCAGGTCACGGCACAGGTCGTCGTGGCTGTCGAGATCGCCGATCACCCAGCCGCCGCCGTGGAAGAACACCAGGCCCGGCAGTACGCCATCGGCGGCGGGCCGGTAAAGGCGCGCCCTGATGGGTCCACCCGCGGCGGGAATGGTGACGTCGCGCACCACCGGCAGCGGCGCCGCGGCGCCGGCGGTCATCTGCAGCTGCATGCCGAAGCCGACGCGCACCTGTTCGGGCGTGAGCACGTGCAGGGGCGGCGCCTCCATGGCGGCCAGCTGTTCCAGGTGTGCGGCCACCTGCGGATGGAGCCGGCCGGACAGCGGGCGGGCGAGGGTGGCGGTGACGTCTTGGGTCATGGGGCGTCCTGGGCGGTGTCAGAGCAGGAAGGTGAGATTGTCGATGGCCATGTCGCTTTGTGTCAGCAGGACGGTCTTGGCCTTGATCGTGAAGCGGTCGCCCGCCGGCAGCAGGCGGTGCTGGCTGACGCCGGACCAGACCTCCTGGCGCCCGCGGCGCAGCTCGGCCAGCACGAAGTTCGAGCGCGTGTGCACCTCGTCCTCGCGGGACTCGAAGCGGATGTTGCCGACCACACGGCGCATGCGCGAGCGCGGACGCTGGCTGTGCGCGGCGCTGCTCATGAGGCGGTGGACGCGGTCTTCGAGTCGCGCGCGGTCGTCGTAGATGATGGACACCTGCCGCCCAGGGTCGGTGCCGTTGGCGTCGCGGTCGTTGCAGGGCACCCAGTAGCAGCACTCGGGCGCCCACAGGCCCAGCCAGTCCTCGACCTGCATGGCGTCGAGCAGGTCGGCTTCGTGGAACAGGAAGCTTTCCACGGTCTCGCGGGTGACGATCATGCTGGCGTCTCCGACATCAGGCGCAGCCAGCCGCGCAACTGGCCGCGCTGGGTGGTTTCGTCGCCGATCAGGCCGGTGCGGGTGCCGTCGGCCTCGAGGCGTTCGCGGTTCAGTCCGCGGCCCAGATGCAGCCACGGCTCGACGTCGGCCTTCAGGCCTTCCTGGTTGCGCTCGAACAGTTCGGCGTCGTCGGGGGAGCCGGCGCCGGCCGGGCCGTAGAACGACTCGTGCTGGCGCAGGCGCATGCTGTTGATGCTGTCCGGCACCCCCTGGAGCAGGCCGGGGAACATCAGCACCTCGGTGTCGTCCACCGCCAGCGGGCGCACCAGGCGGATCTGCACGCCGATCAGCTGCAGGTTGGGATAGACGCCGACGTGCGGGTCGCCGGCCCAGGCCAGCAGTTCGCGTCCGCGCGCCTCGCCGTAGGTGTCGAGCATGGCCTGGATGTACTGCTCGCCCTGGGGCTGGCGGCGCAGCGTGTCCAGGTAGCGGTCGAGGTTGGCACTGCGGCCGGGCAGGAAATCCAGCAGCACGTGGCCGTTGCCCAGGTCGCGCGTGAGGTTGCCGGATTCGTCGGCGAACGGGTCGCCGTGGTGGGTGTCGGCCATGTTGCCGCCCGGGCGGCGGCGCCAGGCGTCCAGCACCGAGCGGTGGGTGTAGTGCGGGTGGTAGCCGTCCATGCCGACGAACTTCCAGTTGCCGCGGTAGCGGGTGCGGTGCACGCCGGCGGTGACCGCGATCTGCCCCAGCGGTGAGGCGTCCATGTAGATGTCGAGGTAGCGGGCGGCCGGCCCGAGATGCTCGGCCAGTGACGGGCCGTCCGGCGCCAGGCTCGCAAACACGAAGCCGCGATGGCTCGCCTGCCGCGGTACCGGCGTCAGGCCGAGGTCATCCTTGCAGAAATCCGCCCCGTAGCCGGCCGGCCCCGGCACGTCCTGCAGCGGCCCGGTGTTGCTGTACACCCAGCCGTGGTACCAGCAGGTAAAGAAACGGGCGTTGCCGGTTTCGGTCTCGCACACGGTCATGCCGCGGTGGCGGCAGCGGTTCATGAACACGCGCACCTGGCCGTCGTCGCCGCGCACCATGACCACCGGCTGGCGGCCCAGGGTGGTGGCGCGGAAATCGCCCGGATTCGGCAGTTCCGCCTCATGTCCCACGCACAGCCAGGCGCGGTGGAAGATGCGCGCCATTTCCTGCTCGAAGATGGCGGGGTCGGTATAGATGGCGCTGTGCACGCGGTCGCGCTGCACCAGGTGTGAGTAGTCGGACACGCTGTACGGGGCGTTCATGGCGCTGTCTCCGGTCACCGGGCGGGGTTGCAACGTAGCATGCCGTACCTGCCGATCGTTCGGTAGTCTTGCGGTCTATGATGGCGTCGGGCGTGGGCGCCGATCGCCGCGCCGGGCCGATCGACAACGACTATCCGGAGGAGATCCCCATGAGCCAGCCCAATGGCGCGGAAGTTCTGCTCGACATCCTGAACGGCTACGCGGTCGAGGCGATATTTTCCTCACCCGGCTCGGAATGGCCGCCGCTGTGGGAGGCGCTGGCGCGACGCGCCGACGCCGGCGAGCCCGCCCCCGCCTACTACAACGCCCGTCACGAGGACCTGGCCATCGGCCAGGCCATGGGTTACGCGCGGGCCACCGGCAAGCTCGGCGTGTGCCTGGTCCACGCCACGGTCGGTACGCTCCACGCCGCCATGGGCATCCGCGCCGCCTATCACGAGCAGATTCCGCTGCTGGTGCTGGCCGGCGAGTCGGTGAGCTTCGGCGAAGGGGCGGATGCCTGGGTCGGCGCGCAATGGGGACGGTTCCTGGCCGACCATGGCGGGCCGGCGCGGCTGGTGGACTCGATCTGCAAGTCGAGCTTCGGTCTCAACACGCCGACCGTGCTGGCGGGTGCCGTGCACCGCGCCTGCGCGCTGGCCATGGGCGCGCCGCAGGGACCGGTGTTTTTGTCGCTGCCGTTCGAGCACCTGCACCAGCCGGCGGTGTTGCCGGCGCCGGCGCGCTACGCCAACCCCAGCACGCCGCGGCCCGAGCGCGCGGCGCTGGAACAGGCGGCCGCCTGGCTGAAGGCGGCCAGAAACCCGCTGATCATCGTCGAGAACGCCGCCCGCACTGCCGATGAAGCGGCGCGTCTGGTGCAACTCGCCGAGCGTCTGGGCGCCGGCGTGGTGGAGGGGCAGCATCCGGGCTTCGTGAACTTCCCGCGCGAGCACCCGCTGCACGCCGGTTTCTACGCCCAGCCGTACATGAAGGACGTCGACGCGGTGCTGATGCTGGAAGCGCCGGGGCCGTGGTACCCGCCGACCGCCATGACGCCGCCGGGCGCCAGGCTGATTGCGGTGGCGCAGGACCCGCTGCGCGGGCGCGACCCGTACTCGGGTTTCACGGCCGATCTCATCATCCAGGGCGACGCCATGGCGGCCGTCGACGTGCTGCTGGAGCGCCTCCCGAGCGCGACCGCCGGTGCCGAGCAGCGCACCGCCGCCTGGGGTGAGCGGTCCACCGGCCGGCGGGCGCAGTGGCGAGAACAGGCGTTGCAGCACGCCGGCGCGACACCCATCGACGCGCGCTTTCTGTGCCATGAACTCAACGCCTGCCTGCCGGATGATGCGGTCATCGTCGACGAGACCATCCTCACCCACCACACCCTCATCAACGTGATGGACCGTCTGAAGCCGGGTCACTTCATCAATGCCCTGTCCGGTGGCCTGGGGCTGGGCATCGGCATGGCGCTCGGCGCGGCGGTGGGGCTGCCGGACGCGCTGCCGGTGGTGTTCGTCGGTGACGGCACCTACAACTACAACCCGGGCCTGGCGGCGTTGGGCTTCTCGCAGCAGTACGGTGTCGGCCTGTTGACGGTGATCTTCAACAACGGCCATTACCGTTCGATGCAGATGGGTACCGAATTCCTGTACCCGACGGGCGTGGCGGTGGCCCGTCAACACCACGTCAGCTCGCCGATCGCGCCCAATCCGGATTACGGCCAGCTGGCGGTGATGTTCGGCGGTCATGGCGAGAAGGTGGACGACCCGGCGCAGATCCGCGCCGCCGTCGGGCGGGCCGTGGCCGCCGTGCGCGAGGGCAGGCCGGCGATCCTCGATGTCCGCATCGGCGATGAGGTGGCCTTCCTGGCGAAAGTGTTCGGTGGTTGAGGCGTTGCCGCTCGTGTGTGTCCGGAACCGGAGGTACAGTGAGCCGCGCGGTATTCAGAGGCCGGGAGAACGGCCGATATACCTGCTGACAACGACCCGCCGCGCCGCTGTGTGCCGGCGGGATGGCATGGCAGCCGCCGGCGGGCCGTGGATCGGCCTCTCGCGTTGCCCGCATCCGGATCCAATTCAATGACCCAACCGCACGTGCAGCTTTCACGACTCGAGACACAGGCCAGCCAGAACGCTGACGGCTCCTGGCAGGGCAGGTTTCGCAGTCTGCGCCTGTCGAGCGTGTTTCAACCCGTGGTGACGCTGCGTACCGGGCGTGTGGTGGGTCACGAAGGCCTGGTGCGCCTGGATTACGCAGACGGTCGCGGCGCGACGCCGTTTCGTTTCTTCAGTGGCGGTCTCGACGAAGCGGGTCTGATCGAACTCGACGGCCTGTGCCGGCTGCTGCATCTGCGGAATTTCCTGGGGCAGGCCACGCCGGACGCCGGCTGGTTGTTCTTGAACGTGTCGCCGATGGTGGTGGCGGGGCATCGCCGGCACGGCGAATTCCTCGCGGCGCTGTTGCACGAGACCGGTTTCGACCCGGCACGGGTGGTGGTGGAAATCGCCGAAAGCGGCGTGCAGGACGGCGATACCCTGGCTGAGGCGGTGAGCTACTACCGGCGGCTCGGTTGCCTGGTGGCGATCGACGATTACGGGGTGGGTTTGTCGAGCCTGACGCGGCTGTGGTCGCTCGGCGTCGACATCGTCAAGCTGGACCGCGAGCTGCTGCTGGCGGCGTTGGCGCGTGACGAGGAGCGTCGTCTGCTGCCGAGCCTGGTGGAGTTCCTGCACGACTGCGGCACGCTGGTGCTGATGGAGGGGGTGGAGAACCAGGTCGAGGCGCAACTGGCGCTGGAGGTCGGCTGCGACTTGGCACAGGGCTTTCATTTCGCGGTGCCGGCACCGGCGCTGCGTGCCCCGGCGCACGTCGTGCCCATCGAACGCGCTCGCGCCGGCTTGCGCACGGCGGCGGGCGTCGATGAGGTGGCGTCGCACCTGGCAACGGCGGCGGCCCACCTGGCGGCGGGCGGCGACCTGGCCAATGCCAGCGCGCCGCTGCGTGACCTGGCGCCTTCCCTGCGCTGTTACTGGGTGGACGCGGACGGCGTACAGCGCAGCGAGAACCTGCTC
>NZ_JBFJTF010000116.1:0-7364 GCF_041625615.1 Immundisolibacter sp. | reverse complement strand
GGCTTCATTCTCGGAATTGCCGCCGTTCTCTTTTACTTCGACTCCCTCGATTACGCCACCGTGTTCGGGCGTGCCTCGGGCGTGGTGGGTACGACCATCGAAGTGCTGCCCGGATCGGAATGGTCGGCGTTGACACTCGTGTGCATCCTGCTTTTTATCGGTGCGATGGGCAAATCCGCGCAGTTCCCTCTGCACGTGTGGCTGCCGGACTCCATGGAAGGTCCGACGCCGATTTCGGCGCTGATCCACGCCGCCACCATGGTCACGGCCGGCATCTTCCTGGTGGCGCGCATGTCGCCGCTGTTCGAGCTGTCCGAGACGGCGCTGAACTTTGTCCTGTTCATCGGTGCCGTGACGGCCTTGTTCATGGGCCTGCTGGGCCTGGTGCAGACCGACATCAAGCGCGTGGTGGCCTATTCCACACTGTCTCAGCTGGGCTACATGACGGTGGCGCTGGGCGTGTCGGCGTACTCGGCGGCCATCTTCCACCTCGGCACGCATGCCTTCTTCAAGGCGTTGCTGTTCCTGGCGGCAGGGTCGGTGATTATTGGCCTGCACCACGAGCAGGACATGCGCAAGATGGGCGGCCTGTGGAAGCACATGCCGATCACGGCGCTGACCGCCTGGATCGGTACGCTGGCGCTGGTGGGCTTTCCCGGGTTCGCCGGCTTCTTCTCGAAGGACGCGATCATCGAAGCCGCGGCGGCGTCCTCGCTGCCGGCGGCCGGGTTTGCGCACTTTGCCGTGCTCGCTGGGGTGTTCGTGACCTCGCTGTACAGCTTCCGGCTGCTGTTCCTGGTGTTCCACGGTCGCTCGCGGGTCGATCATCACGCCGCCGAGCACCTGCATGAATCGCCGGCGGTGGTCACCGGGCCGCTGCTGTTGCTGGCGGTGCCGTCGGTGCTGATCGGCGCGCCGCTGATCGCCCCGATGCTGTTCGGTGACTACTTCGGTTCCGCGCTGCACGTGTTGCCGCAGCACGCCACGCTGCTCGAACTGGGCGAGCACTTCCACGGCGCGCTGTCGTTCGCTCTGCACGGTTTCATGACGCCCCCGTTCTGGCTGATGCTGGCCGGTGCCGGCACGGCGGCGGTGTTCTACCTGCTGCGGCCTCAGTGGCCGGCCACCGTGCGTCACCGGTTCTCGCTCGTTCACCACATCTTCGAGCGGAAATACTACTTCGACGACGTCAATCAGACCGTGTTTGCCGGCGGCCTGCGCGGTATCGGCAGCCTGCTGTGGCGGGTTGGCGACGTGGCGTTGATCGACGGCCTGGCCGTTAACGGCACGGCGCGTACCGTCGGCCGCCTGGCTGCGGCACTGCGCCGCATCCAGACCGGTTATCTCTACCACTATGCCTTTGCCATGATCATCGGCCTGGCCGCGCTGCTGGGCATGATCTGGTACGTCAGCTTCTGAGCGCGCCATGAGCGAAAGCCTGCCTTTGTTGAGTCTTGCCATCTGGACGCCGCTGGTCGGCGCGCTGCTGGTGTGGTTGCTGGCCGGCGATCGCCGGCCGGCGCTGGCACCCACGCTGGCGTTGCTGGTGGCGGTGGTGGAATTCATCATCACGGTGCCGCTGTACGCCGGGTTCGACCCGGCCAACGGCGGGCTGCAGTTCGTCGAGCGCGTGCCGTGGGTCGAGCCGTTCAATGTCTACTACCACCTGGGCATCGATGGCATCGCGCTGCCGTTCATCCTGCTGACCAGCTTCGTCACCGTTCTGGTGGTGGCAATGGCGCGGGTGTCGGTCGAGCGCCAGGTCAGTCAGTACCTGGGCGCCTTCCTGGCCATGGAAGGTCTGATGATCGGCCTGTTCGCCTCGGTCGACGCAGTGCTGTTCTACGTGTTCTGGGAAGCCATGCTGATCCCGATGTTCATCATCATCGGCATCTGGGGTGGACCGAACCGCGTATACGCCACGCTGAAGTTCTTCCTGTACACCTTCCTTGGGTCGGTGTTGCTGCTGGTGGCGCTGATCTACCTGCATCTGAAGACCGACAGTTTCAGCCTGCTCGACTTCCAGCGCGTGGCGCTGGACCTGTCGACCCAGAAGCTGCTGTTCCTGGCCTTCCTGGCGGCGTTTGCCGTGAAGATTCCGATGTGGCCGGTGCACACGTGGTTGCCGGATGCCCACGTCGAGGCGCCGACCGGCGGTTCGGTGGTGCTGGCGGCGATCATGCTCAAGATGGGTGGCTACGGTTTCCTGCGCCTGTCGCTGCCCATCACCCCGGATGCCAGCATGGCGTTCTCGGGCCTGATGATCGCGCTGTCGCTGATCGCCATCGTCTACATCGGCGCCGTGGCGCTGGTGCAGCAGGACATGAAGAAGCTGATCGCGTACTCGTCCATCTCGCACATGGGCTTCGTCACGCTGGGCACGTTCCTGTTCAGCGCGCAGGGCATCGAGGGTGGCCTGGTCCAGATGATCTCCCACGGTTTCATCTCGGCCGCCATGTTCCTGTGCGTGGGCGTGATGTATGACCGCCTGCACAGCCGGCAGATCGCCGACTACGGCGGTGTCGTCAACACCATGCCGGTATTCGCTGCGTTCATGATGCTGTTCGTGATGGCCAATTCCGGCCTGCCGGGCACCTCGGGTTTCGTCGGCGAGTTCATGGTCATACTGGCGGCATTCGAGGGTGGCTTCTGGATCGCGCTGCTGGCTGGCACCAGTCTGGTGCTGGGCGCGGCCTACAACCTGTGGATGTACAAGCGGGTGGTGTTCGGTGCGGTCGCCAACCCCAAGGTGGCGGCGCTGAAGGATCTGCGCGCCGAGGAAGGGCTGGTGCTCGGCCTGCTGGCACTGGCGGTGCTGGCACTCGGTGTGTGGCCCAACCCGCTGCTGGATGTCACCCACGCCTCCGTGGATACCCTGCTCGCGCACCTGCAACGCGGCAAGCTCGGTCTCTGAGCGCGTCAACCAAGCGATAGCCAACACCCATGGAATTCACGCTCCCCGATTTCTCACCGGCGCTGCCGGAGATGGTGCTGCTGGCCGCGTCCTGCGTGGTGCTGCTGGTGGACCTGTTCTGGCCCGGCCGCGAGCGCAGCAACACGTACGTTGCGGCGCAGTTGAGCCTGCTCGCCACCTTGGTGGCACTGCTGCAGAGCTACACGGTGCCGACCGCCACCTTCAGCGGCCATTACACGGTCGATGGCCTGGCACTGGTGGTCAAGGCGGTGTCGCTGCTGGTGATGTTCGGCGTGTTGCTGTTCGGCCGCGATTACCTGCGTCAGCGCGCCCTGTTGTCCGGCGAATATCTGACGCTTTCGTTGCTCGCAACGCTCGGGCTGCTGATCATGTCCAGCGCCGGCAGCCTCCTGGTGCTCTATCTGGGGCTTGAGGTGCTGTCGCTGTCGTCGTATGCGCTGGTGGCACTGAACCGCGACAACAGCATGGCGAGCGAGGCGGCGATCAAGTATTTCTTCCTCGGCGCGCTGGCTTCGGGTTTCGTGCTCTACGGCATGTCGCTGCTGTATGGGGTGACCGGCTCGCTGGATATCGGCGCGGTTACCCAGGCGGTGGGTGAGCACGCGCGCGCCGGCAATTTCTCGGCGTTGCTCGGCCTGGCGCTGACCATGCTGGTGGTCGGACTCGGCTTCAAGCTGGGTGTCGCGCCGTTCCACATGTGGTTGCCGGACGTGTACCAGGGCGCCACCACCGCGGTGACGGCGTTCCTGTCCACCGTGAGCAAACTGGCGGCGTTCGTGCTGGTGGCCAAGCTGCTGGCCGGTGTCGGGCATCCGTTGATGGAGCACTGGCAGCAGATGCTGGCGCTGCTGGCGGTGCTGTCGCTTGCGGTCGGCAATGTGGTTGCCATTGCGCAGACGAACCTCAAGCGCATGCTGGCGTACTCCACCGTTTCTCACATGGGCTTTTTCCTGCTCGGCGTGTTGGCGGGCGACGCCGATGGCATGGCGGCGAGCCTGTTCTACATGGTCACGTACGCGCTGACGGGGCTGGCGGCATTCGGCATGATCATGCTGCTGAGCCGGGCCGGCTTCGAGGCGGAGCGCATCGAAGACTTTCGTGGCCTGAATCAGCGCTCGCCATGGCTGGCGCTGGTGATGCTGGTGGTGATGTTCTCGCTGGCTGGCGTACCGCCAACGGTGGGCTTCTACGCCAAGCTTGGTGTGATCGAGGCGGTGCTGCGGCACGATCTGCTGTGGCTGGCCATTGTGGCGGTGATCTTCTCGGTGGTCGGGGCGTTCTACTACCTGCGGGTCGTCAAGGCCATGTACTTCGATGCGGCCGAGGAGCAGCCCGCCATCGTCCCGGCGCTGGATGTTCGGGTTTTCATTGGCGTCAATGGGCTGCTGGTGCTGGGACTCGGTATTTTTCCGGCGCCCCTGCTGGCGCTGTGCCAGGCGGTTTTCTGAGGTTTTCGCTTGCCGGCGGGGCGATGCCCCGCTATACTTTCCCTCTCTCCAGTTGCGGGGTGGAGCAGTCCGGTAGCTCGTCGGGCTCATAACCCGAAGGTCGTAGGTTCAAATCCTGCCCCCGCTACCAAAATGCCAAAAGGCCCGGTCCAAAAGACCGGGCCTTTTGCTTTTCAGGGCAACGTAATTGGCGTTGGCGGCTGCCAGTCCGGCTGGCGATGTTCGGCTACCACGGTGGTATAGATGCCACCGCGCACCAGGAACTCTGCCGTCACGCGCACGAAGCGCGGCTGCATGAGCGATACCAGGTCGTCCAGCATGTGGCCGGTGACCGCTTCGTGAAAGGCACCCTGGTCGCGGAATGACCACAGATATAATTTCAGGGACTTCAGTTCCACGCACATCCGATCCGGAACGTACTCGATATGCACGGTGGCGAAGTCCGGCTGGCCCGTCTTCGGGCACAGACATGTAAATTCCGGGCAGCGCATCCGTACCGTGTAGTCACGCTCGGGATGCGGGTTGGGGAAGGTCTCAAGGCAGTTGCCCGATTCGACGGGCGCGGATTTAGAGCGGGTGGGGCGCGGCCTGGCCACGGCAGTCTCCGGGTCATACGGGGAAGGGGGCGCATTATCCGTTCGCCACGGGAAGAGCGGCAAATGCGGCCGAAGCGGCGAACATGAAGCTGAAAACGCTGCGTCTGGCGGGTTTCAAGACCTTCGTTGATCCGACCACCTTGCACTTGCGAGGGCCGTTGACCGGCGTGGTGGGGCCCAACGGCTGCGGCAAGTCCAACGTGGTCGACGCGGTACGCTGGGTGCTGGGGGAGAGTTCGGCCCGGCAGTTGCGGGGCGATGCGCTGGCCGATGTCATTTTCAACGGCTCCAGCGTTCGCCAGCCGGTCGGCAAGGCCAGTGTCGAACTGGTGTTCGACAACAGCGCCGGCACGCTGGGCGGTGCCTGGGCCAGTTATGCCGAGATTGCCGTGCGGCGCGAACTGGCGCGCGACGGGCAGTCGGTCTACTTCCTCAACGGCAGCCGCTGCCGGCGTCGCGACATCACGGATATCTTTCTTGGCACCGGCCTGGGGCCGCGCAGCTACGCCATCATCGAGCAGGGCATGATCGCCCGCCTGATCGAGGCACGGCCGGAGGAACTGCGCGCCTTCGTCGAGGAAGTCGCCGGTATCTCCAAGTACAAGGACCGGCGGCACGAAACGGCCGGGCGCATTCGCCACACGCGCGACAACATGGCGCGCCTGGATGACCTGCGCGATGAGCTCGGCCGACGGCTGGCAACGCTGGAGCGTCAGGCCCGCGCGGCGCAGACCTTCCGAGAGCTCAAGACCGAGGAGCGACAGCTGCGGGCCCAGTTGCTGGGTGTGCGTCTGCGTGCCCAGGAGGCCGCCGTGGCAACTCAGCGCGGTGTGCTGGAGCAGGGGCTGACGGCGCAGGAGCAGGCCCTGGCAGGGCTGCGCGCGACACAGGCACAGACCGAGGCAGCGCGCGAGACGCAGGCCGCGGCGGCCACCGCGCTCGGCGAAGTGCAGCAGGCCTGGTACCAGGCCGGTGCCGATCTGGCCGGGCGTGAGCAGGCGCTCACGGCCCTGCGCGAGCGCCAGGAGCGGCTGACCCAGGAGCACGCCCGGTTGCTCGCCAGCGCCGAGCAGATCGAACGCCAGTGTACGGAGACCGAGGCGCGGGTGGCCGAGCTGGGCGCCGCGCAGCAGGAGGCCGTCCACGAGCGCGGGCGCCTGGAGCAGGCCATGGCGGGCGCCAGCGCGGCACTGGCGCGCGCGGAGGCAATGTTGAGCGAGCAGCGCCGGGCCTGCGACGCGGTCAGTGCCGAACTGCAGCAGGCGGCCGAGCGCGAGCGTCTGCAACAGGCCCATGCCGAGCGCCTGCAGCAACACCGTGCCCGGTTGACGACACAGCGCGAGCGCCTGCTGCGCGAGCAGCAGCAGCTCGCCGCGACCGCCGATGCGGCCGACGCCGAGCCGGCGCCCGATCTCCCCGCGCTGGAAGCCGAGGTCGCCTCGGGCGAGCAGGCGCTTCACGACGCGCAGGCGCGGATTGCCGCCTGCCGTGAGGCGCTGGAGACACTCAGCGCGGACGAGTCGGCCCTGCACGGCAGCGTTCGCGAGCAACGCGGGCGCCTGGCATCGCTCAATACCCTGCAGCAGGCAGCGATGGCCGGTGCCGAACCGGTGCAGGTCTGGTTGCGCGAGCAGGGCGTGACCGCGCGCGAGCTGCTGGCGGCCGTGGATGCCCAGCCCGACTGGCGTGGCGCGCTGGAGGCGGCGCTCGGCCCCTGGCTGCAGGCGCAGGTCATCGACAGTCTCGATACCGTGGCGCTCCATGCCCTGTCACAGGCGGCCGGCCTGCTGCTGGTGGAAGCCGGCGAGGGGGCCGCGGCAGGCAGTGGCAGCCTGCTCGACGCCGTGCACAGCGCGGTGGACCTGGCGGCCCTGATCGGCGGCGTGCGCCGTGCCGATACTCCGGCACAGGCCCTGGCGCTGCGCCACACACTGGCGCAGCACGAGAGCGTTGTGACGCGCGAGGGCATTCGTGTCGGACGCAACTGGCTGGCGGTACCCGGCAACGACGGCGCCGACGGTGTGCTGGAACGCGGCGCCGAAATCGCCGCCTTGCAGACAGCGCTGGCGCACAACGAGACGCGGCTGGCCGACTGCCAGCACCGACGGACCGAAGCCCGTCAGGCGCTCGCGGCGGCCGAGCAGGCGCACACGGCGGCGCGTCAGGCGCACACGGCGGCCTTGCGCCGTCTGGCCGAGGCACAGGCGCGGGCTGCGGCCCGGCAGGCCCATCGCGAGCGCACGCGCCAGCGTCAGCAGGCCATCGCGGCCGAACTGGCGGAACTCGACACCCAGGGCCGCCAGGACGCGGGCGATCTGCAGGCCGCCGACGCGCAGCGCACGGCCGCCGCGTCGCAGCGCGCCAAGGCGCGCCAGACCCTGGCCG
>NZ_JBFJTF010000115.1:0-7367 GCF_041625615.1 Immundisolibacter sp. | reverse complement strand
GGCGCCGCGCGCCAGCTGCAGGGCGCCGACGACAACGCCCGCCGCCTGGGCCTGGCGCCGCAGGTCAGTACCGGTGACATCGACGACGAGGTGTTCACCCACGGCCAGTACCGGCAGTGGCTGCGACTGATGACACAGGCCGGCTGAGCCGGCCCACCCGTCATGGATGGGCGGTGGTCCGCAGGCTGCCGGTCAGCAGCCGGTAGCGGTTGAGGTCGGCAGCGAAACGCTCGACGATCTCGGCATGCTCGGCGCGAATGCGCGCCGCGAACTCGAGCTGCTCGGACAAGTCGTTTTCGGTGCTCGCCCGACGCTCCAGCACAACGGCCGGTGGCGCCCGCCCATCGTCCCGGTACGCGGCGATGGTCGCGTCCACGTCCGCCAGGTTCTGGCGCAGATGACGGATGGTATTTTCGATACCACGCCCGATCCGCTCTAAGTCGCCCAGCTTTCTGTCCCGCAGGCGCAGGATCTCCTGCTCGCTGCTGTAGGCCTGCAGCAGCATGCGGTCGCGATTCTGCTTCGCCAGGTCCGCGCGCCGTGCCCGCGCCGCCTCCTCGGCCTCGACCGCCGCCCGCTGCCGTTGACGGGCCCGCTCGGCCAATTGCTGCGGCGTCAACCGGGGTTCAACCTTCTCCAGCTGCTTGAGCGTACGGCTGTCCAGAACCTCGTAGCCGGCCTGCGCCTGGCCGGGCGGCAGGTTGCTGCTGATGTGCATCACGCCCTGGGCATCGCGATAGCGGAACAGACGGCCGGCATCGGCGGCCTGTGCACTGGCGCACAAGACCACCAGGGTCACCCAAACCAGTACACGGCGTCGGTTATTCGGCTCCGTACTGCGCCCGGTAGGCGCGTATGGCTGCAGCATTGCCCGTGTCTTTGCATTCATATTCAAGGTAATGCACCAGCTCCTTGACGCCCGCCACCGCGATCACGGGCACTCCGTGACGCTCCTGGACCTCCGCCACTGCGGACAGGTCACCCTGCCCCCGCTCCTGGCGATCGAGCGCCACAACCACTCCGGCCAGCGTCGCCCCCGCGTCAGCGATCAAGCGCGCCGAATGCATGACCGACAAGCCGGATGAAATCACGTCGTCCACCACCACCACGCGATCCGCCAGCGGCGCCCCGACGATCACGCCACCCTCGCCGTGATCCTTGGCCTCCTTGCGGTCGAAGGCGAAGGGCAGGTCGCGCCCATGCTCACCGGCCAGGGCGATGGCCGTCGCCGCCACCAGTGGGATGCCCTTGTAGGCAGGCCCGAACAGCATGTCAAACGGCACCCCGGCGCGCACCAGCGCGGCCGCATAAAATCCACCCAGACGCCTCAGGTGTTCGCCACGGTTGAACAGTCCGGCATTAAAGAAATACGGACTGATTCGGCCAGACTTTAGGGTGAACTGCCCAAATTTCAGTACACCGCAGTCGATGGCGAACTCGAAAAACGCGCGCTGATAGCCTTCCACGAACGAATTTTCCCAATCTTTCAGAATGTTACCGGCCACCGCCGGCAGGAGAGTGCATGCCGCTGAAAATCATCACCCTGAACCTGAACGGTATCCGCTCTGCCTGGCGCAAGGGGTTGGCGGACTTTCTGGACCGCGAACAGGCAGACCTGATCTGCCTGCAGGAAACCAAGGCGCAGCGTCCGCAACTGACCGCCGAAATGGTAGCACCCGGCCCCTATCAGGGCTTTTTCCACGACGCCCTGAAACCCGGCTACAGCGGCGTGGGCATCTACACCCGGCGCACGCCGGACCGGGTAGTCGAAGGGCTGGGCTGGCCGGACTTCGACGCCGAGGGACGCTGGCTGCAGGTGGACTACGGCAGGCTCAGCGTGGTGTCGCTGTACCTGCCGTCGGGCTCCAGCAGCGAGGCGCGGCAACAGGTGAAGTTCGACGTCATGGCGCGCCTGACACCCCTGCTGCGCCAGATGCTGGCCGACGGGCGCGAGTGGGTCATCTGCGGTGACATCAACATCGCCCACCACAACATCGACATCAAGAACTGGCGCGGCAACCAGAAAAACTCCGGCTTCTTGCCGGAAGAACGCGCCTGGCTGGACCTGCTGTTCGACGACATCGGCTGGGTGGATGCGTTTCGCGTCGTCAACCAGGAACCCGATCAGTACACCTGGTGGTCCAACCGCGGCCAGGCCTGGGCCAAGAACGTCGGCTGGCGCATCGACTACCAGCTGGTGTCGCCCGGCCTGCGCGATGCCGTGCGCACGGCGCGCATCCACAAGGACGAGCGATTCTCCGACCACGCACCGCTGATCATGGAGTACGACCTGTCGCTGCCGGCGCCAACACCTGACGAAACGTCAGATTGATGCGCGGCCCGACCGCCTGACGCGTCTTCGGCACGGCATGACGCCAGTGGGTCTGCAGCGCGCCGGCCATCACCCACAGATCCCCGTCGCGCAACGGCAAATCCAGCCGGGGCAGGTCGCCACGCCGGCGGTGGCGCAGCACAAAACGCCGTGTTGCCCCGACACTGAGCGAGGCGATCACCGGCTCGGAACCGAGGCTGCCCTCGTCGTCGCTGTGCCAGCCCATGCCATCGGCACCATCGCGGTACAGATTGACCAGCACGCTGTTGAACGGGCGGCCGAGCGCCGCCTCGAGCCTGCGCCGCAGCGCGGCTAACGACGGCAGCCACGGCAGCGGACTCAGCGACTGGCCGGAGTAGGCGTAACGCGCACCGGCGTCACCGTACCAGGCACACAGCCGCGGCGTCGGATATTCACGGCCGTACACGCGGACCCGGTGTTGCTGCCACGGCACCCGGCCGATCAGCTGCTCCAGCAGCGCGTCGGCCTCGGCCGGCTCCACGAAACGCGGCCAGTGCCACAGAGACCCGTCGGCCAGCGGCACACGGCGCGCCGGGGCCGGCGGCTCGAAGGGCGGGTTCAGCGGTAGAAGACGTGGCCGCCGATGTGGGCCACGCGGGTCAGGCGACGCGTCCATGACGGCTTGGTGATCCGTGCCCGCACGAAATACAAGGCGCCATCGGTGGGGTCCTCCAGCCGACCGGCCAGCACCTCCTGCGCCACGTCGAGCGAGGTTTCCCACATGCGGCCGGCACGCGGCTGGTCACTGCGGCCATCGCAGTACCAGCCGAACTGACATGGCCGCTGTTCACCGCCCTGCTGCACCACATCGCACACCCGATCCGGGAAACCGGCTTCACGCGCACGGTTGACCACCACGTGCGCCACCGCGGCCTTGCCCTCGATGCTCTCGCCACGGGCCTCGAAATACACGGCCAGCGCCAGGCAGCGCAACGCCTCGGGCGGCACCTGCGGACCCGCCGCACGTGCCGGCGGCGGCACCGCGACGATCGCCACCAGCAGCCCGAAGATCGCCAGAATTAGCTTGCTTTTCACGTTCATCCCGCTCATGACGGGCCATGACCGACCGGCTTTATACCCTGTCGCCGTCGATTCACCAAACGTGCACGCGCTCCCCGCGGATGCACGACACGGTGCCGGCAGCCCGGGCGTTCAGTGCCGCGCCACGCCGTCGTCGCGTGCCGCCTGCTTGACGGCCTCGGCCACTGCGGGCGCCACCGCCGGATCGAACACGCTGGGGATGATGTAGTCGGGCAGCAGCGCCTGCTCCGGGATCACTTCGGCGATGGCCCGCGCCGCGGCCAGCTTCATGTTGGGCGTCACGCGCCGGGCGCGGCAGTCGAGCGCGCCGCGGAAAAGGCCCGGGAAACACAGCACGTTGTTGATCTGGTTCGGATAATCGCTGCGCCCGGTGGCCATGATGGCGACCAGCGGCAGCGCGACCTGGGGATCGATTTCCGGGTCCGGGTTGGACATGGCGAACACCACCGGATCGCGTGCCATGGCCTTGAGGTCGTCGGCGCCGATCAGGTTCGGCCCCGACAGGCCGATGAACACGTCCGCGCCACGCAGCACGCTGTGAAGGTCTCCCGCCTCGTCATGCGGGTTGGTGCGCTCCAGATACGCCTGCTTGGCCGAATTCAGGTCACGGCGCGTGCGCGACAGGGCGCCGCCACGATCGCAGCCGATGATGTTGCTCACGCCCAGCTCGAGCAGTATCTCGGTACAGGCCGTGCCGGCGGCGCCGACCCCGGCGACCACCACCTTCAGGTCCTCGGCACGCTTGCCGGTGAGCTTGAGGGCGTTCAGGAAAGCCGCCGCCAGCACCACCGCGGTGCCATGCTGGTCATCGTGAAAGACCGGAATATCGAGCGCTTCCTGCAGACGGCGCTCGATCTCGAAGCAGCGCGGCGCCGCGATGTCTTCGAGGTTGATGCCACCGAAGCCGGGGGCCAGCGCGGTCACCGCGGCGATCACCGCCTCGGTGTCCTGCGTGTCGAGACAAATCGGGAACGCGTCGACGCCGGCAAACTCCTTGAACAGCTGCGCCTTGCCCTCCATCACCGGCATGGCGGCCAGTGGCCCGATGTTGCCCAGCCCCAGCACCGCCGAGCCGTCGCTCACGACAGCCACGGTATTGCGCTTGATGGTGAGGTTCCAGGCCGCTGCGGGATCGGCCGCAATGGCCCGGCACACGCGCGCCACGCCCGGCGTGTAGACCATCGACAGCTGGTCACGGGTGCGCACCGGGGTCTTGCTGTTGATCTCGATCTTGCCGCCCAGGTGCAGCAGGAAGGTGCGGTCCGACCAGCTGGCCACTTCCACGCCAGGCACCTGCGACAGGGCCGCCACAACCCGCTCGGCATGGGCCTCGTCGAGGGTCTCGATGGTGACGTCGCGCACCGTGTGCTCGGCGTCGGCACGCACGATGTCGATGGCGCCGACATCACCGTCCTGGTCGCCAACCGCCTGCAGCGCCTTGGCCAGCAGCCCGGGGCGACTGTCCAGGTGCAGACGAACGGTGATGGAGTTACTCGCAGTCATGAAATGTCCGTGTTGAAGTCGCTTCAGATCATTGCCGCCGGCGCGGTGGTGGCAATCAGCGCCGCAATGGCCTGTGGATCGCGCAGCGCGCGCGCCTCGTCGACCACATCGCGCGTCAGGTGCGGCGCCAGCAGGGCAATGAAGTCATACACATAGCCGCGCAGGAAGCGCCCCGGCGCGAGCGCCACGTGCACGCGACCGTGCGGCAACAGGGTGCCGGCTTCCAGCGCCACCAGGTCGGTATCGGTAGCGGCATCGAACGCTGCCGCCGCCATCAGGCCGACGCCAAGCCCCTCGCGCACATAGCGCTTGAGCACCGACGTATCGACCGCGGTCAACGCCAGGCGCGGGTTCAGACCGGCGTCGGAGAAACAGTTCTCCAGCGCCGAGTGTCCGTCAAAGGCAAAGCTGTAGGTGACCAGCGGGTACTCGGCGATTGCCGACAGCGTGAGCGGCGCCCGCTGTGTGAGCGGGTGACCCACCGGGCAAAACACGGCATAGCGCCAGGAGGCCACTGGCAACAGCACCAAGCGCGGATACAACGACGCCTGGTCAGTCGTGACCAACAGATCCACGTCCTCCTGCTCGGCCATGTCGGCCAGTTGCAGGGGGGTGCCCTGGAGCAGGTTCAACCGCACCTGCGGATAGCGGCGGTGAAAGGTACTGAGCACCGGCGGCAGTACGAACCCGGCCTGGGTGTGGGTGGTGGCGATGCCGAACGCGCCCTGCTGCGGCGCGGCGAAATCCTGGGTCACGCGCCTGATGTTGTCGGCCCGGGCCAGGATTTCCTCAGCCTGGGCCAGTACCGCCCGCCCGGCCGCAGTGAGGCCGACGAACTGCTTGCCACGGCGCTCGAACAGCTCCACACCCAACTCCTGTTCGAGCAGGCGAATCTGCTTGCTGACGCCAGGCTGGGAGGTGAACAGGCGCGCGGCGGCGGCCGACACGTTGAGGTTGCGCCGCACGATCTCGGTCAGGTAGCGCAGTTGTTGTAGTTTCACGGCCGAGACCTCAAAAGCACCCTGCCCGCAGGCAGTTAGGACGGCGGATGATCATCGTGGCCGAGCCACGCCGGGCGCCTGCCTGCACCTACTCCACCGTGACCGACTTGGCCAGGTTGCGCGGCTGGTCGACGTCGGTACCGCGAATCAGCGCCACGTGATAGGCCAGCAACTGTAACGGCACGCTGAACAGAAGCGGTGCCAGGTGGCGAATCCCGTCGGTGGACACATCGACCAGCGTCAGACCGCGGTCGGCCAGATCGGCGGCCGCCTCGGCGAAAACCAGCAGCCTGCCACCGCGGGCACGCACCTCTTCCATGTTCGACTTGAGCTTCTCCAGCAGCGGGTCGCTGGGCGCCACAGCCACGACGGGCATGTCGGCATCGACCAGCGCCAACGGACCGTGCTTGAGCTCTCCGGCGGCGTAGGCCTCGGCATGGATGTACGAAATTTCCTTCAGCTTGAGGGCGCCTTCCTGCGCCACCGGATACTGAACCCCGCGCCCGAGAAACAGCGCGTGGTGCTTGTCGGCAAAGTCCGGTGCCAGTGCGGCCACGGCCGCATCCAGCGCCAGTACCGCCTGCACCGCGGCCGGCAGGCGACGCAGCTCATCGACCAGCGCGGCCTCGGTCTGCGCCGACAGGCGATGGCGACGACCGAGGGCCACCACCAGCAGCATCAAGGCCGTCAGCTGGGTGGTAAAGGCCTTGGTGGAGGCGACGCCGATCTCCGGGCCGGCGTGGGTCATCAGCTTCAGGTCGGCCTCGCGCGTGAGGGAACTTTCCGGCACGTTGCAGATGGCCAGCGTGTGCGCGTAACCGCGCCGGCGACCCTCGCGCAGCGCCTCCAGCGTGTCGGCCGTCTCGCCAGACTGAGAGATGGCCACCAACAGCGCATCGGCCGGCACGGTACCGTCGCGATAGCGGAATTCGGACGCGATCTCCACCTGGCACGGCACGCCGGCCAGTGCCTCCAGCCAGTAGCGCGCCACACACCCGGCGTGATAGCTGGTGCCGCAGGCAACGATGCGCACCTCGCGCACGCGATCGAAGATGGCGGTCGCGTCGGTTCCGAAGGCTGCCTCCAGCACCCGGTTCTCGCCCAGCCTGCCGTCGAGTGTGTCGGCAATGGCCTGCGGCTGCTCGAAGATCTCCTTTTGCATGTAGTGGCGGTAGGGTCCGCGCTCGGTCGCGGCGGCCGACAGGGTGCTGCGCTGCACCGGGCGCTCGACCGGGCGCCCGTGCACGTCGATCACGCGCACGGCGCCGATGCGCACCTCGGCCACGTCACCGTCGTGCAGGAACACCAGATCACGGGTGAACGGCAGCAGGGCGGCCGCGTCCGACGCCAGATACACCGCGTCCTTGGCCACCCCGATCACCAACGGACTGCCGCGCCGGGCAGCGATCAATCGATCCGGCTCGGCACCGCTGAGCACGCCGATGGCGAACGCGCCCTCGAGCTCCAGC
>NZ_JBFJTF010000114.1:0-7372 GCF_041625615.1 Immundisolibacter sp. | reverse complement strand
CCGATGACCTGCTGCGACAGGTCGACGCGCTGATCCACTGCCCGCACGGCATCCTGCTGGTCACCGGCCCCACCGGCTCGGGCAAGACCACCTCGCTGTACGCCATGCTGACGCGGCTGAACGACCGCTCGCGCAACATCCTCACCGTCGAGGATCCGGTCGAGTACCACCTCGACGGCATCGGCCAGGTGCCGGTGAACCCGCGCATCGACATGAGTTTCGCGCGGGGTCTGCGCGCCATCCTGCGCCAGGACCCGGACGTGGTGATGGTGGGCGAGATACGCGATCTGGAAACCGCGCAGATCGCCGTGCAGGCCAGCCTCACCGGGCATCTGGTGCTGTCCACGCTGCACACCAACACCGCCGCCGGCGCCGTGACGCGCCTGCGCGACATGGGCATCGAGCCGTTCCTGCTGGCCTCGTCGCTGATCGGCGTCATCGCCCAGCGCCTGGTGCGCCGGCTGTGCGTGCAGTGCCGGCGCCCGTACACCGCCAGTGCGGCCGAGGCGGCACTGCTGGGTGTGGATGCCGACCGGCCGCCGACGCTGCATGCCGCGGTCGGCTGTGCGCATTGCCACGGCAGCGGCTACCGCGGCCGCAGCGGCATCTACGACCTGGTGGTGGTGGACGACACGACGCGCGCGCTGATCCACGACGGCGCCAGCGAGGCGGCGCTGGAAGCCGAGGCGCGGCGCCGCACGCCGAGCCTGTTCGACGACGGCCGCCGCCGCGTGCTGGCCGGCGACACCAGCCTCGACGAACTGCTGCGCGTGACGCAGCTGCACTGATGGCGGCCTTCCAGTACACCGCGGCCCGCCCCGACGGCGCCAGCACGCGTGGTCTGATCGAGGCCGATTCGCCGCGCCAGGCCCGCAGCGAGCTGCGGCGTCAGGGCCTGCTGCCGCTGGACCTGTCCGAGGTACGCGCCGCCGCGGCGGGTGACCGCTTCGCGCTGGGCGGTGGTCACCTGCGCGGCGCGGAGCTGGCCCTGCTCACGCGCCAGCTGGCGGTGATGGTCGACAGCGGCCTGCCGCTGGAAGAAACCCTGCGCGCGGTGGCCGAACAGGCCGAGTCGCCGCGCCACAAGCGCGTGCTGACGGCGGTACGCAGCCGCGTGCTGGAGGGGCATTCGCTCAACGCCGCGCTGGCCGAGCATCCGCGCAGCTTCGCCGAGTTTTACCGGGCCGCGGTCAGCGCCGGCGAGGCCGCCGGGCGCATGGGCGAGGTGATGGACCGCCTGGCCGATTTCCTGGAGCAGCGCCAGGCGCTGCAGCAGAAGGTGCTGCTGGCGCTGTTCTATCCGATCACGCTGACGGTGGTGTCCGCGGCCGTGGTCATCGGGCTGGTGACCTACGTGGTGCCGGAAATCGTGCAGGTGTTCGACCGCATGGGCCAGACGCTGCCGTGGATCACCCGCGCGCTGATCGCCGTCAGCGGTTTTCTGCGCCAGTTCGGCCCGGCCCTGCTGCTGGCACTGGTGGCGGCCGTGGTCGGCGGGCGGTTGCTGCTGCGTGCGCCGGCGCTGCGCCTGCGTGCCGCGGCCGGGCTACTGCGGGTGCCGTTGCTGGGGCGACTGCTACGCGGGCTCGACGAGGCGCGCTTCACCGGCACGCTGGGCACGCTGGTCAGCGCCGGCGTGAACCTGGTCGACGCCCTGCGCGTGTCGGCGCGCGTGGTCGGTAACCGGCATCTTCGCGCCGGATTCGAGGCCGCCGCCGAGCGCGTGCGTGAGGGCGCCGCGCTCAATCAGGCGCTGCGCCGCGAGCGCCTGCTGCCGGCCATGAGCCTGCGCCTGATCGCCAGCGGCGAGGCCGGCGGCGAACTGGGGCCCATGCTGGCGCGCGCCGCCACGCTGCAGGAGCGCGCGCTGCAGAACACCGTGGCGGTGTTGCTGGGCGTGTTCGAGCCGGCGCTGATCCTGGCCATGGGCGGCGCCGTGCTGGTGATCGTGCTGGCCATCCTGATGCCGATTTTCGAACTCAACCAACTGGTGAAGTGATGCAGACCTGTCGAACAAAGCACCGGGGTTTCACCCTCATCGAGGTGATGGTGGTGGTGGTCATCCTGGGCATCCTGGCGGCGCTGGTGGTGCCCAGGATCATGGGCCGGCCGGATGAGGCGCGTGTCATCAAGGCGCGTCAGGACGTGCAGGCCATCGAGGCGGCGTTGAACCTGTACCGGCTCGACAACCACGCCTACCCGAGCACCGAGCAGGGTCTTGCCGCACTGGTGGAGAAGCCCGGTGGCGAACCGGCGCCGGCCAACTGGAAGGCGGGTGGTTATCTCAATCGCGTGCCGCAGGACCCGTGGGGGCGCGATTACCTGTACCTGAACCCGGGCCTGCACGGCCAGATCGACGTCTGGAGTTACGGCGCCGACGGTCAGGAAGGCGGCGAGGGCGTGGATGCGGATGTCGGCAACTGGGTCGATTCCGACCGGTGATGATGGTCCGGTGATGACGGGCGCGCTGCCTTCATGCCGCCACGGCCGCGGTTTCACCCTGCTCGAGGTGGTGGTGGTGCTGGCCCTGATCGGCGTGATCCTGGGCTTCGCCCGCCTGTCGGTGGGCGATGGCGGCGCCGGTGCGCGTCTGGAACAGGACGCGCGCACGCTGGCGGCGGCGCTGCGTCTGGCGCGGGAAGAGGCGGTGCTGGACGGACGCGAGCTTGGCCTGTGTCTGGCCACCGAGGGTTATCAGTTCAGGCGCCTGGTGGACCGGCGCTGGCTGCCACTGGTGGATGCGCGGGCCCTGCGGACGCGGCGGCTGGCCGAGCAGGAGCACCTGTCGCTGCGCATCGACGGCCAGCCGGTGGCGTTGCCGGACCGGCTCGGGCAGGGGGATCGCCCGCAGGTGTTCCTGCTGTCGACGGGCGAGGCGACGCCGTTTTGCGTGGACGTTGCCGGCCGCCACGCGCGGGCCTGGCGGGTGTGCGTGGCAGGCGATGGGACGGTCGACCTGGCCGCGCCGCAGGCGTCCGGCTGATGCGCGGCTTCACGCTGCTGGAAGTACTGGTCGCGCTGCTGGTGGTGTCGATCACGCTGGCGGCGGCCAACGCCGCCGTGGGGGGTGGCGCGGCGCGCGCGCGGGCGCTCGAACAGCGCACCTTCGCCGGCTGGGCGGCGCACAACGTGCTGACGCGGCTGTGGCTGGATGGATTTGCCGGTACCACCACGCAGGCGGTCCAGACGCAGGCCGGCGAGCGGCTGAGGGTGACTGTCGACATCGAGTCGCGGGCGGGCCTCAGGCAGGCCACGCTCACCGTGCAGCCGGCCGCGGATGCCCCGGGGGGCGAGGTGCTGGCGCGGCTGACGGGTTTCCTGCCGGCGTTGAAGGGTGCGGCCGCGCCGTCATCGGAGGCGCCGCCATGAAGGCGCGCGTCGGCGGCTTCACGCTGCTGGAGCTGCTGGTGGCGCTGGCCGTGTTCGCGGTGCTGGCGACGCTTGCCTACGGCAGCCTGGCGCGTGTGCTGGAGGGGCGCGACAGACTGGCCGCGCGGGCCGATGCGCTCGGCCGGTTGCAGCGCGTGCACGGGCAGTTGGCGCGCGACTGCTCGGCCCTGGTGGCACGGCCGGTGCGCGACGAGCTTGGCGATCCCGAACCCGCGCTGCGCCGCGCGCCGGACGGCAGCCTCGAACTCACCCACGGCGCCTTCGGCAACCCGCTCGACCGGCCGCGTGCGCAGGTGCAGCGCGTGCGCTGGCAGGTGCGCGGCGGCGTGCTGTACCGCGATGCCTGGCCGGTGCTGGACCGCGTGCCCGGCACCCGCCCGCAGGCCCAGCGCATGCTCGCCGACGTGCGCCGTTTCACGGTCGCCATCGAGGCCGGCGCCGACGCGCGTGCCGTCCGCGTGCTGCTCGACGCGCCGCCGTTCGGTGCCGTCGAGTGGCTGTTGCCGGTGCCGGAGGACGTGTGACCCGGCCGGCCCGAAACCAGCGTGGCGTGGCATTGCTGCTGGCGCTGCTGCTGACGGCCGTGGTCACCGTGCTGGCGGTGGCGGTGGCCGGCGACCAGGCGTTCGCCCTGCATCGCAGTCACAACCTGTCGCGCCGGATGCAGGCCGGTGCCTACCTGACCGGCGTCGAGTATCTGGCGGCCGCCCATCTGCGCCCGCGGCTGGCCGACGCGCAGGCGCCGTCGCCGGTGCGCCTGCTGCTGCCCTGGCCGCTGGAGGTGGCCGGGCGCGGCACGCTGCGCGACGCGCAGGGCTGTTTCAACCTGAACGCCCTGTCGCCGCAGGCCGGCGACATCACGCTGGCCGAGGCGCGCTTTCGGCGTCTGCTGGCGCTGCTCGACCTGCCGGCGGCCATCGCCGATCAGCTGCTCGACTGGCTGGACGAGGACGCCGAGGCGCGCTTCGCCGGGGCCGAGGACGACGCCTACAGCCGCCGCGACCCGCCCATGCGCACCGCCGACGCGCCGCTGGCGGACGTGTCCGAACTGCGCCTGCTGCCGGCCATGGACGGCGCCGCCTACGCGGCGCTCGCGCCGCTGGTGTGTGCGCTGCCGCCGGCTGCGGCCATCAACGTCAACGCCGCAGCACCCCCGTTGCTGGCGGCGGTGATCGACGGCCTGCGACCGGGCCGCGCCGGTGATCTCGCTGCCCGCGCCGCGGCGGCGCCGTTTGCCAGCCTGGACGCCTTTCTGGCCGATCCGGCGCTCAGCGGGCTGCTGGTCGAGGCCGCGGGACTGACGGTGCGGTCGGACTGGTTCGCGTTGCAGGCCGAGGTCACGCTGGACGGATTCACCCTGCAGCGCGACAGCCTGCTGCAGATGTACGGCGGTCAGGTGCGGGTGCGCCGTCGTCTCGAACACAGGGTTGGCTGATGACACGCGTGGTGCGCTGGGACGGTGCGGACGATTGGCGGTGGTATGACGGTGCCGCGCTGTGCCGGGGGGATGCCGCGGCGCTGGCGACGGCCGTGGGTGATGCCCCGCTGAACGTGCTGCTGGCGACCCCGCAGGCCTGGGTCGGGGCGCAGGTGCTGCCGCGTGTCGCCGGCCGGCGGCTGCGGCAGGCGGTGGCATTTGCCGTCGAGGACCAGCTGGCCGGCGACCTGGAGGCCCAGCACGTGGCGGTCGGCCGGCGCCATGCCGACGGGCGGGTCGAGTTCGCGGTGATCGCTGGCGATGCACTGCAAGCGGCGCTGGCGCGCCTGCGCGCGGCCGGGTTGAGGGCGGTCAGCCTGACGCCACTGGCTTCACTGTTGCCGCCGGACGGCGCCGGCGTGCTGGCCGAGCCGGACTGGCTTACGGTGCGACTGGCCGGCGAGGCCAGCCTGTGCGGTCCGCCGCAGGACATCCTGCCGTTGTTGGCGGCGCTGAATCCGCCGGCGCTCGACTGGCGTCAGTTGCCGGGTGGTCCGCCGCCACCGCCCGACGTGCCGGCGCAGGTGACGCAGGTGCCGGCGCAGGCGTTGCCGCGCCTGGCGGCCGGCGGTGGCGTCGACCTGTTGCAGGGTGCCTTTGCGCCGCCGCCGGTGGCGGGGCGCTGGCGTCCGTGGCGGCCGGCGCTGGTGGCCGCCGCGGTGTGGCTGGTGCTGCTGGTGGCCGGCCGGGTGCTGGAGACGCACCAGCTGGCGCAGCGCAACGCCGCGTTGCGTGAGGCGGTGAGCGGCGAGTTCATGCGGCTGTTTCCGGAGGAGGGGCGTCCGGTGAGCCTGCGCGCGCAGGCACAGCGACGCCTCGAACTGCTCGAACGCGGCGCCCGGGGTGAGGATGCCCTGCTGCCGCTGCTCACCGTCGCCGCCGGTGCGTTGCCGGCCGGGCAGGTGCTGAGCGGGCTCGACTATGGCGACGGCCGGCTGGCGCTGGATCTGAACCTGCCCGACCTGCCGGCCGTGGAGGCGCTGCGCGGCGCGCTGGCCACGCACCCCGGGGTGCGCACGCAGTTGCCGGTGGCCGTGGCGCAGGACGGCGTGGTGCGCACGCGCGTGGTGTTGCACACGCGGGGGGCGCCGTGAGCCTGCGCGCGGTCAGCCTTGCCAGGTGGCGCCAGCGGACGGTGCGCGAGCGGCGTGTGTTGTCGCTCGGTGCCTGTGTGTTGGCGGCGCTGCTGGCATACGGCGGGTTGTGGGTGCCGTGGCAGGCGACGCGGGCGCGCCTGGCGGCGGACAACGCGCGCCTGACGGCCGACCTGGCCTGGCTGCAGGGCCTTGCGCCGCGCGTGCAGGCGCTGCGTGCCGCTCAGGGGGAGGACGCGCCCGCCGCGGGGGCGCTGCCGGTGCGGCTCGATGCCAGCCTGCGCGCGGCGGGGTTCGGCGCCCGGCTGCGGCGGCTGGAGCCGGCGCCGGACGGCGGCGTGCGGGTGTGGCTGGACGAGGTGCCGTTCGACGGCCTGGTCGGCTGGCTGGGCCGTGTCACGGCGCAGGGCATTACGGTGGAACGCTTCGGTGTCACGCCCGGGGCGTCCCCCGGACGGGTGAATGCCCGCCTGACCGTGCGCGATTGATTCCGGTCACCGGGGCGGCGATGGGCGCTTGAAGGACGCGCGTCGCCACCCCACCTTGCATGACAACGGGCGCGATCGCCGCGCCGGACCGGAGAACCCAGAATGCGCATGGACAAACTGACCACACAGTTCCAGAAGGCGCTGGCCGACGCCCAGAGCCTGGCCGTCGGTCGCGATCATCAGTTTCTCGAACCGTTGCACGTGCTGCTGGCCATGCTGGCGCAGGACGGTGCCGGCATCGGCACGCTGCTGGCGCACGCCGGCGTGGCGGTGGACCGCCTGCGGGCGGATCTTGGCAAGGCCGTGGAGCGCCTGCCGCAGGTGCAGGGCGTCGGTGGCGACGTGCAGCCCTCGCAGGCACTGATGCGGGTCTTGAATCTGGCCGACAAGTACGCCCAGCAGCGCGGCGATGACTACATTGCCAGCGAGATGTTCCTGCTGGGGGCGCTCGAGGACCAGGGCGAGACCGGTCGCATCCTCAAGGACGCCGGTGCCCGGCGCGAGGCGGTGGAGCAGGCCATCGACACCGTGCGCGGCGGCGAGAAGGTCACGTCCGAGAGTGCCGAGGAGGCGCGCGGCGCGCTCGACAAGTACACGATCGACCTCACCGAGCGGGCCCGGCAGGGCAAGCTTGATCCGGTGATCGGCCGCGACGAGGAAATCCGCCGCGCCGTGCAGGTGCTGCAACGGCGCACCAAGAACAACCCGGTGCTGATCGGCGAGCCCGGCGTCGGCAAGACCGCCATCGTGGAGGGCCTGGCCCAGCGCATCGTCAACGGCGAGGTGCCCGAGGGGCTCAAGGACAAGCGGGTGCTGGTGCTCGACATGGGCGCGCTGATCGCCGGTGCCAAGTACCGCGGCGAGTTCGAGGAGCGCCTGAAGGCGGTGCTGAACGAGCTGGCCAAGCAGGAAGGCCAGATCAT
>NZ_JBFJTF010000113.1:0-7505 GCF_041625615.1 Immundisolibacter sp. | reverse complement strand
GTTCCATCCGCGCACCGTAGAGGAACACCGTCAGGCGGGAGCGGCGGAAAACCGCTCGACGCTGGTGGCCTCGAAAGTGCGTCCGTCGACCCGCAGGTAGGCTACACCCTCCTCCGGAATCACTACCGCCTCGGCGACACCGCCGATGCGCATGAGTTCATCGGTCAGCTGGCGCGCCCGATCGGGACTGAGGCGGCCGACCTCGATCAGCCGCGTCTGCAGGTGCGCCGGCGCCCGCAGACCGGTGGACACCAGCAACCACACCGCGCACAGCGCGAGACCCGCCCACAACACGCCTTCGGTGCCATGGTGCCCGCGCAGCCAGCCGGCGCCCGCGCCGCCCAGAAACGCGCCCAGAAACTGCGAGGTTGAATACAGGCCCATGGCGGTGCCGCGACCGGCCATGGGGGCCAGGCGCGACATCATGGACGGCAGCGTCGCCTCGAGCACATTGAACGCAATCAGGAACGTCAACAGCGCCAACGCGACGCCCCACACCACGTGACCGACGCCGAGCAACATCAGCACCGCAACACCCAACAGCGCCACCATGGCCACGAACACAGGCTTCAGGCGGGCGCGGCGCTCGGCGTAGACGATCAGCGGCACCATGACGACGATGGACAGCACGACCGTGGGCAGATACAGCCACAGGAGTTGCCCGAGCGGCAGGTCAAGCTGATCGCGCAGCAGCGGCGGCAGGATCACGAACATGCCGGTCATCAGCGCATGCAGCGCCAGGATGCTGAAGTCCAGGCGCAACAGGTGCGGGTCGCTGAGCGCGGCGCGGAACTGGCCGGCCGGCGCCTGCACCTGCCGCGCGGCGACCGGCGTTGGCACCTGCCACCACAGCAAGGCCACCATGACCAGCGCCAGCGCGGCAATCAGCCAGAAAATACCCGGCACGCCGATGCCTGCCGCCAGGACCGGCCCCAGCGGCAGGGACACCAGGTAGGCGCCACCGATGCTGATGCCGATGGCCGCCATGCCCTTGCTGCGCTGCTCCGGCCGCAGCAGGTCGGCCAGCAGCGCCATGATCGGCGCCGCCACGGCCCCCGCACCCTGCAGCGCGCGCCCCAGCACCATGCCCGACGCGGTCTGCGCCAGCGCCGCCACCACGCTGCCGATGGCGAACAGCATCAGGCCGGCGGTGATGACCGGCTTGCGGCCGAAGCGGTCCGAAGCGTTGCCGAAGGGAATGCCGAACACAGCCTGGGTCAGGCCGTAGGTGCCCACGGCCAGGCCGACCAGCAACGGCGTCGAGCCGGGCAGGTGTTCCACGTACAGTGCCAGTACCGGCAGCAGCAGGAACAGGCCCAGCATGCGCAGGATGTAAATGGCCGACAGGGCGCCGGTGACGCGCCGTTCGCTGGGAGTCATGTAAACCGAGGGCGGTGAAAACGCGAAGCCATCCGGTGCACCGGCGGCGGGCCCGCATTATCCGGCGCGGCCACCGGCCACCACAAGCCGCCGTGTCTGGCCGCTTTGCGCAGGACTCGACCCGGCCCGTAACATGGCCTGTTTGCAGCCACTCACCGCCACAGGCCGTCATGAGCAGCCCCGAAGGTCACGCCGCCATCCGCATCCGCGGCGCGCGCACGCACAACCTGAAGAACATCGACCTCGACCTGCCGCGCGACAGGCTGACGGTGATCACCGGCCCATCCGGCTCGGGCAAGTCCTCGCTGGCGTTCGACACGCTGTACGCGGAAGGTCAGCGGCGTTACGTGGAGTCGCTGTCCGCCTATGCGCGGCAGTTCCTGTCGGTGATGGAAAAGCCGGATGTCGACCACATCGAGGGCCTGTCGCCGGCCATCTCCATCGAGCAGAAAAGCACCTCGCACAACCCACGCTCGACCGTCGGCACCATCACCGAGATCTACGACTATCTGCGCCTGCTGTTTGCCCGCGTCGGCGAACCGCAGTGCCCGGAGCACGGCGTGGTGCTGCGGGCGCAAACCGTCAGCCAGATGGTCGACGCCCTGCTGGCGCTGCCCGACGAGCCTCGGGTGATGCTGCTGGCACCGGTGGTGAGCGGTCGCAAGGGCGAGCACACCCAGCTGCTGGAAGGTCTGCGCGGGCGCGGTTACGTGCGGGCGCGCGTCGACGGCGAACTGGTGGAACTCGACCAGGCGCCGTCGCTCGACGGCAAGCGCAAGCACGACATCGAGGTGGTCGTCGATCGCCTGCGCCTGCGTCCGGACGCGCAAGGCCGACTGGCCGACTCGGTCGAGGCCGCGCTCGGCCTCGGTGATGGCCTGCTCAAGGTGGCGTTCCTGGACGAGTCGCGCGCGGACCTGCTGTTCTCGGCCCGCTTTGCCTGTCCGCACTGCGGCTATTCGGTGGCCGAACTCGAGCCGCGCCTGTTCTCCTTCAACAACCCGGCCGGCGCCTGCCCGGAGTGCGACGGCCTGGGTGTGGCGCAGTTCTTCGACCCGCAGCGGATTGTCGCCAACCCCCGCCAGAGCCTCGCCGCCGGCGCCATCCCCGGCTGGGATCGCCGCAACGCCTACTACATGCACCTGCTCGATGGCCTGGCGCGGCATTACGGTTTCGACGTGGAGACCCCGTTCGAGGAGCTGGCGCAGCTGCATCGCCAGGTACTGCTTTACGGCAGCGGTGACGAGGTCGTCACCTTCTCCTACAGCACGGCCGACGGCCGCAGCAAGCGACGGCGCCATCCGTTCGAGGGCATCGTCAACAACTTTGCCCGCCGCTACCGTGAAACCGACTCCAACGCCGTGCGCGAGCACCTGGCGCGCTTCCTTGGCAACCGGCCGTGCACGGCCTGCGGCGGCAGCCGCCTGCGCCGCGAGGCGCGGCATGTGTTCGTGGCCGGGCGCAACCTGCCCGCACTGGTCGAACTGCCTGTCGGCCAGGCGCAAGCCTTCTTTGCCGGCCTCGACCTGCCGGGCGCGCGCGGCACCATCGCGCAGAAGATACTGCGCGAAATCGAGGCCCGCCTCGGCTTCCTGGTCAATGTCGGCCTGGACTACCTCACCCTCGCCCGCTCGGCCGACACCCTGTCCGGCGGCGAGGCGCAGCGCATCCGGCTGGCAAGCCAGATCGGCGCCGGCCTGGTCGGCGTGCTGTACGTGCTGGACGAGCCGTCCATCGGACTGCACCAGCGCGACAACCAGCGCCTGCTGTCGACCCTCACCTACCTGCGTGACCTCGGCAACACGGTGATCGTGATCGAACACGACGAGGACGCCATGCGTCTGGCCGACCACCTGGTGGATATCGGGCCCGGCGCCGGCGTACACGGCGGCTACGTCATCGCCGAGGGTACGCCTGCCCAGGTGGCGGCCAATCCGGCCTCGGTCACCGGCCAGTACCTGGTGGGGAAGCGCGCCATCGCCGTGCCGCAACAGCGCGCTGCCATCGACCCCGAGCGTGTGCTGCGCATCGACGGTGCCAGCGGCAACAACCTCAAGGACGTGACGGTCGACATTCCGCTCGGGCTGCTGACCTGCGTCACCGGCGTGTCCGGTTCCGGCAAGTCGACGCTGATCAACGAGACCCTGTACAAGGCCGTCGCACAGAAACTCAACCAGGCGCGCGACGAGCCTGCCCCCTACCGGGCGCTGCACGGGCTCGACCAGATCGACAAGATCGTCAACATCGACCAAAGCCCGATTGGAAGAACTCCCCGCTCCAATCCAGCTACTTATACCGGATTGTTCACGCCAATTCGCGAGTTGATGGCCGCCACGCCCGAAGCCCGTGCCCGCGCCTACGGCCCCGGCCGTTTCAGCTTCAACGTGGCCGGAGGGCGCTGCGAAGCCTGCCAGGGCGACGGCATGCTGAAGGTGGAGATGCATTTCCTGGCCGACATCTACGTGCCGTGTGACGTATGTCACGGCCAGCGCTACAACCGCGAGACCCTGGAGATTCAATACAAGGGTCGCAACATCCACCAGATCCTCGACATGACCGTGGAACAGGCCGGTGAGTTCTTCAACGCCGTGCCGATCATCAAGCGCAAGCTGGACACACTGGCCGCGGTTGGCCTGGGCTACATCCGGCTGGGCCAGGCCGCCACCACCCTGTCCGGCGGCGAGGCGCAGCGGGTAAAGCTCTCGCGGGAACTGTCCAAACGCGACACCGGCCGCACGCTGTACATCCTGGACGAGCCGACCACCGGCCTGCATTTCCAGGACATCGAGTTGCTGCTGGGCGTGCTTACCCGCCTGCGCGACGACGGCAACACGCTGGTGGTGATCGAGCACAACCTGGACGTCATCAAGACGGCCGACTGGGTGATCGACCTGGGGCCGGAGGGTGGCGGCGGTGGTGGCGAGATCATCGCCTGCGGCACTCCCGAGCACCTGGCACGCGAACCGAACTCCCACACCGGGCGCTTTCTGGCGCCGCTGCTGATCCGCGACAGCACCCCCGTGCCCGGACGGCGCAGCGCGTGAGTGCCGACCCGGCACCGCGCGCGCTCGGCGCGCCGCAACGGGCCCTGGTCTACGCCAGCGCCTTTTGCGGCATCACCACCGAATCGCTGATCGGCATGCTGTTGCCGCTGTGGGCGGTCGACCGCGGCCTGCCACCGGCCCAGCTGGGCACTGCCGTTGCATTGGCCTCGCTCAGTCCGCTGCTGCTCGCCCTGCCGGCCGGCGCCCTGTGTGACCGCTACGGCGATCGGCGCATCATGCTGTGGGCGGGTATCGGCGCCGCGCTCACGGCAGCGCTGTTTCCCCTGATCGACAGTTTCCTCGCCGCCTGCGCCCTGCAGTTGGCCGGCGGCCTGGCCCGCAGCATGAGCTGGCTGGCCGCGCAGTCCTATGCCCTGCGCGCCGCGCCGCCAGCCCGGCGCAACACGATCATGGGCCGGTTTTCGTTCGCCGGCAGCATCGGCATGTTGCTGGCCCCGCTGCTGGCAGGCGCACTGGTCGCCGGTTGGGGACTCAGCGCCGGTTTCGCGCTGATGGCGGTATGGGGCGGCCTGCTGACGCTGGTCGCGCTGCCGCTGCCGGATATCCGCGAGCCCGGGCGCAGTGGCACGCTGTGGCAGGTGACCGGCAGCGCGTATCGGCAGGCCCTGCCGCTGCTGGCGCAGACCTCGCTCATGATCGTCATGTTGCTGACGCTGCTGCGCCTGTCGGCCGCGGCGGTGAATGCCTCGTTCTACCCGGTGCATCTGGCCGCAGCCGGATTCTCGCCGGCGACCATCGGCATCCTGTTCGCGTGCATCAACGGCGCCATCTCGGTCGGCTCGCTGAGCGCCGCCGCGCTCATACGCCACACCTCGATCAGCGCGGTGCTGTTCGGCTCGATCGCACTGTCCGTCGCCAGCATCAGCGCGGTTCCGTTCAGCACGTCGCTGGTGGTCGTGGGCGGGCTCAGTGCGCTCCACGGCCTGGGCCTCGGGCTGAGCCTTCCGACCCTGCTGGCCGCCATCGGCCGGCAGACCGCGCCCAGCCAACGAGGCCTGGTCATCGGCCTGCGTACGCTGTTCAATCGCCTCGGCTATTTCGCCGTACCGGTCCTGCTCGGCATGCTGGTGCAGGGCATGGGGCTGCGCTGGGCGTTCGTGATCACCGGTGCGGCGCTTCTGGGGCTGCTGGGCGTGACCTACGGGTACCTGCGTCGGCGGCGCCTCGCGTACGATTGACCCCATCGACCGGGTCGGATCGACCACCCGCATTCATCACCAGAGGAGAACACCATGACGGTCCTGTTCGGCGCGCCCCTGTCCCCCTTCGTTCGAAAGGTACGTGTCGCCCTGGCGCACAAGAACCTCCCCTACGACCTGCAACCGGTCATGCCGGGCAGCGATGATCCGGCGTTTCGCCGCCTCAGCCCTCTTGGCAAGGTGCCGGCGTTCAGCGACGACCAGGTGGGTCTCGCCGATTCCAGCGTGATCTGTGCCTACCTGGAAAAGCGCCACCCCAGCCCCGCCCTGCTGCCAGCCGATCCCGCGGCGTACGCCACCGCCCTGTGGCTGGAGGAATACGCCGACAGCGTGTTGTTCCACATCTGCACCGAAGGCGTGTTCTTTGAGCGCATCGTCAAGCCCCACATGCGCGGCGTGGCGCCGGACGAAGCAAAGGTCGCCGCCGCCCTGGCCGACCTGCCCGGCGCGTGTGACTACCTGGAGGCACAGTGTGCCGCCGGCCACCTTGGCGGTGACACGTTCACGCTGGGCGACATCGCCGTCGCCACGCAGTTCGCCAACCTCGGCTACGGCGGCGAGCAGGTGGACGCTGCGCGCTGGCCACTGCTCGCGCAGTTCCTGCAGGACACCCTGGCGCGCCCGGCCTTCGCCGACTGCCTGGCCGAGGAAAAGGCTCTCATGGGCGGCTGAGGCCGCTCGCTCCCCTTATGTGCCGGCCAGGCCGGCACCGGAGGCGACGTGATCATCGAACAAATCTATTCCGACAACCGTTACCGCAATTTCCACTACCTGATCGGGTGTCCGGATACCGGCGAGGCGCTGGCCATCGATCCGCTTGAGGCCGAGCTGGTGATCGCCAGGGCCGCCGAAATGGGCTGGCGCATCACGCAGGTTCTCAATACCCACGAACACCCCGACCACATTGGCGGCAACGACCGGGTCATCGCCGCCACCGGTGCCAAGCTGTTGGCGCACGCCGGTGCCAAGGGCCGTATTCCGGGCATCGATCGCGGCCTCAAGGCCGGCGACGTGATTCCGATCGGCAAGAGCGGTGAACTCGAAGTCCTGGACACGCCCGGCCACACCATGAGCCACGTGTGCCTGTTCTGCCGGGGCGACCGGCCGGGCCTGATCAGCGGTGACACGCTGTTCAACGCCGGCGCCGGCAACTGCCACGGCGGCGGTCATCCGGAACACCTGTACCACACCTTCGCCGACCAACTGGCGCGCCTGCCGGACGCGACCGTGATCTATCCGGGGCACGACTACATCGCCAACAACCTGCGCTTCACGCTGGACCGCGAGCCGGACAACCAGCAGGCAGCGGCGTTGCTGGATGCGGTCGACGCCCAGGATCCGCATGCCGCGCGGCTGACCACGCTGGGCGAGGAGAAGGAGGTGAATACCTTCTTTCGGCTCACCAACCCGACGGTCATCGCCCGCCTGCGCGAGGCCTTCCCCGATCTGCCCGAGCAGCCCTCGGCGCAGGCCGTGTTCCTGAAGCTGCGCGAACTGCGCAACGGCTGGTAGCAACAGCAGCCCACGCGTGACGGACCGGCGCGAGCGTCGCTGGTCGCAACGGGTCGGCCGCACCAGCAACGCCCTGGACCTGGAGCCGGGGCTGTTCGCCCGGGACGACCCACGGCGCATCGCGCTGGCACTGCAGGCTGCCGCCGAAGCAAGCCATCGCCGCAGGAGCGCGCCGTTCCGGTCCGCGATGTCGATGCTGGTGTTCTACATCAACCGTGCCGGCAAGCAGCTGTCGCCCGAGCGCAAGGAAGTCCTCGAGCGCGCGAAGCAGGAGTTGCGCGAGCTATTCGGTCGTGTCTGAGGACGCGAGTGCAGTCACCAGCGCGCGCGCTCGTTACCAGGATAGAGG
>NZ_JBFJTF010000112.1:0-7571 GCF_041625615.1 Immundisolibacter sp. | reverse complement strand
CCGGCGGCGGTGTCTTTGCCACCCCACGGCCTGCCGAGGAATTCACGTCATGAAAATCAACTGCGCCCTGATCGGCTCCGGCAACATCGGCACCGATCTCATGTTCAAGCTCAAGCGCAGCAAGGTGCTGAATCCGGTCTGGATGGTCGGCATCGATCCCGACTCCGACGGCCTGCGCAAGGCCCGCGAGCACGGCATGAAAACCACCCACGAGGGCGTCGACGGCCTGTTGCCGCACCTGGCCGAGGACAACGTCCAGATCGCCTTTGACGCCACCTCGGCGTACGTCCACAAGGACAACTCCGACAAGCTGACCAGCCGCGGCGTGGTGATGATCGACCTCACGCCGGCGGCCATCGGGCCGTTCTGCGTGCCACCGGTGAACCTGAAGGATCACCTCGGCAAGCGCGAGATGAACGTCAACATGGTCACCTGCGGTGGCCAGGCCACCATCCCGATGGTGGCGGCCGTCAGCCGGGTACAGCCGGTGGTGTACGGCGAGATCGTCGCCACCGTGTCGTCCAAGTCCGCCGGACCGGGCACGCGCAAGAACATCGACGAATTCACCCGTACCACCTCCAAGGGCATCGAGGTGGTCGGCGGCGCGCGCAAGGGCAAGGCCATCATCATCCTGAACCCGGCCGAGCCGCCGCTGATCATGCGTGACACCGTGCACTGCCTGACCGAGACGCTGCCGGAGCAGGACGCCATCCGCGCCTCGGTCAAGGACATGGTCGCGGAAGTGCAAAAGTACGTGCCCGGCTATCGCCTGCTGCACGACGTGGTGTTCGACGGCAACCGGGTGTCGATCTTCCTGGAGGTGGAGGGTCTGGGTGACTACCTGCCCAAGTACGCCGGCAATCTGGACATCATGACCGCCGCCGGCGCGCGTACCGCCGAGATGATCGCCGAGGACATCCTGTCCGGCGCCTTCGACCCGGCGCAGTACAAGACCGCCGCCGCCTGAACCCCACGAGGACACCCGTCATGGCTCTGAAAGATCTCAAAGGCCGCAAGGTCACCCTGCACGACATGTGCCTGCGCGACGGCATGCATGCCAAGCGCCACCAGATCACGCTCGAACAGATGACGGCCATCGCCAGCGCGCTGGACGAGGCCGGCGTGCCGATGATCGAGGTCACCCACGGTGACGGTCTGGACGGCACCTCCATCAACTACGGTTTCGGGCTGCACACCGACGAGGAATACCTGAAGGCCACCGTGCCGCACCTGAAGCAGGCCAAGGTGTCCTGCCTGCTGGTGCCCGGCATCGGCACCGTCGACGGGCTGCGCATGGCGGCCGATCTGGGCGTGTCGTGCATCCGCGTGGCCACGCACTGCACCGAGGCCGACTGCGGCGAGCAGCACATCGGGCTTGCCCGCAAGCTGAACCTGGACGCGGTCGGCTTCCTGATGATGGCGCACATGGTCAGCCCGGAGAAAATCCTCGAGCAGGCCAAGCTGTTCGAGTCCTACGGTGCCACCTGCATCTACGTGACCGACTCGGCCGGCTACATGCTGCCGGACGACGTCATTGCCAAGGTCGGCCTGCTGCGCGCCAACCTGGCGCCGGAGATCGAACTCGGCTTCCACGCCCACAACAACCTGTCGATGTCGGTGGCCAATTCGCTGGCCGCCATCGAGGCCGGTGCCAACCGCATCGACGGTTCCGCCGCCGGGCTGGGTGCCGGCGCCGGCAACACGCCGCTGGAAACCCTGGTGGCGGTGGGCCAGCGCCTGGGCATCGACACCGGCGTGAACCTGTACAAGATCATGGACGTGGCCGAGGACATCGTGCGGCCGATCATGGATCAGCCGATACGCGTCGACCGCGATTCGCTGTCGCTGGGCTTTGCCGGCACCTATTCCACCTTCCTGCTGCACGCCAAGCGCTTCTCCGAGCGGTATGGCATTTCCGTGCGCGATCTGCTGGTCGAGTGCGGCCGGCGCAAGACCGTGGCCGGTCAGGAGGACATGATCGAGTCGATCGCGCTGGAAATGCTGGCCGAGCGCGAAAAACAGCCGGCGCACGCCTGAGGACACCGCACATGGCACTTGACGCGGCGACCATCGCCAAACTGGCCGAGCACCTGGAGCAGGCCGAACTCGAAGCCTACGACGTCACCAAGATCACGGACGATCATCCCGACATGACGATCGCCGAGGCCTACCAGGTGATGGAGGCCATTCGCGATCGCAAGCTCTCGCGCGGCATCCGCCAGGTCGGTTACAAGATGGGCCTGACCTCGCGCGCCAAGATGGTCCAGATGGGCGTCGACAAGCCCGGCTACGGCCTGCTGTACGACTACTTCGCGGTCGAGGACGGCGGCGTCGTCGACACCAAGAAGCTCATCCACCCGAAGGTGGAAGCGGAAATCGCCTTCGTCACCAAGGCGCCGCTCAAGGGGCCGGGCGTGCACATCGGCAACGTGCTGGCGGCCACCGATTTCGTCCTGCCGGCGCTCGAGATCATCGACTCGCGCTACCGCGACTTCAAGTTCGACATGGTCAGCGTGATCGCCGACAACAGCTCGTCGAGCCGCTTCGTCACCGGCGGGCGCAACCGCGCCGTGTCCGAGGTGGACCTGAAGACCCTCGGCCTGGTGATGGAAAAGAACGGCCAGCCGGTCGGTCTTTCCTGCGGTGCGGCGGTGCTGGGGCATCCGGCGGCCAGCGTGGCCATGCTGGCCAACATGCTCGGCGCCAAGGGCCAGGAGCTGCCGGCCGGCAGCTTCATCATGACCGGCGGCGTGACCGCCGCCGTGGCGGTCGAGGCCGGTGACACCATCACCGTGCAGTACCAGGACCTGGGCTCGATCTCGGTCAGCTTCGTCTGAGGACGCGCGCATGCCGTTCATTCAAGTCAACATTCTGGAAGGCCGCACCGAAGAGCAGAAGCTCGGCCTGATTCGCGAGCTCACCGAGACCGCCTGCCGCGTGCTCGGTTCCAAGCCCGAACAGGTGCGTGTGCTGATCAACGATGTGCCCAACACCAACTGGGGCATCGCCGGCCAGTCGGCCAAGGAGCTGGGCCGCTGAGCGGCGGCACCGATCGTTTCCCCCTGTCTGGAGCGTGAGCCGTGCCAAAGAAAAAAGCGGAAAAGCCGTTTCTCACCGACATCAAGACCCTGCGCAAGCGGGCACGTGAGCACATCGAGCGCGGCGCCGTCACGGCCGGCTACCGGGCCGATCGTGACACCGTGATTCGGCTGCTCAACGAGGCGCTGGCCACCGAGATCGTCTGCGTGCTGCGCTACAAGCGCCACTTCTTCATGGCCACCGGCATCAACGCCCAGGGCGTGGCGCAGGAATTCCTGCAGCACGCCAACGAGGAGCAGGTGCACGCCGACGACATCGCGCAGCGCATCGTGCAGCTCGGTGGCGAGCCCAACCTGTCGCCCGACGGCATGCTCACGCGCAGCCATGCCGAGTACGTGCCCGGTGAGTCGCTGGTGGACATGATTCGCGAGGACCTGGTGGCCGAGCGCATCGCCATCGACAGCTACCGCGAGATGATTGCCTACCTTGGCAACGACGATTCCACTACCCGGCGCATGCTGGAAGGCATCCTGGCCATGGAGGAAGAGCATGCCGACGACCTGGTCGGTTTGCTCGAAGAGCTCGGTTAGTGCCGCGCTCGTGCTTCGTCAACTTTTCAGTGAGACCCAAAGATGAGTAATCCCGAAATCGGCAAGTGGATCAACGCCGGCGGCATCAACACCAACTATCACGACGTCGGCGAGGGCTATCCGACCGTCCTGATCCACGGCTCCGGCCCCGGCGTGAGCGCCTTTTCGAACTGGCGCCTGGCGTTCCCGGTGCTGTCCCAGAAGGTGCGCGTGCTGGCGCCGGACATGCTCGGTTTCGGCTACACCGAGCGGCCCGAGGGCGTGCAGTACACCCTCGACAGCTGGGTCAAGCACCTGACCGACTTCATCGACGCCCTGGGGCTGGAGAAGGTCAACCTGGTCGGCAATTCCTACGGCGGTGCGCTGACCCTGGCCACCACCATCCGCAACCCGGAGCGGGTCAACCGCATCGTGCTGATGGGTGCCGCCGGCGTGAAGTTTCCGCTGACCGAGGGGCTGGATTTCGCCTGGGGCTACACGCCGTCGTTCGAGAACATGCGCAAGATGCTGGACCTGTTCGCCTACGACCGCGGACTGGTCAGCGACGACCTGGCCCGCCTGCGCTACGAGGCGAGCCTGCGCGAGGGCGTGCAGGAGGCCTACGCCAGCATGTTCCCGGCGCCGCGCCAGCAGTGGATCGACGCCCTGGCCAGTGCCGAAGAGGACATCGCCAAGATCCAGTCGCCGGCGATGATCATCCACGGGCGCGAGGACCGCATCCTGCCGTTCAGCAACTCGGTGCGCCTGTTCGAGCTGATCCCCAACAGCCAGCTGCACCTGTTCGGCAAGTGCGGTCACTGGACGCAGATCGAACACGCCGCGCGTTTCAACAAGCTGCTGCTGGATTTCTTCGGCGAGGATTGAGTCTGGGCCGCGCCGTCAGGCGCGGATCGGCCAAAAAGGCCGCCTGCCGGGAAACCGGCCGGCGGCCTTTTTTGTGGCCGCCGCTCGGTCGGCACGGGGATAAGATCGCACCTTCATAACGCGATACGTGGAGGAGTACGCCATGTCCGACCCGCAGCAGCTCGAATGGAACAAGCAGTTCGTGCGCAGGTTCTTCGCCGCCATGGACGCCAAGCGCTTCGACGAGATGGAGGCGTTGCTGCATCCGGAGCACCTGTTTCACTTGCCGATGGCACGCGAACCGTTGAACGTGAAGACGCACATGGAGGTCAACAAGCGCATTCAGGCCTCGCTTCCCATCGTCAAGCGCGTGTTCGAGGACCAGATCGCCGAACGCGACCGGGTGGTCAGCCGCGGCCGGCTGAGCTTCCAGCACGTGGGCGAGTTCAACGGCGCGCCACCCACCAATCAGGTGATCGAGGTGAGCTTCATCCACATCATGCGCATCAAGGACGGCCTGAACGCCGAGGAATGGGACGAGGTCAATTTCCTGCCGTTGATGAAGGCGCTGAAGGTGGTGCCCGAGGACGCCGGCATCAACTGGCACTGAGCCGGGTGCGTCACGAGGAGCAGGACAGCACGATGTCGCCGGCATCGGCCGGCGGTGGTTCGGCATACGCCTCGGCACCCGGCTGTGGGCTGAACGGCCGGGCCAGCAGTTGGCGCAGACGCTCGATTTCGTCGTATTGCTGCTGGTCGGTGGCCAGGCGTATGGCCCGTTCCGCCAGATGGGTGCGCAGCACGTAAAGCGGGTTGGCCGCGTCCATGTCCGCCTGACGCGCCTCGGCGCTGTCGGTTTCACGGCTCAGGCGCGCGCTGTAAGCGTCGAGCCACGCGTCGATGGCCTGTGGCGTGCGCGAGAGTGCCAGCAGGGGGCGGCGCGTGTCGGCATCGTGCGGCCGGAAGGCGCCCAGGCGGCGCAGGAAGGCGGGGTAGTCGGCGCGGCCGTCCTGCAGGGCGTGCAGCAGGCTGTCCACCAGTTCGGCGTCCTCGGCCTGTGGCTGGCGCAGGCCGAGCTTGCGGCGCATGAGCGCGCCGTAGGCGCCGACGAACAGCGGCTCGAAGCGTTCCAGCGCGGCCTCGCGTCGGGGCGCGTCGATCAGGCTGGACAGGGCCTGCGCCAGGGCGTGCAGGTTCCATAGCGCAATGCGGCCCTGGTTGGCATAGGCGTAGCGGCCATGGCGGTCCGTGTGGTTGAACACGCGCACCGCCTCGAAGTGGTCCAGAAAGCCGTACGGGCCGTAATCGAGCGTGAGGCCGAGAATGGACATGTTGTCGGTGTTCATCACGCCGTGCACGAAGCCCTGTGCCTGCCAGGCGGCCACCAGGTGGGCGGTGCGCTCCACCACCGCATCGAGCAGTCGGGCGTGGCGGTCCTGGTGGCCGGTGAATGCCGGGAAGTGACCGTCGATCACGAAGTCCGCCAATGCGCGTACCTGCGCATCCCGGCCCTGGTAGTGGAAATACTCGAACGAGCCGAAGCGCACGTGGCTGGGCGCCAGGCGCGCCAGAACGGCGGCGGTCTCGATCCGCTCGCGGTAGACCGGCTGGTCGCTGCCGACGATGGCCAGCGCGCGGGTGCTCGGAATGCCCAGGCCGTGCAAGGCCTCGCTGGCCAGATACTCGCGGATGGTCGAGCGCAGCACGGCCCGCCCGTCGGCCCCGCGCGAGAACGGCGTGCGCCCGGCGCCCTTGAGCTGCAGTTCGTGCCGGTTGCCGTCGGCGTCGACGATGTCGCCCAGCAGCAACGCCCGCCCGTCACCCAGTTGCGGCACGTAGACGCCGAACTGGTGGCCTGCGTACACCGCGGCCAGCGGCCTCACCCGGGCGGGCACATGGTTGCCGCACAGCGTGTCGATATCCCGTGGCCCGGGCGCAGCGGGCAAGCCGAGCTGCTCGCCCAGGTCCGGGTTGAAGGCGATCAGATACGGCTGTGGCAGCGGGGTCGGTACCTGCGGCGCGTAGAAGTCGGTCGGCAGGCGCGCATAGGCGCCGGCCAGTAGACGGTGTTCGAGTCCGGTCATGAGTGACTGGCGTGATCAGGCATGGCGGTGTTCATTGAATGACAGACGTGGCGTGCCCGCAAAGCCGGCGCTCGGTGTCGCCGCCGGGTGACGGCGACCTGCCGTGGACAGGGCCGGTTGCCGGCGCGCTAGTGCAATACCTCGTCCAGGAACTGACGCATGGCTGCCCAGGAGCGCCGGTCGGCGCGGGCATCGTAGGCGGCGCCGGTGGATGGGTCATCGCCGGCGGCCGGGTTGGTGAAGGCGTGTACGGCGCCGCCGTAGCTGACCATCTGCCAGTCGACGTCGGCACCGCGCAGCTCGGCCAGCAGGGCCTCGATGTCGGCCGGCTTGACGAACGGGTCCGCGGCACCGTGCAGGAGCAACACCCTGGCCTTGATGTTCTGGCCGTCGCTGGGCGTCGGGCTGTCGAGGCCGCCGTGCACGCTGACCACACCGTCGAGATCGGCACCGCTGCGTGCCAGTTCCAGCACGCCGGTGCCGCCGAAGCAGTAACCGACGGCCGCCGTGCGCTGCGGGTCCACCGCCGACTGGTCGAGCAGGGTGCGGTGGCCGGCCAGCAGGCGCGAACGGAACAGGGCGCGGTCCTGCTTGTACTTGGCGGCCTCGGCGCTGGCGGCCTCCGGTGTCTTGGGCCGCACGCCCTTGCCGTACACGTCCACCGCCAGGGCGACGTAGCCGAGCTTCGCCAGCTTTTCGGTCTGGGCGCGGGTGTGGTCGTTGATGCCGGTCCATTCGTGCACCACCAGCACGCCCGGCCGGCGGCCGAGCCGCGATGCGTCCCAGGCCAGGTAGCCTTCCAGCAGCTGATCGCCGTCGTGGTACTCGATGCGCTCGGTGCGCAGCTTGCTCTTTTCGGCGAGGCCGACGGTGGACGACTTGCCGGGCAGGAAATCGGCGGCTGACGCCGGGAGGCCGGGTAGCAGCAGGGTGGTCAGCAGAACCAGCCATGGAATGCGAGCGAACATTGGCGATACACCTCGGGATGACGGCGACGGGTCACGCAGGCCGCGTT
>NZ_JBFJTF010000111.1:0-7945 GCF_041625615.1 Immundisolibacter sp. | reverse complement strand
GTCGGCTACGGCTGGCTGGTGCTGGCGCTGGCGGGGCTCGCGACCTGGCATGCCGGCCTGCCGCTGCCCGGCAGCGCGGCGCTGCACGCCCTTGCCGTTGGCTGCATCGGTGGCCTCATCCTGGCCATGATGGCGCGCGTCAGCCTGGGCCACACGGGCCGGCCACTGGTGGCGTCACCGGCCATGGCACTGGCCTTTGGCGCGATGACGCTGGCGGCCATCACCCGCGTGGCACTGGCCGGCAGCCAGCCGCGCCTGGCGGTGGCGCTGGCCGCGGGGTTCTGGTGCCTGGCGTTCGGGCTGTTCGTCTGCTGCCACGGGCCGATGCTGTGGCGCCCGCGGCCGGACGGCCGGCCGGGCTAGCCGCGACGCACGTCAGCCCCGGGCCAGCGCGTGCAACAGCGCCGCGTAGCGGTCCACCACGCCGTGCCAGTCGAAATGCGCCAGCGCCCGTTCGCGCGCCGCCAGCGCCCGCCGCTCGGCGCCGGCCGGATCGTCCAGCACCGCGCCGAGCGTCGCCGCCAGTGCGGCGGCGTCCGCGGGCGGCGCCAGCAACGCCGTTTCGCCGTCGATGACGATGTCGTCGATGGCCGGCAGGCGCGAGGCCACCACCGGACAGCCGCAACCCATGGCCTCGACGATGACCAGTCCGAAGCCTTCCTGGTCGCCATCGGCCGCCACCACCGAGGGCACCACCGCCACCGCCGCGGTCTGGAACAACTGCGCCAGGCGGGCGTGATCCACCGCACCCACGAACGCCACCGCGTCGTCGATGCGAAGCTGGCGAGCCTGGGCCTGCAGCGCCGCCCGCTGCGGCCCATCACCGGCGACGGTCAGCGTCACCGCCCGGCCGGCGGCCCGCAGCCGGGCGACGGCGTCGAGCAGGTAACGCACGCCCTTTTTCTCGACCAGCCGGCCGGCGAACAGCAGCCCCCCCGGCGTGCGTGCCGGCTGCGCCGGCGGCGTGAAGCGGGATGTCAGGTCCGTGCCCATCGGCACCACCTGCACCGCCTGCCCCGGCCGCAGCGCCAGCACCGCCTCGCGCATGGCCTGGCTGACCACGGTCACGGCCCGGCAGCGGGCCAGCACCAGCCGCTTGAGACGGCTCGGCAGCGCGCCACGCAGCCCGAACAGGTCCCCACCGTGGCTGGTGCACAGCATGGGCACGCGCCGCGTGGCCCCGGCCAGCACCGCCACCAGTCCCTGCGGGATGAGCCAGTGGGCGTGGATCACATCGAACCGATGCCGCGCCAGCAGGCGGCGCAGCGCCCAGGCCTGCGCCAGCAGCAGGCACGGCACCAGCAGCAGGCGCCAGGGCCGTTCGCGCAGGCGCGCCAGGATGCCGCCGTCGTAGGCCAGTTGCTGCAGCCGCTGCGGCGCGTAGCGAAAGCGGTGCACGTGTACGCCGTCCAGCGTTTCCCGGCGCTGCGCGCCGGCGGCGTGCGGCGCCAGCACGTGCACCTCGAACTGCCCCGCCAGGCGGCGCGACAGGTCGAACACGAACGGTGGCTCGCGGTCGCCGGCCCAGCGCGGGAAGGTGGTCGTCAGTACCAGCAGGCGCGGGCGCGCCGACGTGCCGGAGGCTTCGCCGGACGGGCCGGTCACCGCCCCGCCGACGCCAGGAACGCCGCCATGCGCGAGGCATCCGGTCGCTCGATGACGCCGTGCTCGCACACGATGGCGTCGATGCACGCCGCCGGAGTCACGTCGAACACCGGGTTCCAGGCCGGAAAACCGGCCGGCGCCACGGGCTGGCCGGCGAGCTGGGTCAGTTCGCCGGCCGGGCGTTCCTCGACGGCAATGGCGGCGCCGTCCGGCGTGGCCGGGTCGAAGGTGGACAGCGGCGCCACCACCATCACCCGCGCGCCGTGGGCGCGCGCCGCCAGCGCCGCGGTGTAGGTGCCGATCTTGTTGGCGGTGTCGCCGTTGGCGGCGATGCGGTCGGCGCCGACGATGAGCCAGGCCGGCCGCAGGTGGGCGAACAGCCAGGCCACCGCGCCGTCCACCACCAGCCGGGCCGGGATGCCGTCCTGTTGCAGCTCCCAGGCGGTCAGGCGGGCGCCCTGCAGCCACGGCCGCGTCTCGTCGACGAACACCTCGGCGATCCGCCCCTGCGCGTGGGCGGTGCGGATCACCCCCAGCGCCGTACCGTGTCCACCGGTGGCCAGCGCCCCGGTGTTGCAGTGCGTCAGCACGCGGCTGCCGGGATCGATCAGCGCCGCGCCGTAGGCGGCCATGGCCTGATTGGCGGCCAGGTCCTCGTCGTGGATGGCGCGCGCCTCGGCCAGCAGCGCCAGCTCGGGATCGCCGCCGTCGAGCCCTGCCAGGCGCCGCTCCATGCGCGCCACCGCCCAGGCCAGGTTGACGGCGGTCGGGCGGGCATCGCGCAGCCGCGTCAGGTCGGTGCCGATGGCCTGCCGCCAGCCGGCGGGGTCGGCGGCGTAGGCCGCCCGTGCCGCCAGCACCACACCGTAGGCGGCGGCAATGCCGATGGCCGGCGCGCCGCGCACCACCATGTCGCCGATGGCCTCGGCCACCTGCTCGACCCGGGCGCAGTGCAGCCACTGCTGCACGCCCGGCAACCGCCGCTGGGCGAGCAGCTCCAGCGCGCCGGCGCGCCAGCGAAGGGCGCTGACGGCGCTCATGCCGGCGCCCCGCCGGGGAACCGCCGGACCACCGCGTCGACGTCGGCCGGCGGCAGCGCGAACACCTCCACCAGCAGCCGGGTGAGTTCCTCGTCCGTCAGCTCACGGGTGCTGGACGTGCGGCCGGTATCCTCGGTCAGCGCGTTGCCGATCAGGATCAGGCGCCGCTCGGGCGCCAGCCGGTGAGCCACCAGGCCGCGCACGAAGCGCGAGTCCGGATGCGTGGACACGTAGTAATTGGCCATTTCGTAATCGGCGGGCGCCTGCTCGTGCAAGGTGAACTCATACAACCCGGTCCAGGCGTCGGTACGGGTCTGCAGGCGCCACAGGCCGCCCTGTTCGGTGAGCCGGTACTGCCAGGAATACTGCGTCTGCGGCGTGTCCGGCTCGAACGCCAGCGGCAGCAACGGCCCCATGCCGCCGAAGCCGACATCCGCCAGCCACGACCGGCCACCGGCCGTCACCCGCAGCAGCATGTGGGTGCGCGGCAGCACGCGTTGCGTGCCCCAGTTCACGCGCGCCGCCAGCCGGCGCACGCTGAAACCGAGCTGCTCCAGCACGGCGGCGAACAGGTGGTTCTGTTCGAAGCAGTAGCCGCCGCGCCCGGCCGTGACCAGCTTGGCGAACAGCGCGTCCAGATCCAGCCGGATGCCGCGACCGAGCAGCACGTCCAGGTTTTCGAACGGAATGTGCTGCGCGTGCGCCAGGTGCAGCTGGGACAGCGTGTGCGGCGTCGGTTCGGTGGCACCGCCGTAACCGATGCGCGCGAAGTAACGGTCAAGATCGATGGCGGGCACGGGAGGCTCGGTTGCGGCTGTCTACAATGAACGGTACGCCCGCCGCGCGGGCAATCGACATCTTAGCAAGCCGGAACCGCCGACCATGCATCGCCCTGCCCCACCCGACTGCACGCCGGAAAACCTGGCCTTCGACGCCGCCCTGGCGCAGGTGTTGGGCGCGCTCTCACCGTTGCCGCGACACCACACGCTGGCGCTGGAGCAGGCGCTTGGCCGCGTGCTGGCGCAGCCGCTGGTCGCCGGCATGGACCTGCAACCGTGGCCCAATTCCGCCATGGACGGCTATGCCTTCGCCGCCGCCGACGCCGACACCGCGCACGCAGCCGGCCTGCAACTGGCCGGCACCGCGCTGGCCGGGCATCCGTTCACCGGCACGCTCGGGCGCGGCCAGTGCGTGCGCATCCTGACCGGCGCCATCCTGCCGGCCGGCGCCGACACCGTGGCCATGCAGGAGCACGTCACGGTGCACGATGGCCGCGTGCGCCTGCAGCGTCCGGTGCCGCCCGGCGCCAACGTGCGCGCGCCCGGCGAGGACGTGCGCGCCGGGCAGACCGTGCTGCCGGCCGGCAGCCGCCTGGGACCGCCGCAGATCGCGCTGGCGGCGTCGCTGGGCGTGCGCACGGTAACGGTCGGCGCCCGCCCGCGGGTGGCGCTGTTCACCAGCGGCGACGAACTGACGCCGCTGGGCGAGCCCCTCGGCGCCGGCGCCATCTACGACAGCAACCGCTACCTGCTGCGCGCGCTGTTGCAGGAACTGGGCGCCGAGGTGGTGGACCTGGGCATCGTCGCCGACGATCCGGCCGCAGTGCGCGCCGCGTTTGCCGCTGCCCGCGAGGGAGCGGACGTGGTGGTCAGTTCCGGCGGCGTGTCGGTAGGCGACGCCGACTACGTGCGCGACGTGTTCGCCGAGTTCGGCGCCATCCACTTCTGGCGCATCGCCATGAAGCCCGGGCGGCCGCTGGCCTTCGGCCGGCTGGGCGACACCTGGTTCTTCGGCCTGCCCGGCAACCCGGTGTCGACCGCCGTCACGTTCCACGAATTCGTGCGCCCGGCACTGCGCCGGCTGGAAGGCGAAGCGCCGACGCCCGCGCTGCGCCTGGAACTGCCGCTGCTCGAACCGCTGCGCAAGGCGCCCGGCCGGCTCGATTTCCAGCGCGGCATCGTCGCCCCCGGCGCGGACGGCCGCCTCGGCGTGCGCAGCGCCGGCGCGCAGGGCTCGCACGTGATGAGCAGCCTGGCGGCCGCCAACTGCCTGCTGGTGTTGCCGGCCGATGCCGGCGACCTGCCCGCCGGCGCCGTGGTCACGGTCGAGCTGCTGCCCTGGCCGGGCACGCCACGGGCGGGCGCATGAGGGCGCCCGATCCGGCCGCAGGCTGGCGCTTTGCCGCCGACCGCGGCGGCACGTTCACCGACATCGTGGCCATCGACCCCGGCGGGCGCCTGCACACCCGAAAGCTGCTGTCCGTGTCGCCGGATTACCCGGACGCGGTGGCCGCCGGTGTGCGGGCGCTGCTGGATCTGCCGCCCCGTGCCCAGGTACCGGCGGGACGGATCGCCAGCCTTCGCGTCGGCACCACGGTGGCCACCAACGCGCTGCTGGAGGGGCGCGGTGCCGGCGTCGGCCTGCTGGTGACGCACGGTTTCCGCGACCTGCTGCGCATCGGCCAGCAGGCGCGCCCGCGCCTGTTCGACCTGGCGGTGCGCCTGCCGCGCCAGCTCTACGCCCGGGTGGCGGAAGTCGGCGGTCGGCTCGACGCCGACGGCGCCGAGCTGGCGCCGCTCGACGAGGCCGCCGCCACGCGGGCGCTGGCCGACTGGCGGGAGAACGGCATCGAGGCCGTCGCCATCGTGCTGCTGCATGCCTGGCGCAACCCGGCGCACGAGCAGCGCCTGGCCGCCCTGGCCCGGGACGCCGGGTTCGCGCAGGTGTCCGTGTCGCACCGCTGTGGCGGGCGCATCCGCGTGGTCGAGCGCGGCCAGACCTGTGTCCTGGACGCGTACCTGAGCCCGGTACTGGCGGCCTATCTCGACCGCCTGACCGGCGAGCTGGGCGCGGTGCCGGTGGAGTTCATGCAAAGCGGCGGCGGCCTGGCGCCGGCGGCGCTGTGCTCCGGCAAGGACGCGGTGCTGTCCGGTCCCGCCGGCGGCGTGGTGGCGGTGGCGGGACTGGCCCGCCGTCGCGGCCGGCAACCGCTGATCGGCTTCGACATGGGCGGCACCTCCACCGACGTGTGCCGCTACGACGGGCAGTTCGACTACACGGCGCAGATCGAGGCCGCCGGTGTCGCCTTCCAGAGCCACGCCCTGCGGGTGCAGACGGTGGCCGCCGGCGGTGGCTCGATTCTGGGTTTCGATGGCCAGCGCCTGACCGTCGGCCCCGCCTCGGCCGGCGCCGATCCCGGCCCGGCCTGCTATGGCCGGGGCGGCCCGCTGACGCTGACCGACGCCAACCTGCTGCTCGGCCGACTGCCGCAGGCCGCCTTCAGCCCGCACCCCGGTCGCGGGCCGACCGGCCTGGATGTCGAGGCCACACGCCGCGCCTTCGCCGAACTGGCGCGGCAGGTGTCCGCCGCCACCGGCCGCGCCGTGGACGCCGAACGCCTGGCACTGGGCTACGTGGCGGTGGCCAACGAGCAGATGGCGGCGCCGATCAAGACGCTGTCGGTCGGCCGCGGCTTCGACCTGCGCGAGCACGCGCTGTGCTGCTACGGCGGTGCCGGCGGCCTGCATGCCTGCGCCATGGCGCGGGATCTGGGCATCGAGGACGTGCTGATTCACCCGCTGGCGGGCGTGTTTTCGGCCTGGGGCATCGCCCAGGCCGACCGCCTGGAGCAGGCCGAGCGCTCCGTGCTGCTGGCCCTGGGCGCCGACACCCTGACCGAACTCGAACCGCTGTGGCGGGCCCTGGAGACCGACGCCGGCAACCGCCTGCAGGACACGGCCGACCGGGTCGAGCGGGAACTGGACCTGCGCCCGCGCGGCGGGGACGCCGTGCTCACCGTGGCGCTGGACACGGTTCCCGCCATGATCGCCGCCTACGCCGGGGCCCACACGCAGCGCTTCGGCTACGCGCCGGCCGGCGACACGCTGGAAGTGGTGAACCTGCGCCTTCGTCTGCGCCGCACGGCGGCCCTGGACGACACCCTGGCACACGCGCCGGATCCGGCGCTTTGCGGCGCCCTGCCGGCGCGACGGGTGGTGCTGCACGACGGCCCGACGGACCTGCCCTGCCACCGGCGCGAGGCGCTGGCCGGCGGCGCCGTGCTGGCCGGGCCGTGCCTGATCGTGGCGGCGCACTACACGGTGCTGGTGGAGGCCGACTTCGACGCCCGCCTGCTGGAGGATGGCGTGCTGCACCTGCGGCGCCGGCAGGACATCGCCGGGACGCCGGGTGGGCCCACCGCCGACCCGGCGCAGCGCGACCCGGTACGCCTCGAGCTGTACAACCGGCGCTTCATGGGCGTGGCGCAGCAGATGGGCGCGGTGCTGCAACACACCGCCCACTCGGTGAACATGACCGAGCGGCTCGATTACTCCTGCGCCGTGTTCGACGCCGCCGGCCGGCTGATCGCCAACGCGCCGCACGTGCCGGTCCACCTGGGTGCCATGGGCGAGGCCGTGCGCGCGCTCATCGCCAGCCACGGCGACCGTCTGGCGCCCGGCCAGGTGTACCTCGACAACCACCCGGCGCACGGCGGCTCGCACCTGCCGGACGTGACCGCCATCAGCCCGGTGTTCGTGCCGGATGCCGCGGGGGCGGTGTTCTTCGTCGCCACGCGTGGCCACCATGCCGACATCGGCGGCGTCACCCCGGGCTCCATGTCGCCGCTGTCGCGCACCCTGGCCGAGGAAGGCGTGGTGCTGGACCGCCTGCTGGCGGTCGACGGCGGCCGGCTGCGCGAGGCCGACCTGCGCGCCGCCCTCGGCGCCGGGCCGCACCCGGCCCGCAACCTGGCCGAGCGCCTGTCGGACCTGGCGGCGCAGATTGCCGCCAACCGGCACGGCGACGGCGCGGTGCAGGCGCTGATCGCCCAGCACGGCCTGACCGAGGTGCGGGCCTATGCCGAGCACGTGCAGGCCAATGCCGCGCACTGCATCGGTCAGGCGCTGGCGGCCTTCGGCGATTTCGAGGGCCACTTCGAGGATGCCCTCGACGACGGCACGCCGGTGGCCGTGCGGCTGCGGATCGGCGTCGACCCGCAACGCCCGGACGGCGGCCACCTGCAGGTCGACTTCAGCGCCAGCGGCGACCGTCACCCCGGTGCCTTCAACGCCCCGCGCGCGGTGGTGCAGGCGGCGCTGCTGTACGTGCTGCGCTGCCTGGTCAGCGACGACATCCCGCTAAACGAGGGCTGCCTGCGGCCCGTCACGCTGCACATCCCGCCCGGCGGCCTGCTCGACCCACCGCCGGACGCCGCCGTCGCCGCCGGCAACGTGGAGACCTCGCAGCGCGTGGTGGACGTGCTGCTGGGCGCGCTGGGCGCGGCCGCCGCCAGCCAGGGC
>NZ_JBFJTF010000110.1:0-8003 GCF_041625615.1 Immundisolibacter sp. | reverse complement strand
CCGGCCGCCGCGTGTCAGCCATGACCACCCAAGATGTCATCGGCGCCCTGGGCCAGCAGGCGCTCGGCCAGCGCCAGCCCCAGCGCCCGGGGTTGCGCGGCCGGGCCGTCCAGCGCCTCGTGCAGCACGCGGCGGCCGTCCGGGGTGCCGACCAGGCCGGTCAGTCGCAGTCGCTCGCCGTCGAGTACGGCATGGCCGGCCAGCGGCGTGTGACAGCCACCGCCAAGGCGCGCCGCGAAGGCCCGCTCGGCCTGCACGCGAAGCGCCGTGGCGGGCTCGTGCAGCGGCGCCAGCAGGGCCATCACGGCGGTGTCGCCGGCGCGGCATTCGAGCCCCAGCACGCCCTGCGTGACGGCCGGCAGCATGACGTCGGTCGGCAGGCGCGCGGCGATGCGCCCGGCCAGTCCCAGCCGGTCCAGGCCGGCGGCGGCCAGCAGCAGGGCGTCGCACTCGCCGCGGTCCAGCTTGGCCAGGCGCGTCTGTACGTTGCCGCGCGTCATCACCAGCTGCAGGTCCGGCCGGCGCGCCAGCAGCTGGCAGCCGCGGCGGAGACTCGCGGTGCCCACGCGGGTCCCGCCGGGCAGCGTGTCGAGGCTGTCGGCCGCGCCCGCTACCAGTGCGTCACGCGGGTCGGCGGCGGCGCAGAACACCGGCAGGTCGAAGCCGGGCGGAAGCTCTGCCGGCACGTCCTTCATGGAGTGCACGGCCAGATCCGCCCGCCCCTCCAGCAGGCCCTGTTCGAGTTCCTTGATGAACAGTCCCTTGCCGCCGGCGGTGTTCAGCGCCCGGTCGAGGATGCGGTCGCCCTCGGTGACCATCTTCACCAGCTCCACGCGCAGGCCGCGATGGGTGGCGGTCAACAGGTCCGCCACGTGCCGGGCCTGCCACAGGGCAAGCGGGCTCTGGCGGGTGGCGATGCGCAGCAGGTCCATGGCGGGGCAGGTCGGGTGGCGGGTGCGGCAGTCTAGCAAGCCGGGGCCGCCCGTCGGGCGCGTTGGCAGCGTGCCCGGCGGGCCGCACAATGTGCGGCCCTATCACCTTGAATCCTGTGCCATGTCCCGGCTCACCGACCTGTTGCTCTGCCTGCCTTCGTACCTGCTGCCGCACCACGCGCTGTCGCGTCTGGTGTACCGGGCCGCGCGCGCGCGCCAGCCCTGGCTGGGGCAGGCGCTGATCAAGGCGCTGATCCACGCCTACCGGGTGGACCTGAGCGAGGCGGCCGAGCCCGATCCGCGTGCCTACCCGGATTTCGCCAGTTTCTTTACCCGCGCCCTGCGCGACGGCATCCGGCCGCTGGCCGGCGATGCGCGCACGCTGGTCAGTCCGGCGGATGGCGCGCTGAGCGCCCACGGTGCCATCGACGGCGACCGGCTGCTGCAGGCGAAGGGCCGCAGTTACACCGTGGCGGAGCTGCTGGGCGGTGATTTCGGGCTCGCCGAGGCCTTCACCGGCGGGCAGTTCTGCACCGTGTATCTGGCGCCGCGTGACTACCACCGCGTGCACATGCCGCTGGACGGCACCCTGCGCAGCATGACCCACGTGCCCGGCCGCCTGTTCTCGGTGCAGGGCGCCACCGCGCGCGGCATCGATCGCCTGTACGCGCGCAACGAGCGTCTGGTGTGCGTGTTCGACACCGCCCACGGGCCGCTGGCCGTGGTGCTGGTCGGCGCGCTGCTGGTGTCGAGCATCAGCACCGTCTGGGCGGGAGAGATCAACCCCCATGGCAGGCGGCGCGCGCTGTGGCGCGAGACCTATCCGCCCACCGGCGCGGGCAGCGTGTCGCTGGCGCGCGGCGCGGAGCTGGGGCAGTTCGCCATGGGCTCGACCGTGATCATGCTGCTGCCGCCGGGGGACTTCGCCTGGGAGGACGGGCTGCACGAGGGCGCCAGGCTGCGCTACGGCCACGGCCTGGGCGCCTGGTCGCCGGACGGCGGGGCGGCGTCGCCCTGACGCGTATCCGGCGGTAGCATGCGCTGGCCCGCAAGGGCGCGCGGTGGGGCCGGCGGTTTCCTGCTTGAGGTGTCGGCTGCCAGCGCACGTTGACTGACGACAATCGACCGATGGCGGGCCACACCGGTCACGCCGCGGCAGCAGGAGGAGAGCGGGATGAGCCAGATTCTGTTTCCGGCCGCGCTGGCCTTCATCATGTTTGGCCTGGGCATGACGCTGACGGTGCCCGACTTCACGCGCCTGGCGCGCATGCCGCGACCGGTGCTGGTCGGGCTGCTGGGACACATGTTCATCCTGCCGCTGGTGGCGCTGGCCATGATCGGCCTGTTCCCGATGCCGGCGGCGTTCGCGCTCGGCCTGATGGTGGTGGCGGCCAGTCCGGGCGGGGCGGTGTCGAATCTGTGGACGCACCAGGCGCGCGGCGACGTGGCGCTGGCGGTGACGCTGACGGCGCTGTCGGCGGCGGTGGCGGTGGTGTGGGTGCCGGTGCTGCTGAACCTGTCGGCGGGCTACCTGGTGGGCGACAGCGCCGACATTCGCCTGCCGCTTGGCGCGACCATGGCTCACATCGCGCTGCTGACGGTGATTCCGGTGGCGCTGGGCATGACCGTGCGCCGCCTGGCCGCCGCGTTTGCCCTGCGCATGGAACGGCCGGTGCGGATCCTGTCCATGCTGTTCCTGGTGTTGGTGGTGCTGACGGTGCTGGTGCGCGGGCGTGACGAGCTACCGCGCCTGATGCTCACCGCCGGGCCGCCGGTGCTGCTGTACAACTTTCTGGTGATGGCGGTGGGGCTGCTGGCGGCGCGCCTGGCGCGCCTGACGCCGCAGCAGGTCATCACCATCCCGATCGAGGTCGGCATCCAGAACGTGATCATGTCCGCCACCCTGGCTACGGCGCCGCAGTTCCTGAACCGGCCCGACGCCGGACTGGTGCCCAGCATCTACGGTTTCACCATGACCTTGATGGCCATCGGCTGGCTGCTGGTGATTCGCCACGCGCCGGGCGTGCTCGGGCGTCAGGCGTTGCCGCCGGCGCAGGCACAGACGGCGCGGATCTGAGGGCGTGCCGGTCAGACCTTCAGCGTGAAGGGGTTGAAGTCGGTCTTGTCGTCGAAGTAGTCCTCCTGCTCGGCGCGCTTGAGGCGACTGACGATGCGGTAGGTGACCGGCGTGGCCAGCACTTCCCAGCCCACCTTGATGCAGTAGTTGGCGCCCATCACGGCCAGCAGCAGGTCGTTGTCCCACACGCCATAGAAGGCCAGCGGGTAGAAGATCATCGTGTCGGCGGCCTCGCCGACCAGGGTGGAGCCGATGGTGCGCGTCCACAGCCAGCGGCCGCGGGTGAGCACCTTCATGCGCGCCAGCGTGAACGAATTCACGAACTCGCCGCACCAGTAGCCCAGCAGCGAGGCCAGCGCGATGCGCCAGGTGGAGCCGAAGGCGGCCTCGATCACCGCCTGACCGGTCCAGCCCGGCGCCGGCGGCAGGTGGACCACGATGGCGCTCATCAGCGCTGCGAAGGCCAGCGCCCCGAAGCCCGCCCACACCACGCGCCGTGACCGGGCGTAGCCGTACACCTCGGTCAGGATGTCGCCGAACAGGTAGCTGAGCGGGAAGAACAGGTTGCCGGCGCTGAAGCTGAAGCCACCGACGGTGGTCACCTTGCTCACGCCGATCAGGTTGGCGCACAGCAGCACGCACACGAAGGCCGCCATCACCAGGTCGTAGTAGCGATAGCTGCGCCGGGCGGGGGCGGCGGGCATGGGCGCGGTTCCGGTGCGGTGGTGGTGGGGGTGGGTGGCCGGCGATGCTAGCACGCACCCGGCGGGGTCTTGTCGCGGTTCTGTCACGGTGCGGCAATCGCGCCGTCATGTGCGGTTGCCAGCATGCGCGCCGCTTTCGCCCGGAAAGCGCCACCGTGTCTTCCAGGTCATGTCTGAGCCGGCCCTGTTGCTGTCCCCACCCGCCAGGGTTCCTGCCGTGATCGCCCAGCCGGTGGCCGGGCTCGCCAATCGCCTGACCGGTCTGCGCCGGCTCGATGCGTTGTATCAGCAGGCCCGTCAGCCCACCGAAGACGGTGACTTTCTGGACCGCGCGCTGGACACGCTGGGCGTCCAGTGCGCGCTGACCGGCGCGGGTGTGGACCGGATACCCGCCAGCGGACCGCTGCTGGTGGTGGCCAACCACCCGTTCGGCGGGGTGGAGGGCATGGCCCTGGCGCAGGCGCTGCGCCGCCGACGGCCGGACCTGCGCATCCTGGCCAATTACCTGCTCGGCCGGGTGGCCGAACTGGCGCCGCTGATGATTGCCGTGAATCCGTTTTCCGGCGCGCAGGCCGTGCGCCAGAACCGGCGTCCGCTGCGCGAGGCGCTGGACTGGCTGCGCGCCGGCGGCACCCTGCTGATGTTTCCGGCCGGCGCGGTGTCGCACCTGCACCTGAGCCGGCGTGCGGTGACCGATCCACCGTGGCAGCCGGCGGCCGCCTGGCTGGCCCGGCGCAGCGAAGCGCGGGTGGTGCCGGTGTTCGTGGATGGTCGCAACAGCGCCGCGTTTCAGGCGGCCGGCCTGCTGGCGCCGCAGCTGCGCACGGCGCTGCTGGCGCGCGAGCTGCTGCGCCGGCGCCGCTGCACGGTGCACGCCCGGGTTGGCCAGTGCATCGAGCCGGCGGCCCTGTCCGAACTGGCCGACGATGCCGAGCGCACCGCCTGGTTGCGGCTGAAGGTGTACGGATTGCGTGGCGCGCCAGCGGCGCGCCGGCGGCCAGTCAGCGCGGTTGCCACGCCGGCAGGGGCGCTGGACCAGACTCTGGCGCAGGAGGTGGCCGGACTGGCCGATTCCCACTGCCTGCTGCGCCATGGCGAGTTCGGTGTTTACCTGACCCGGGCGGCGGACGCGCCGCGGCTGCTGCGGGAAATCGGCCGTCAGCGCGAGTTGGCGTTTCGTGCCGTCGGTGAGGGCACCGGCAGGGCCCTGGACCTCGACCGCTACGACCGCCACTACCAGCACCTGTGGCTGTGGGATCACGCGCAGGGGCGTCTGGCGGGTGCCTATAGGCTGGCGCGCATCGACCGTGTCTTGGCCAGCCACGGCCCCGGCGGGCTGTATCTGAGCAGTCTGTTTCGCTTTCGGCGCGGCGCGCTGGCGGCACTGGGTCCGGCCCTGGAGCTGGGACGTTCGTTCGTGGCGCTCGACTACCAGCGCGATTTTCAGCCCCTGCTGTTGCTGTGGCAGGGCATCGGCCGCTACCTGGCCACCGAGCCGCAGTACGCGCGCCTGGTTGGGCCGGTCAGCATCGCCCGCAGTTACAGCGATGCCTCACGCGACCTGATCGCCCATTACCTGAGCCACTACTGCGCCGATCCGGCCCTGGTCGGACGCGTGCGCGGCAACTACCGACCGCGGCGCCAGCCGCTTCAGGGTTTCGGGCCGCAGGCGCTGCGCCGGCTGGTGGGTGACGTGGAGGCGCTCGCCACCTGCGTGGCGGCGCTGGAGGACGATGGCAAGAGCCTGCCGGTGTTGTTGCGCCATTACCTGAAGCTGGGCGGGCAGGTGCTGGCCTGGAACGTGGATCGCGACTTCGGCGACGTGCTCGATGCGCTGCTGGTGGTGGACCTGCGGCGCACCGACGCGCGTCTGCTGCGCCGTTACCTGGGCGTCGAGGGGGCGCAGCGGTTCGCCGCCTGGCATGCCGGGGCACCGCGTCAGGCGGCCTAGGGGGGCCAGAGAAGGGTTCCTTTGTGGAACGTTCGGTGTGCCGCCGTGCACATACGCCCGCGCTGCGCCCAGGACAGGCGGCGCCACCTGCCCGGGTGTTCTCCCGGCATGTGTTGGCTGGGTCGCCGGTCAGCCAAAAAAGCGCACGCTGGCGACCACGCCGCCGTCGGCGGCCGGCTCCACGCGCGGTTGCCAGCCGAAGCGGTCGCACAGGCGCGCCACGATGGCCAGACCGATGCCGCTGCCGGCCTGGCTGTTGCCGCGGCCGCGGAAATGGCGCGTGAACACGTGCGGCAGGTCCTCGGTGGCGATGCCCGGCCCGGTGTCGGTAATCGTCACGCTGCGTTCCAGCACCACCACGGTGATGTCCCCCGTTTCGGTGTAGTTGATCGCGTTCCGCAGCAGGTTGCCGACGACAATCGCTATTGCCTGTCGCGGCGCGGGCACCGTCAGCGGGCTGTGCTCGATCAGCTTCAGGCGAACCGGCCGGCCGTGCAGCAGCGGCTGGCAGCGCTCGATCTCGGCGCGCAGCACGGCGTTCACGTCGCATCGGCCACCGGGGGTCTGCGGTGTGCGTGCCAGGACCAGCAGCATGTCCAGCATTTCGCCAAGGTCGGTGGCGGCGCGCTGGATCATCTGGGCCCGTTGTTCGGCGGCGGGGCTCAGCGCACGGTCGCCCGCCAGCAGTTGCGCGGCGCCCCGGATGATGGTGATTGGCGTGCGCAGTTCGTGGCTGGCATCGGCCGTGAACTGCCGCTCGCGCTCCAGCAACTCGCCGATGCGCTCGGCGTAACCGTCGAGCGCGCGGGCCAGGGTGCCGACCTCGCTGTCCGGGTGGTCGTCACTGAAGCGGCGGGTCAGGTTCTCGGCCCGCCGCTGGGTGACCTGCCGTGCCAGCGCCACCACCGGTGACACTGCGCGGTGACTGGCCCGGTAGCCGATCCAGGCGACCAGATACAGCGCCAGCAGCACCGCGGTCAGCGGTAGCAGGCCAAACAGCAGTACCAGGCGGTCGATGCTCCCGGTCAGGTAGACCAGATACAGGCGCTGGCCGTCGGCGGGCGCCACGTACACCGGGTGCCATTCGCCGTCGCGCGGGTCGAGCACGTCCTTGTGCAGGCCATACGGCAGACGTTGCAACCACGCGGGGGCGCTGTCGCCCAGGTAGCCCTCCAGGTTGCGCGTGCGGGGTAGCGGGTAGGCCGGGTCGGCGCGGCGGGCGTCGATGAAATGTTTCGCCTCCAGGTCGAGTGCCTGGCGCACGAGCCCGTTCTCGAGCACATAACGTGCTGCCATCAGGCTGCTGGCAGCGACCAGGCTGATGAACAGCAGCTGCAGCCACAGTGCGCGCAGCAGGCGTCCACCCAGACTGGTACGCCCGGCCATCCGGCCGTTACGCGTCATTCGGCGGGCACAGGCGGTAGCCGACGCCGTGCACGGTGCGCAGCAGGGCGTCGTCGAACGGTTTGTCCACCGTTTGCCGAATGGCGGAGATATGCGTGCGCAGGGCATCGCTGTCGGTGAGTTCGTCGCCCCAGATGGCCTGTTCGATCTGCGCCCGCGTCACGACGCGCGGCGAAGCCCGCATCAGCAGCGTCAGGATGCGCAGGCGCAGTGGGTTCAGCACCAGCGCCTGTTCGCCGCGTGACAGCGTCAGGGTATCGGTGTCCAGGACCAGGTCGGCGACCTGCAGGCGCGGCCCGGTGTGGCCCTGGGCGCGGCGCCACAGCGCCAGCAGGCGGGCTTCCAGTTCCGGCAGGTCGAACGGCTTGATCAGGTAGTCGTCGGCGCCGGCCTCGAACCCGCGCAGCTTGTCCTCCAGGGTGTCACGGGCGGTGAGCATGAGGATCGGCACCGTGCTGGCCGCGTCCTGGCGCAGGCGGCGGCACAGTTCGAGACCGTCGATGCCCGGCAGGGCCAGGTCGAGCACGATGGCGTCGTAGCGCTGGGTGGCGGCCAGGTGCAGGCCGCCCAGCCCGTCGAGCGCAGAATCCGGCTGGTGCCCGCGGTCTTCCAGGTAATCGACCATCAACCGCGAAATGTCGCGGTTGTCTTCGACGACCAGCACCGACAGGTGAGGGGCGAACTGTGGCATGCCGGCATTGTAGGGTGCCGGTTTGCGGTGTGCCGAAGCAGGCGGCGAAGGTTGGACCAACGACCAGTGTTTTGCGCCAAATTTGTGCAAAACTTCATTAGCGATGTCTAATAACAGATGCTGTTGTCACTACCTTTGCGTAGTTGTCAATGGGTGTGGCGACTTGGGAGGTCGCCTGATGAGGCTGCTGCGGCCACCGGCTGACGGCGGTTTGGTTTTCTGAAAGGCAGGGTGCTAAGGGGTT
>NZ_JBFJTF010000109.1:0-8005 GCF_041625615.1 Immundisolibacter sp. | reverse complement strand
GGCGCGGCCGACTACACGGCCGATCTCGGCGCGTTTTTCCGGTCCGTGCACGGCACGCTGAACCACCTGCTGCTGGGCGACCTGCTGTGGCTGGCGCGCATGCGTAGCACCGCGCCGCCGGCCAGCCGGCTGGATGCCGAGCTGGCGCCGGACCTGCCGGCCCTGCGCCGGCGTCAGGCGCAGTCCGACGCCGCCCTGTGCGACTACCTTCAGGCCTGCCGGGAAGCCGACCTGCCACAGCCGGTGCGCTACACCAGCGTGGTGACCGGCAAGGTCATGACCCTGCCGAAGTGGGCCGCCCTGACGCACCTGTTCAACCACCAGATGCACCACCGCGGGCAGCTGACGGCGCTGCTCAGCCGCCTGGGCGTCGACTACGGCAACATCGACCTGGTGTGGATGCCGGGCGTGGCCCACGTGGACGAGGCCGGCGCATGATCAGCACCGGGTTTGCGCAGCAGTTCGCCCGCGCCTGGATCGGCGCCTGGAACCGGCACGACCTGGACGCCGTCCTGGCCCACTGCGCGGATGACATCGAACTGACCGCGCCGCGCCTGCCGGCGCCGGCCAGCCGCCTGCGCGGCAAACCCGCGGTGGCCGCCTGGTGGGCACGGGCGCTGACCGCCCCCACGCTGACGGTGGGACCGCGCCTGGCACTGACGGCAGCCGCCACCCTGACCGGCACCGACGGCGTGGTCCTGCTGTACCGCAGCGGCGGCCGGCTGCGGGCGCAGACCTTCCGCTTCCGGCCGAACGGCCAGGTGAGCCACACCGCCATCCACCCGCTGGCGCCGCGCGCATCGGAGACAGCCCATGACCTTCACCGCCCCTGATCCCGACTACCAGCGCCGCGTGCGCGACAGCTTCGCGGCGCAGCCGTTCATGGCCACGCTGGGCGCCCGCCTCACCGCACTGCAGCCCGGCCGCTGCGAGATCACGCTGGCGTTCGACCCGCGGCTCACGCAGCAGCACGGCTTCCTGCACGCCGGCGTGGTCAGCACGCTGGCCGACAACGCCGCCGGCTATGCCGCCTTCTCGCTCATGCCGGCGCAGGCACAGGTGCTGACCACCGAGTTCAAGATCAACCTGCTCAATCCGGCCCGTGGCCAGGCATTCATCGGCCGGGCACAGGTGCTCAAGGCCGGGCGCACGCTGACCGTGTGCGATGCCGACGTGTACGCCCGCGACGGCGACACCGAGACCCTATGCGCCCGCGCCCTGGTGTCGCTGATGGCCCTGTTGCCGCCCGGCACCTGAAACCACCCCCGAACTGGAACCCGCGCCGTGATCGACCCCGACTTCGCCCACCGCTTCGCCGCCGACTGGATCGACGCCTGGAACCGGCACGACCTGGACGCCATCCTGGCCCACTATGCCGACGACTTCACCATGCACTCGCCGCTGATCGCGCAGTTCGCCGGCATGTCATCCGGCCGGCTCAGCGGCAAGGGCGCGGTGGGCGCCTACTGGGCCGAGGCGCTGCGCCGCCTGCCGCAGCTGCACTTCCACCTGCTGCACGTGTTTTGCGGCGTCGACAGCCTGCTGCTGCATTACCAGGGCGCCCGCGGCCCGGCGGCGGAGTGGTTCGAGTTCGGGCCCGATGGCAGGGTCATCCAGGCCGCCGCCCATTACGCCGCGTGACCGGGGGAACCCCATGCCCGATCCAAAACCGCCCACCGCCCTGCGCGCCGCCGACTGCCCGCCCCGCGACCGGGTCTGGGCCTACCCGGACGCCGTCGTGGCGCGCCTGAAAACCGCGCTGGCCGGGCGCGAAAAACGCGCGCTCGGCGCGGCGTTCGGCCTCGGCAACTTCGGCGTCAACCTGACTCGCCTGGCGCCGGGCGCCATCTCCGCCCTGCGCCACGCCCACACCGCGCAGGATGAGTTCATCTACGTGCTGGCAGGCTGCCCGACACTGGTCACCGACGCCGGCGAGACCCTGCTGGCGCCCGGCATGTGCGCGGGCTTTGCCGCCGGCCGCGGGGATGCCCATCACCTGATCAACCGCAGCGCCGCCGACGTGTTGTACCTGGAGGTGGGCGACCGCACGCCGGGCGACCGGGTGACCTACCCGGACGACGACCTGGCTGCCGAACTCACCGCCACCGGCTGGCACTTCACCCACAAGGACGGGACGGCGTACTGACGCCGCCCCGGGAGGACACCATGGCCACGCCCATCACCCTGTACTTCGACCTGGTCAGCCCCTACGCCTGGCTGGCGCTGCATGCCGTGGATGCCGTTGCCCAGGCCACCGGCCGCCCGGTGATCGTCACCCCGGTCGCCTTCGGCGCCATCCTCAAGCGCCACGGCCAGCCGGCGCCGGTGGACATTCCCGGCAAGCGCGCGCAGATCTTCGACGACATCCGCTGGCGCGCCGCCGAGCGCGGCCTGCCCTTCACCGGCCCGCCGGCGCACCCGTTCAACCCGCTGCACGGCCTGCGCCTGTGCCTGGCGGTCACGGACCCCACCACTCGTGCCGTGCTGGCCCGCCAGCTGGCCGACGCCGCCTGGTCCCACGGACGCGACCTGCAACAACCGCAGGTGGTGCTGGACGTGGCCGGCCACTGCGGGCTGCCGCAGGCCTGGGCCGAAGCCCAGCTGACCGACCCCGGCATCAAGCAGGCCCTCATCGACAGCACCGGCCAGGCGGCCGACCGCGGCGTGTTCGGCGTGCCCACCTTCGCGCTCGACGGGCGCCTGTTCTGGGGCAACGACCGCATCCCCCACCTGCTGGCCGCGGCACGCGGCGAAGGTCCGCCGCCGTGATCGGCCACGGCGCCCCGACCCGGCGACCGCGCGGTCAGCGCCGCAGAAACCACACCAGCAGCGAGAGCACCCCGCTGACCACGACCATCGTGGTCAGCGGAAAGTAGAAGCGGACGTTTCCGCGCTGGATGACGATGTCGCCCGGCAGGCGACCGAACGGGATCGCTCCCAGCCACGGCCACGCCAGACCGGCAACCAGCAGGCTGATTCCAAGGACGATGAGGGTCTTTTGCATCTGCCCGGGCAGGTGATGACGGGGTGTCATTCTGGCAAACCGCCGCCTAAGCTGTCGTAGCCTCGCGACCACCGGCAGCCCCGTCCGCATGCACGACGACGTTCTCGCATTCTGGTTCGAACAGACCGCGCCCGCCCAGTGGTGGGCCAGCGACCCGGCCTTCGACGCGCTGATCCGCCAGCGTTACGGGGCGCTGCTGCAGCAGGCCGCCCGCGGCGAGCTGTACGCCTGGCGTGCCACACCGCACGGACGACTGGCGGAAGTGATCGTGCTGGACCAGTTCTCGCGCAATATCCACCGCGACACGCCGCGCGCCTTCGCCCAGGACGGCATGGCCCTGGCACTGGCGCAGGAGGCGGTGGCCGCCGGCGTGCTGACCACCCTGGAACCGGTGCAGCGCGGCTTCGTGCTGATGCCCTACATGCACAGCGAGTCGCGCGCCATCCACGCGCTGGCGCAGCCGCTGTTCGCGGCCTTCGCGCCCAGGAACACCGTGCGGCACGCGCGGCGCCACAAGGCGGTGATCGACCGCTTCGGGCGCTACCCGCACCGCAACGCGGTCCTGGGCCGTCCGTCGACAGCCGAGGAACTGGCCTTCCTGGCGCGGCCGGATTCGCGCCTGTGAGCGCGGACGGTCCGCACTCGGCCGCCGCGGCTTCCCACACTTCCTACAGCACCTGGGTCACCAGCAACCAGGCCACGACCGGCACGCCCAAGTAGCCGATCGCCACCAGCAAACCATCGCTGACCGCCAGCCCCAGCGCGAACAGCGCAATCGCCAGGGCGGGCAAGGCTGCCGCGAAGGGCACCAGGTCGAGCGGCGGTATGGTGCTCGCCAGCACGACACAGAACGCCGCCGACAGGCGCGTGCCGATGTCCCCGGTCAACCAGGCCAGGCGGGCGTCGGTATAGCGATCGATCCGCTCGGTGTACGGCCTGAGCCACTCGACGCCGCGCTGGAAACGGGCACGCTCCAGGCCGAAGGCCCGCAGGCGCCGCGGCAGCCAGGGATGCCGGCGCCCCAACACACGCTGGATGGCGACCAGCACGATCAGCCCGGCCATCACGGTGGGCACGCCCGGCACCGCCCCCGTCGGCAACAGCACCAACAGCGCCGGCGCCAGGATCAGCGGTCCGAAACCGCGCGACCGCAGGGCCTCGACGATGTCGCCGACACACACCCGCTCCCCGCCGGCCTCCAGTACGCGCCGCAACGTGTCGGTCAACCCGTGCTTTTCTCGCATCGCCGCCTCGGCCCACCAGGCCTTTCCATGGCCCCGACCGGATCGGCGCCCGCCTGTACACCATGCTGGATCGAGCGTATTACGCCACCGCGTCGTCCGGGCGCCATAAAAACGCCACCGCGTGGCGCGCCGGAGGGGCGCCCCGATTTTCGATCACCCCACTCAGCGCACCTGCGCGCTGCCCTCGCGGCGTGGATCGCTGGCCGCCCGCATCCGCCCGCTGGCCGGTTGCCAGACGATGGCCTGCATGTTGCCGTAGCGACGGCCGACCGGCTTCAGCGTGTGGCCGAGGCGTTCGAGGCCGGCCATCTCGGCCGGCGTCAGGCCCTGCGGCTCGTACTCGACCACGTCCGGCCAGAACTGGTGGTGGTAGCGGCCGACGCCGACCCAGTCGGCCGGGTCGTCGCTGCCGTCGGCAAACGCCAGCGTGCCCAGCAGCACCATGCTGATGATGCGGCTGCCGCCCGGCGTGCCGAGCACGGCCACCGTGTCGCCACGGCGCAGGATGGTCGGCGTCATGCTCGACAGCGGCCGCTTGCCGGGGGCGATGGCGTTGGCAAACGAGCCGATCAGGCCGTAGGTATTCGGGCTGCCCGGCTTGGCCGAGAAATCGTCCATCTCGTCGTTGAGCAGCACACCGGTGCCCGGCGGCACGAAGCCGGAACCGAACGGGATGTTGATGCTCAGCGTGGCCGAGACGATGTTGCCCTGCGCGTCGACCACCGAGAAATGCGTGGTGTCGGTGCCTTCCGGGGCAGCCGGCGCGCCCGGCAGGCTGGCGCTCGGCGTGGCGCGGTCGGCGCGGATGCCGGCGCGCAGGCCGGCGGCGTAGTTCTTGTCGATGAGCTGGGTGATCGGCATCGGCACGAACTCCGGGTCGCCCAGGTATTCGGCACGGTCGCGGTAGGCACGGCGCATGGCCTCGATGATCAGGTGCTTGCGCTCGATGCCGCCGCGCAGGTCCAGCCGGTAGCCTTCCAGAATGTTGAGCGCGCTCAGCAGCACCACCCCCCCGGACGACGGCGGCGGCGCGGTCAGCACGTCCATGTCCCGGTAGCGGCCGCGCAGGGGCGTGCGTTCGACCACCCGGTACTGCTCGAGGTCCGCCGCCGTCCAGGCGCCGCCGGCGGCGTTCACGCCGGCCACCAGCAGGCGGGCGGTCTCGCCCTCGTAGAACCCTGCCCGGCCGTGCCGGGCCAGGCGCTGCAGCACCGCCGCCAGGTCCGTCTGCACCAGCCGGAATCCGGCCGTCGGCGGTTCGCCATCGTCGAGAAAGATGGCCGCCGCGGCCGGCGATGCGGCCAGGGCGTCACGGCGCCGCGCCGTCATCTGCAGGTGAAACGCGTCCGGGACGAAGCCATCGGCCGCCAGACGGATGGCCGGCGCCAGGTTGCGCGCCAGGTCCAGCCGTCCGCAGCGGCGGGTCAGGTGCACCAGCGCTGCCGGCTCGCCGGGAATGCCCGCCGCCAGCGGGCCGTCCAGGGACGCTTGCACCACCGGCTCGCCGTCGGCGCCCAGGTACATGTCGCGGCTGGCACTGGCCGGCGCCGTCTCGCGCGCGTCGACGAACAGCGCCTGCCCGCTGCGGCGCTGGATCAGGTAGAACCCGCCGCCGCCGATGCCGGAACTGGCCGGCTCCACCACCGCCAGCGCCGCGCTCACCGCCACCGCCGCGTCACAGGCGTTGCCGCCGGCGGCCAGCACCTCGAAGCCGGCCTCGGTGGCCAGCGGGTGGGCGCTGGCAATCGCGCCCAGGCGCGGGCCGGCGGCCGCCGGCAGCGCCAGGAACAGGGTCAGAACGAGAACGAACAGGGTACGCATGGCGGGTCCGATGACGGGTGGAAACAGGCTCACATGCCGGTGAAGCAGGCGCCGCCGTCGACCGAGATCATCTGCCCCGACACGAAATCCGACAGTTCCGAGCACAGGTACACGGCGGTGCCGACCAGGTCGTCGGCGTACTGCTCGCGGCCGAGCGAGCAGATGGCCTTCATGGCGGCGGTGATGCCCTCGGCCTGGTTCTCGCGCATGATGTCCTTGCTGGCCTGACTCTGGATGAAGCCCGGTACGAGGGTGTTGACGCGGATGCCGGCCGGCCCCAGCTCGCGCGCCAGACAGCGCGTCATGGTGGCCACCGCGCCCTTGCTGACCACGTAGTGCAACAGGTTGGGGTTGCCCAGCTGGATGGTGTTCGACGAGATGTTCACCACCTTGCCGTAGCCCTGGCGACGCATGGCCGGCACCACCGCCTTGCAGGCGTGCCAGGTGCCGGTGACGTTGATGTTCAGCATGCGCTGCCAGGCGTCTTCGGTGATCTCGTCGAACGGCAGCATCCGCGCGCCTTCGGTGACGTCGCTCGGGCCGAACATGGCGGCGTTGTTGATGATGCCGTCGATGCGGCCGTGGGCCTTCAGCGTGGCCTCGGCCATGGCGGCGCAACTGGCCATGTCGGTGATGTCCACCGGCACGCCCATGCCGCGCCCGTCGAGCAGGCCGACCGTGTCGCTGCAGTCGAGGATATCGGCCGCCACCACGGTGGCGCCGGCCGCCGCCAATCCCCTGGCGTAGGCCTGGCCGATGCCGCGGGCGGCTCCGGTAACGATAATGACGCGTCCGTCCAGCAATGCGTTCATGGTGACTTCTCCCCGGTGTTGGCTGGCGGCGGCCAGTCTAACGGCTGGATCGCGCATTGCTGCCCACGGCCACCAACGCTAGGCTTACACAGTTCGAGTTCGCCCCCACACTGTTTCTATACTGGAGCGCTGGATGAGCCTGCAGCCGGTCACTCTCGAGGACAAGTACACGCAAGCCCACGGTCGGGTGCTGGCGTCGGCCACACAGGCCCTGACCCGGCTGCTGATGGAACAGCGTGTGCGTGACCAGGCAGCCGGCCTCAACACCGCCGGCTACGTGTCCGGTTACCGCGGCTCGCCCCTGGGTACGCTGGACAAGGCCCTGTGGAGCGCCGGCGACCACCTGAAGGCCCACCACGTGCTGTTCCGGCCCGGGGTCAACGAGGACCTCGCCGCCACCGCCATCTGGGGCACGCAGCAGCTCACGGTGTTCGAGGGCGCCCGCTACGATGGCGTCTACGCCATGTGGTACGGCAAGGGCCCTGGCGTGGAACGCAGCGGCGATGCCCTGCACCACGCCAACCTGGCCGGCACCTCGCCGCATGGTGGCGTGCTGATGGCGGTCGGCGACGACCCCGTATGCCACTCCTCCACCGTGCCGCAGCAAAGCGAGTTCGCCCTGATGGCCGCCGGCATTCCAGTGCTGGCCGCCGGCACGGTGCAGGAGGTGTACGACTACGGTCTCGCCGGCATCGCGCTGTCGCGCTTCGCCGGGGTGTGGGTGGCACTGAAGCTGGTCACCGACATTGCCGAGTCGACGGCCGTGATCGATCTCGACTCCCCCGGCAGCCGCATCGTGGTGCCGGGCGATTTCGTCATGCCGCCGGACGGCGTGCACCTGCGCGTGCCGGACTGGCCGACCTTCCAGGAAGAACGGCTGATGCGCTACCGCCTGCCGGCACTGCTGGCCGCGGTGCGTGCCAGCGGCCTGGACCGGGTGACGCTGGCCAGCCCGCAGCCGCGCCTTGGCATCGTCGCCTTCGGCAAGGCCTACGAGGACCTGCGCCAGGCGATGCTGGACCTGGGCCTGGACGAAGGCCAGGCCGCCCAGCTGGGCATCACCCTGTACAAGCCGGCACTGATCTGGCCGCTGGAACCGGAAGGACTGCGCGGTTTCGCCGACG
>NZ_JBFJTF010000108.1:0-8284 GCF_041625615.1 Immundisolibacter sp. | reverse complement strand
TGCCGCCGGAGCAGGTGCCGGAGCTGGTGTACGAGCAAAGTCGCCTCAAGACCGGTCGCCTGACGGCCCTGTGCACCGGGCTTGGCGCCGTGGCGGCCGGTGCCCGGCCGGCGCAGGTGGACGCCATGCTGGCCTTCGGTGAGCAGGTGGGCATCGCCCTGCAGATGCTGGACGACCTGACGGCGCTGCTGGTGCCGGCGCGTCAGAACAAGGCCGGCGAAGACCTGCTCAGCGGCCGTCCGACCTGGGCCTGGGCGCTGGCGGCGCAGGGTTGCGCAGCCGAGCGCTACCGGGCCCTGGCGCGTTACGCCCGCGTGGCGGTGCGCCGGGGGCAGTGGCAGGCAGCGGCGCGGGTGTTGCGTGGCGTGATCGAACAGCCCGGTTGCCGGCCCGCGCACCAGGCGCTGGCGGCGGCGGCCGAGCAGGTGCGCGGGCAGTTCCCGGCCGGCCCGGGGCTGGCCGACCTGCTGCATGACCTGGCGTGGCTGGAGCGGGCCTATGACTGAGCGACGCGCGGCCGTGATAGGCAGTGGCTTCGGCGGGCTGGCGGCGGCCATACGCCTGCAGGCGCGCGGCATCCGCACCACCGTGTTCGAGGCCCGGGATCTGCCCGGGGGGCGGGCCTATGCCTTCAGCGAGGGTGGGCACGTGTTCGACATGGGGCCGACCCTGGTCACCGCGCCGCAGTGTCTGGAGGAGTTGTTCGCCGCGGCCGGCGCGCGTGTGCACGACCGCGTCGAGCTGCTGCCGCTCGATCCGTTCTACCGCCTGCAGTGGGAAGACGGCACGCATTTCGAGGCATTCGGCGATGCCGACCGGCTGGCGGAGCAGATCGAGCGCATCGCGCCCGGCGACGGGCCCGGCTACGCGCGCTTTGCCCGTTACAGCGAGGCGGTGTACCGCGAGGGGTACGAGAACCTGGCCGGGGCGCCGTTCGTCACGCCGGCCAGCATGCTGCGGGCGCTGCCCAAGCTGGTCGGCCTGCGCGCCGAGCGTTCCGTGTACGGCGCCGCGCGCCGGCACGTGCGCTCGGACAAGCTGCGCCAGGCGCTGTCGTTCCACCCGCTGTTCGTCGGCGGCGATCCGTTCGCCACCTCCGCCATCTACGCGCTGATCAATCATCTCGAACGCACGCACGGCGTGTGGTTCGTGCGTGGCGGCACGCACGCCCTGGTGCGGGCCATGGTGGCGCTGTTCGAGGAACTAGGCGGCGAACTGCGCCTGTCCTGCCCGGTGCACGGCGCGCGCCTGGACGGGCGCCGCCACTGCCTGACGCATGCCGGCGGCGAGCAGCGCTTCGACCTGGTGGTCTCGAATGCCGATGTGATGCACACCTACGACCGGCTCTACGGCGCGCTGCCGCGCGGTCGGCGCATGGCCAGGCGCCTGGCCCGCTCGCGCTGGTCGATGGGCCTGTTCGTGGTCTATTTCGGCACCGACCGCCTGTACCGCGACGCGGTGCGCCACCACACCATCCTGTTCGGCCCGCGCTACCGCGAGCTGGTGCGCGACATCTTCTACGGGCACCACCTGCCGGACGACTTCAGCCTGTATCTGCACGCGCCCACGGTGACCGATCCGCAGCTGGCGCCGCCGGGCGGCGACACCTTCTACGCCCTGTCGCCGGTGCCGCACCTGGGCAATGCCGACATCGACTGGGACCGCGTCGGCGCCGAGTACGCCGAGCGCATCCTGGCCTACCTGGAGGCGCACGCCCTGCCGGGTCTGCGAGACCGCGTCACGGTCAAGCGCTGGATGACGCCACGCGACTTCGAGCGCGAGCTGGGCGCCTATCACGGCAACGGGTTCTCGCTGGCGCCGGTGCTGTGGCAAAGCGCCTACCTGCGCCCGCACAACCGCGACCGGCACATTCCCGGCCTGTACCTGGTCGGCGCCGGCAGCCACCCGGGGGCCGGCCTGCCGGGCGTGATCAACTCGGCCAAGGCCGCCATGACGCTGGTGGACGAGGATTTCCCGCGATGAACGCGCCCCTGGCCGCCGTCATCCAGCACCACTCCAAGAGCTTTGCGCTGGCCTCGCGGCTGTTGCCGCCGGCGGTGCGGGCCGACGTGCTGGTGCTGTACGCCTGGTGTCGGCGGGCCGACGACACGGTGGACCTGGCGGCCGACCCGGCGGCCGGGCTGGCGCGTCTGGAGGCCGAGCTCGACGCCGTCTATGGCGGTCCTCCGTCGGCCGACCCCTTGCTGGCGGCATTCGCGCAGCTGGTGCGGCGCTGCGCGTTGCCACGCCACTACCCGCAGGAACTGCTGGCCGGCATGGCCATGGACCTGGCACCGGCGCTGTACGCCGATCACACGGCACTTGCCCTGTACTGCTATCGGGTGGCCGGGGTGGTGGGGCTGATGATGTGTCATGTGATGCGCGTGGCCGACGACACCGCGCTGCCCCGGGCGGCGCAGCTGGGCATGGCCATGCAGCTGACCAACATCTGCCGCGACGTGGCCGAGGACTGGCAGCGCGGGCGCCTGTACCTGCCGTACCGCGCGCTGGGGTTCGCCGACGAGGCCGCCGTGCGGGCGGCGCTGACGGGGCCGATCGACGCCGGACTTGCCGCCCGCCTGCCGGCGCAGGTGCGCGACACACTGGCACGGGCGGATGCCTACTACCGCTGCGGCACGGACGGCATCGGCGCGCTCGACTGGCGCTGCGGCCTGGCCGTGCGGGCGGCGGCCCGCATCTACCGTGGCATCGGTGCGGCGCTGGCCCGCCAGGACCACCAGCCGCTGGCCGGGCGTGCCTACCTGCCCGGCTGGCGCAAGGCGGGACAGTTACTGGTGGCGCTGGCGGGCCAGTGCGGTGTGGCGGCGCGGGCGCACGGCACCACCCGCGTGCCGACGCGGCAGGTCGAGTTCGGGCCCGAGCTGTGTCTGTAGCACGAAGCATCGGGCTGGTGGTGGGGCTGGGTCTGGCAGGGCAGGGCAAGGCCATGGATGTGGACGTCATCGCGCGCGGTCTGCGCAACCAGGAGGGCAGCGTGCTGTTCGCACTGTTCGTCGAGCCGCGCGGCTTCCCGGACCAGGGCGAGCTGGCCGCCATGCACGTGGAAGTGCCCATCGACGGCGACCAGGTGCAGGCCCGCTTCAGCGACGTGCCGGACGGTCAGGCGCTGGCGGTGGCGGTGCTGCACGACGAGGACGGCGACAAGCGCATGGCCACCGGCCTGTTCGGCATGCCCCGGGAAGGGTTTGGCGTCTCCAACAACCCGCGCATCCTGTTCGGGCCGCCGCGTTTCGAGGATGCGCGCCTGGTGCCGCAGCCGGGGCAGCCCATCATCATCGACATGAAGTACTTCTGATCATGGAAAAACCCGCCGTACCGAACGCCTTCGACGCCGTGGCGCCACGCTACGACCTGATGTGCCGGCTCAATCCGGGCTATGTCGGCATGCTTGGCGATGCGGCGCGGGCGCTGGACCCGCTGCCGCTGCCACGGCTGCTGGACCTGTGCTGTGGCAGTGGTCTTTCGACCCAGGCGCTGCGGCGGGCGCATCCGGGCGTGCCCATCGTCGCCCTTGACGGCTCGCCGGGCATGCTCGAACAGGCGCGGCGCAAGCCGCTGGCGCCGGTCCAGTTCGTCCAGGGCGACGCGCAGGCGCCGCAGGACAGCCTGGACGGCCCGTTCGGCGGCATCCTGATGAGCTACGGCCTGCGCAACGTGGCCGATCCGGACGCGTCGCTGGCGCAGCTGCAGGGCCTGTTGGCCCCCGGCGGCCTGCTGGCGGTGCACGATTACAGCCTGGCCGGTCCCGGCGCCGAGCGGCTGTGGACGGTCATGTGCCGGGCCGTGGTACGGCCGTTTTGCGCCGCCGTGTCGGGCGCGCCGCAGCTGTTCGAGTACCTCGAACGCAGCGTGCTGGAGTTCGACCGCCGCGACGCGCTGGCGGCGCGCCTGCGCGGCGCCGGTTTCGAGCTGCTGCGCGTCATTCCCGGGCGCCTGTGGCAGCGGCAGATCGTGCACACCTTCGTTGCCCGGCGGCCGGCGTGAGGGCCTTCGATCAGCCACGTTTCGGCCGCGCCCGGCTCGACGCGCCGCTGCGCGTGGCGGTGCTCGGCGGTGGGCTGGCCGGGGTGGCGGCGGCCTGTGTCCTGGCCGAGCGCGGCGCGCAGGTGACGCTGGTCGAGCGCCAGCCCGGTCTCGGCGGCCGGCTGGCGGCCTGGCCGGTGCAGGTCGCCGGCGAGACGTTCGAGATGGACCGGGGCTTTCACGCCTTCTTTCGGCACTACTACAACCTGCGCGCGCTGTTGCGGCGGGTGGACCCGGCGCTCGACGGTCTGCTGCCGCTGACCGACTACCCGATCCTGACGCCGGCCGGACCGCTGAGCTTCGCCGACCTGCCGCGCAACGCGCTGCTGACGCTGTTGCCGCTGATGCGCCAGGTGGGGCTGGGCGTCCGGGATCTGCGCCGGGTGCGGGTGGGGCATGCGCTGGCCATGCTCGGCTGGCATCCGCAGCGCACGCCGGCACGCTGGGACGGCGTCAGCGCCGAACAGTGGCTGCAGGGTCTGAATTTCCCACCGGCTGCGCGCCTGCGCCTGCTGGACGTGTTCGCGCACAGCTTCTTCAACCCCACCGGCGAGTTCTCGGCCGCCGACCTGTTGATGCTGTTCCACTACTACTTCTTCGGTAACCGCGAGGGGCTGGTGTTCGACGTTGCGCGCCGGCCGTTCGGGCAATGGCTGTGGCAGCCGTTCGAGCACCATCTGCAAGCGCTTGGCGTGCAGCTGCGCCTGGGCTGTGCGGTGCAGGCGCTCGGCCGTCACGACGCCGGCTGGCAGGTGCGCACGGGCGACGACACGCTGACGGCCGATGCCGTGGTGCTGGCGCTCGACGTGCCGGGTCTGCGGGAGGTGCTGGAGGCCAGTCCCGCGCTGGGCGACGCGGTTTCGGGCCCGCTGGGTGCGCAGCGGGCCACGCGGCCGTTCGCGGTGTGGCGGTTGTGGCTGGACCGGCCGGTGGCGGACGGCCGCGCCGCGTTTGCCGGCACGGCCGGCTATGACATTCTCGACAACGTGTCCGTATACAGCGCCTTTCACGCGCCGAGCCGGGACTGGGCCGCCCGCCACGGTGGCGCGGTGCTGGAGCTGCACGGCTACGGCCTGGCGTGTGATGACGAGGCCGAGGTGCGCCGGCGTCTGCTGGCCGCGCTGCACGCCGTGTATCCCGAAACCGCGCCGGCGCAGGTGCTCGGTGAGCAGTTTCTGTTGCGCGCCGACTGCCCGGCGTTCCCGCCCGGCAGCGCGGCCGGACGGCCCGGCGTGAGCACGGCCGATCCCACGCTGCAGGTGGCGGGTGATCACGTGCGCCTGCCGTTTGCCTGCGCGCTGATGGAGCGGGCGGTGGCGTCCGGCATGCTGGCGGCCAACGCGCTTCTGGCCGACCGCCAGGTGGACCCGGCTCCGCTGTGGGTCGGGCCGCAGCGCGGCCTGCTGGCGCCGCCGCTGAGGGCCGCCTGATGCGCCGCACCGAGGATCGGCACGGCCGTCGCCTGTGGCTGTTCGGGCAGGACCTGGGCGCGCTGCCGGCGGCCGGCCAGCCGGACTGGCAGGCGGCCGAGCCGCGCTGGATCGCCGGTGCGCTGGACCGGGCGCTGACGCGTCCGGCGGGCGGCTGGCACGTGGTGGCGGCGTCCGCGGCGCTGCGCAGGAAGCCCCTGGCGGTACGGGTGCTCGGACGCCCGCTGGTGCTCTGGCGCGGAGCGCAGGGTGTGCACGCGACGGACGATCGGTGCCCGCACCTGGGCGCGCGCTGGTCGGACGGGCACCTGGCGGACGGGCACCTGGTCTGTCCCTGGCACGGGCTGGCGTTCGATGTGGCGGCGCCGTGCAGTCCGCTGCTGCCGACCCACGACGACGGCACGCTGGTGTGGGTGCAGCTGCCCGGCGAGGCGCCGCTGCCGGCGCCGGTGTTGCCGCTGCGCCCGGCGTCGGCGCTGGTGTCGGTGATGACGCTGCCGGCGCGCTGCAGCCCGCGCGAGGTGCTGGAGAACCGCCTCGACCCCTGGCACGGCGCGCACTTTCACCGCCATTCCTTCGCCCGTCTGGCGGTGCTCGAGCGTGCCGATGACAGCATCACCGTGCGGGTGGCGTTTCGTGTGGCCGGTCCGCTGGCAATCGAGGTGGACGCGCGCTTTCACTGCCCGCAGGCGCGCTGCATTGCCATGACCATCGTCGACGGCGAGGGCGCGGGCTCGGTGGTGGAGACGCACGGCACGGCACTGGGGACGGATCGTTGTCAGATCACCGAGGCGGTGTTCGCCACCTCGTCGCGGCCGGGTTTCGCCGTGGCGCGCCGGCTGGGCGCCCTGATCGCGCCGTACATGCGTTTCGCCGCCCGGCGTTTATGGGTGGAGGACGCCGCCTACTGCGAGCGCCGCTACGACTTGCGCCAGGAGGCTGCCACCGGGCGGCCATCCGGGCACACCCCCTCATGTCAGTCGCAGGAGTCTTCCGATGAACGCGAACCTGCTCGATAGCATCCACACACCGGCCGACCTGCGCGCGCTGCCGGCGTCCGCGCTGACCGAGGTGGCGGCCGCGCTGCGTGAGGAGATCGTCACCCAGGTGGCGCGCAGCGGTGGCCATCTGGCTTCCAGTCTCGGCGCCGTGGAACTGCTGGTGGCGCTGCACCACGTGTTCGACACCCCGCGCGACCGGCTGGTGCTGGACGTCGGCCACCAGGGATACGCGCACAAGTTGCTGACCGGTCGGCGTGAGGGCTTTGCCCGCATCGGCAAGGAGGGCGGGCCGGCGAAGTTCCTGCGCCGCAGTGAGTCGGCGTTCGACGATTTCGGCGCCGGTCACGCCGGCACCTCCATCTCGGCGGCGCTGGGCATGGCCCGCGGCCTGCAGGCGGCCGGCGAGGACGCCTGCGCGGTGGCGCTGATCGGCGACGGGGCGCTGACCGCCGGCATGGCGATGGAGGCGCTGAACCATGCCGGCCACATCAGGCAGTCCAACCTGCTGGTGGTGCTGAACGACAACGAAATGTCCATCGAGCCGAACGTCGGCGCGATCGGTGCCTTCCTGTCGCGCACGCTGTCGGCGCCGCCGGCGCGGCGCCTGCGCCGTCTGGCCAAGGATGTGCTGGCGCCGTTGCCGCAGCCACTGCAGCAGCTGGCCCGCCGCGCCGAGCGGTCCGCCAAGGCGCTGCTGACACCGGCGGCGCTGTTCGAGGCGTTCGGCTTCCGCTACGTCGGGCCGGTGTCCGGCCACGACCTGCCGGCGCTGCTGGAGACCCTGGGCAATGCGCGCGGCATGCTCAGGACCGGCGAGGGACCGGTGCTGGTGCATGCCATCACGCGCAAGGGGGCGGGGTACGCGCCGGCCGAGCAGGACCCGCTCAAATACCACGGTGTGACGCCGTTCGACACCGCCACCGGCGACATGCCCAAGCCGGCCGCGCCGGCACCGTCGTACACCGCGGTGTTCGCCGACGCGGCGATCCAGCTGGCCAAGGCCGATCCGCGCATCGTCGCCATCACCGCCGCCATGGCCGGCGGGACCGGGCTCAGCCGCTTCGCGCAGGCGCTGCCGGAGCGGTTCTTCGACGTCGGCATCGCCGAGCAGCACGCCGTCACCTTCGCGGCCGGGCTGGCGACCACCGGCATGAAACCGGTGGCGGCCATCTATTCGACATTCCTGCAGCGCGGCTTCGACCAGGTGGTGCACGACGTGAGCCTGCAGAACCTCGATGTCACGCTGGCGCTGGACCGGGCGGGGCTGGTGGGCGCCGACGGCGCCACCCACCAGGGCTTGTACGACATCGCCTACCTGCGGTGCCTGCCCAACCTGGTGCTGATGGCCCCCAAGGACGAGAACGAGCTGCGGCGGATGCTGCGCACGGGCATCGAGTACCCCGGCCCGGCGGCCGTGCGCTACCCGCGCGGCAACGGTCTGGGCGTGCCGCTGGAGCCGCAGATCCGCCCGCTGGAGATCGGCCGCGGCGAGCAGCTGCGCGAAGGGAACGATCTGGCCATCGTGGCGCTCGGCAGCCGCGTGGCGCCGGCGCTGGAGGCGGCCGAGCGCCTGGCGGCGCAGGGCGTACAGGCGGCCGTGTTCAACGCCCGTTTCGTCAAGCCGCTGGATTTGCCGGCCATCGCGGCGCTGGCGCGCCGCTGCGGCGCGCTGGTGACGGTGGAAGAGCACGCCCTGGCCGGTGGCTTCGGCAGCGCCGTGCTGGAGGCGCTGGCAGGGCAGGGAATCCACGTGCCCACACGCCTGCTGGCGGTGCCGGACGTGCTGGTGGAGCATGGCGACCCGGCGAC
>NZ_JBFJTF010000107.1:0-8405 GCF_041625615.1 Immundisolibacter sp. | reverse complement strand
CCCGGGGCCGCCACGACTGGCTCCGGCGGGGGCCTGCGCCGGTTGCCGGCCTCTCCGTTCACGGGCCGGCAGGGGTAGGCCCTCCCGATCCGCGGATTCGTCAGGCCGGTGTATGGTGCGCGCGCTTCGCCGCGGCTACCATGCGCGCCCGCCGCTCCCCCGCCACCCGATCGCTTGACCATGACCTCATCGTCCCCTCCGCACATCAAGCCGCTGCCGGCACTGATCTTCTCGTCCCGCTGGCTGCAACTGCCGTTGTACCTCGGACTGATCATCGCCCAGGGCGTTTACGTGGTGCTGTTCGTCAAGGAGCTGTGGCACCTGGTGCACGGCGCGTTCGATCTGAACGAGCAACAGGTGATGTTGATCGTGCTCGGGCTGATCGACGTTGTGATGATCTCGAACCTGCTGGTGATGGTTATCGTCGGCGGTTACGAGACTTTCGTGTCCCGCCTCGGCATCGAGGGACACAAGGATCAGCCGGAGTGGCTCTCGCACGTCAACGCGACGGTGCTGAAGGTGAAGCTGGCACTGGCGATCGTCGGCATCTCGTCGATCCACCTGCTGAAGACCTTCATTGAGGCCGGCACGCTCGGGGCGTTGCCGCTGTGCGCGGATGTGGCTCCTGGTACCAAGTGCACGACGCTGACCGAGGCCAGCGTCATGTGGCAGACCATCATTCACGGTGCGTTCATCCTGTCGGCGCTCGACATTGCCTGGACCGACCGGGTCATGGGCGGCACCAGCGGCGCCGGCAACAGGCAGCACTGACGGCAAGCGTGTGCCTGCGCGGCGGCTCAATCCCGGCCGGCCGCCCGCCACACCATCCGGTACAGGCCCGGCAAGACCAGCAGCGTCAACAGCGTCGACGAGACGATGCCGCCGATCACCACCGTCGCCAGCGGCCGCTGCACCTCGGAACCGATGCCGGTGTTCAGCGCCATCGGGACGAAGCCCAGACTCGCCACCAGCGCCGTCGTCAGCACCGGGCGCAGGCGGGTCAGTGCACCCTGGGTGATGGCCGCGTCGAGGTCCAGGCCCTGGTGACGCAGCGCGCGAATGAAACTGACCATCACCAGCCCGTTCAGCACCGCCACGCCGGACAGGGCGATGAAGCCCACCGCGGCCGAGATCGACAGCGGAATGCCGCGCGCCCACAGCGCCAGCACGCCACCGGTGAGTGCCAGCGGCACGCCGCTGAAGATCACCAGCGCGTCGCGCACCGACCCGAACGCCAGCCACAGCAATGCGCCGATCAGCGCCAGCGTTGCCGGCACCACGATGGCCAGGCGCCGGGTGGCGGATTCGAGCTGCTCGAAGGTGCCGCCGTAGTCGAGCCAGTAGCCGGCCGGCAGGTCCACCTCGGCCTGCACGCGCCGCTGCAGTTCGGTGATGAACGAGCCCAGGTCGCGCCCGCGCACGTTGGCGGTGACCACCACGCGTCGCTTGCCCTGCTCGCGGTTGACGGCGTTCGGGCCAAGTTCCAGCGCCACCGTTGCCACCTCGCCGAGCGGCACGTAGCCGCCCCGCTCAGAGTGGCCGGCCGGCAGCGGCACCGGCAGGCGCGCCATGGCTCTGGCGTCGTTGCGCAGGGGTTCGGGCAGGCGCAGCACGATGTCGCTGCGCCGGTCGCCTTCGTAGATCACGCCGGCGGTCATGCCGCCGTAGGCCGCCGCCACCAGGTCCTGCAGGTCGGCCACGTTCAGACCGTAGCGGGCAAGCGCTTCGCGCCGGGGCGTGACGGTGAGGATGGGCAGGCCGGTGGTCTGCTCGGTTTTCACGTCGGCGCCGCCGGTGACGGTGCCCATGACCTGTTCGATCCGGGCTGCCACCGTGTCCAGCAGGTCGAGGTCGTCGCCGTAGACCTTGACCGCCACGTCCGCGCGCACCCCGGAGATCAGCTCGTTGAAGCGCATCTGGATCGGCTGCGTGAACTCGTAGTTGTTGCCGGGCACGTCCGCGGCGATCTGCGCCAGGTCCTGCACCACCGCGGCCTTGGGCGTGCCGGGGTCGGGCCATTGCGAACGCGGCTTCAGCATCACGAAGGTGTCGGCCACGTTCGGCGGCATGGGGTCGGTGGCGACCTCCGCGGTGCCGATCTTGGTGAACACGCGCTCGACCTGCGGTGCCTGTTTCAGCGCGGCCTCCAGCTGGCTTTGCATGTGCACCGCCTGGGTCAGGCTGGTGCCCGGAATGCGCAGCGCGTGCAGCGCGATGTCGCCCTCGTCGAGGCTGGGGACGAATTCGGTGCCGAGCCGGCCGGCCAGCCACACGCAGCCCACCACCAGCACCAGCGCCGCGGCCAGCACGGCGAACCGCGCCCGCAGCGCTGCGCGCAGCAGCGGCGCATAGGCCCGCCGCGCCAGCCGCATGGCCCGGTTATCGTGGGCCGCCACCGGCCCGCGCAGCAGCAGCGCGACGGCCGCCGGCACGAAGGTCAGCGACAGGGCCATGGCGGCGGTCAGCGCCAGCACCACGGTGATGGCCATGGGGTGGAACATCTTGCCTTCCACGCCGGTGAGCGCGAACACCGGCAGATAGACGGCGGTGATGATGCCGACGCCGAACAGCGAGGGCCGGATCACCTCGTTGGTGGCCTCGAACACCACGTCCAGACGCTCGGCGTGCGACAACCTGCGCCCGCCGGCAGTGGCCAGCCCCAACCGGCGCAGGCAGTTCTCGACGATGATCACCGCGCCGTCCACGATCAGGCCGAAGTCGAGCGCGCCCAGACTCATCAGGTTGGCCGAGGTGCGCGACTGCACCATGCCGGTGAAGGTCATCAGCATGGCGAGCGGGATCACCGCCGCGGTCAGCAGCGCCGCGCGCACATTGCCGAGCAGCGCGAACAGGACCACGATGACCAGCAGCGCGCCTTCGACCAGGTTCGTTCGGACCGTGGCCAGCGTCTTGTCCACCAGCGTGGTGCGGTCGTAGACGACATTGGCGGTCATGCCGGCAGGCAACGCACGGGCGGCCTCATCGAGCCTGGCGGCCACTGCCTTCGCCACGGTGCGGCTGTTCTCGCCGGTCAGCATGAACACGGTGCCGAGCACCACCTCCCGCCCGTCCTGCGTGGCGGCGCCGGTGCGCAGTTCGGAGCCGATGGCCAGTTGGGCCACGTCGCTCACCCGCACCGGTGCGCCGGCACGCCGCGCCACCACGATGTCGCCAAGCGCGTCGAGGCCGCCCACCTGGCCGGGCAGGCGCAGTAGTTGCTGCTGGCCGTTGTGCTCGATGTAGCCTGCACTCCGGTTGGCGTTGTTGGCGCCCACGGCGCGTGCCACATCCTCGAAGCCGACGCCGTGGGCCAGCAGGCGCGCCGGGTCTGCAAGCACGTGGAACTGCCGGTCGTACCCGCCGATGGTGTTGACCTCCACCACGCCGGGCGTGCGCAGCAGCTGCGGGCGCAGGATCCAGTCCTGCGCCTGGCGCAGGTCCATGGGCGTGATGGGCGTGCCGTCGGGGTTGGTGGCTCCCGGCAGCGCGTCCACCGTGTACATGAAGATCTCGCCAAGGCCGGTGGCGATCGGCCCCAGCTGGGGTTCGAGCCCGGCCGGCAGCTGGCTGCGCAGGCCCTGCAGGCGCTCGGCGATCAACTGGCGGGCGAAGTAGATGTCGGTGCCCTCCTGGAACACCACCGTCACCTGCGACAGGCCGTAGCGCGACAGCGAGCGGGTGTAGTCGAGCCGTGGCAGGCCGGCCATGGCGGTTTCCACCGCGAAGGTGACGCGCTGCTCGGCTTCGAGCGGCGTGTAGCCGGGCGCCTCGGTGTTGATCTGCACCTGCACGTTGGTGATGTCCGGCACGGCGTCGATCGGCAGCCGGGTAAAGCTCCACACGCCGAGGCCGGCCAGCGCCAGCACTACGGTCAGCATCAGGCCGCGGCGGCGGATGGCGAAGCGCAGCAAGGGTTCGAGCATGACGGCGCCCCCTCAGTGGTCGTGGCTGGCGCCGGACTTTTCGATGTCGGCCTTGATCAGGTAGCTCTGCGCGGTCACGTACTCGGTGCCGGGCTTGAGGCCGCCGAGCACTTCCACGTACGCGCCGTCGCTGCGGCCGAGTTCGAGCATGCGCACCTCGTAGGTGTCGCCGACGCGGGCGAACACCACGGTGAAGTCGCGAAAGCGCTGCAGGGCCGAGGCGCGCACCGCCAGCGGCACCTCGCCGCCGCCGGTCAGCACCTCGGCGGTGACGTAGAGCCCCGGTGTCCAGGCGGTGCCCGGGTCGTCGATGGCGGCCCACACGGTCAGCGACTGACTCTCGCCGCCGAGCGGCGCGATGCGCGTGATGCGCGCGCTGCCCCGGGGATCGCCGGCGGCGCCGGTCAGGCGCACCTGCTGACCGATCCGCACGCGCGCCAGGTCGCGTGGGAACACGGCCAGCTCGGCCCACAGCTGGCGGGTATCGCTCACCGTCAGCAGCGGTGCGTCACCGGTCTGTTCGCCGGGATTGGCCCGGCGCGCGCTGATGACGCCGTCGATGGGCGCCGTCACGTCGTACACACGCAGTGAGTCGTTCGATTCCACGCGCGCCAGCACCTCGCCGGCGCGCACCGGCTCGCCCACGGTCTTGCGCAGCTCGCGGATCACGCCCGGAAAGCGCGCGCTCACCGTGCGCACGGCTTCCGGCGCCACCACCACGCGGCCGTACAGCGCAAGCACGTCGTGGATGGTGGCCGGGCCGGCAGCCTGTACCTCAATGCCGGCCTCGGCCGCGCTGTCGGCGGCGATCTGTACGCGGCCCTCGTGGCTTTCGTATTCCCAGCGGTGGGCAGTGCCGGCGTGCACCGCCTCCACCGTCACGTCGAAGGAGTGCGGTTCCATCACCGTGCCGTCGCCGCGCAGGAAATCGCCCTGCGGCTGGAAGCGAAAGACATTGCGCTCGCCGTCCAGGCGCTCCAGCGTGACGGTGAGGGTTACGTCGCCGGGCGACACCGGCTGGCCGTCGCGTGTGACCCAGGCGCGGTATTCCGGCGGTACGCCGGCTTCGAAGATTGCCAGCTCCACGGCGAGATCGCCGTCGGTGAGCAGGCGCCCGCCGTGCGGCCCCCGGGCGGTGTTCTCGCCGGCGTGTCCATCGTCGCCGGCGCCGTCGGCGGTCCGGCCGATGCCGGCCAGCCACACCGCCAGCACGACCACGACCACGGCATTGAAGAATCTGTGTTTCATGCGCGTTCCCCTTCAGGGTTGGGCGGCGACCGGCTCGCCGGTCAGGCGCTCGATCTCGGCCTGGAACACCTGCGCGTTCTGGGCCGCCTCGATGAGGCTGCGGCGGATGGCGATGAACTCGCGCTGCGCCTCCGCCCATTCGAGGTAGCTGTAGCGGCCGCGCTGGTAGGCGTCGCGGGTCTCGTCCAGCGCGGCGGTCATCTCCGGCAGCACCCTGTCCTGCAGCAGCCGGGTCTCGGTGATGGCGTGCCCCAGCTCCTGGTACAGCGCGTACAGCTGCGTCCTGGTGCGCACCTCGGCCGCCCGGCGCTGGGCATCGGTGAGCGCGTGCAGGGCGCTTGCCTCGGCGATGGCGGGGGCGGCCCGGCGGCCGGCGCCGAGCGGCAGGGAAACGCCCACGACCAGCGCCTGATCGCCGGTGGCTTCCAGATGCCGCAGGCCGCCGGAGACGGTGATGTCGGCGCGCCGCCGGGCCTCGGCCAGACGCAGCTCGGCGTCGCGCAGCCGCGCCTCGCTGGCGAAGCGTACGAAGTCCGGGTTGCGGTCCAGTCGCGCCAGCAGGTCCTCGAACGGCGCCGGACGCGGCAGGCGGTAGAGGTCGGCCGCCACCCGGCCGAAGCGGGCCTCGCCGTCGCCCCACAGGGCGGCCAGCCGGCGCCGTGAGGTGCGCAGTTCGTGCTCGGCGTGTTCCTGCTCCACCTCGGCGCGGGCCAGGGTGATGCGCGCACGCCGCAGTTCGGCCTGCGGTGCCTTGGCGGCCTGCACCCGCAGGTTCACCATCTGCACCGTCTCGCGCGCCAGGGCGGTGGCCTTGCGGGTCAGCGCTAACTGCTCCTGATCGCCCGCCACGTGGATGAAGCGGCGCGTGACGTCGGCCAGCACGTCCAGTTGCGCCGCCTGCTCGGTGACGGTGAGCAGCGCGCGTCCGGCCCGCGCGGCACCGACGCGCGCCGCGCGCTTGCCGCCGAGTTCGACCACCTGCGACAGGGTGAACGTGGCCTCGGCGTCGTTCAGGTGCCGGTGGTCACCGCTGCCGAGAATGTTTTCGACATCGGCGCTCAACGTCGGCGCCGGGCGCAGATCGGCCGCGTCGGTGCGGGCATCCTGCGCGCGCAGTTCGTAAGCGAACCCGGCGAGGTCGGGGTTGGCCGCCAGCGCCGCCTGAATGGCTTGGCGCAGGGTGAGCGGGGCAGGCGCCGCCTGGGCGCACGTCAACATTGCCGCCATCAGCAGCAGCCACGCGCCGTGGGCGCCTGGACGAATCATTTTCATGGGGTTCTCCCGTCGGCCCGGATGGAGCCGGAACCGGATGTGCCGTCACGCCGGGGGGCAGACGGCCGGACGTCAGGACGTCAGCGGGAGAACGAAGGCGGTCCGCGCAGGGGCGGGCGTTGCAGCGGGAAGGACGGCGGGACCAGCGGCACGCGCGCGGGCGGCGGACCGATCCGGCGGGCGGCGGCCTGCAGGCATACCCAGACCACAGCGAGCAGCAGTGGTGGCAGCGCCAACGCTGCCTGCGGTGGCTTGAGCGCACTGTCGGCCACCCAGGCCAGGTCGATGTCCTGGTGCTGGCCTTCCTCGTGGTGTTCCGCGTGATGACCGGTGTCGGCGGTGTGCACGCTCATCGGCTGCTCGCCGGTGTCCAGGCACAGGTGCAGATGAACACCGGTCGCCTGCACGAGCACTGCCATGACGCAGGCCAGCAGCGGCAGCCAGACGCGGGATGTGGGGTGGCGGAACATGGCATTCACTGTATCACCGCCGGATCACCGCTGGCCGGCCTGCGCCATCGCCATCCGCCCGCAGCGACCGCCGGGGCGTCGCTGCGGGCGGGAGTCGGGGGCAGTTTGATAACAGATGCACGTCCCGTGCGTTTCTCTAAGGTCACAGGTCCGGTGCACGCCCGGGCCTATCCGCGCGAATCAAGCCCGGTCGTGCCCGATTCGCGTCCGGCCGGTCCTGGCCGGACCGGGACCTTGAAAATTCACACGCTCTCAGGCGGCGCTGGCTTTGAGCGCCTGCTCGATGTCGGCCAGGATGTCGGCGGCGTTCTCGATGCCGATGGACAGGCGCACCATGTCCGGCGTCACGCCGGCGGCAACCAGCTCGTCGGGGTTCAGCTGGCGGTGCGTGGTCGAGGCCGGGTGGGTGGCCAGCGACTTGGCGTCGCCGATGTTGACCAGGCGCGTGACCAGCTGCAGCGCGTCCAGGAACCTGACGCCGGCGTCGTAACCGCCCTTGACGCCGAACGACAGGATGCCGGACGCGCGCCCGCCGAGGTATTTGTTGGCCTGGGCGTGGTCGGGGTGGTCCGGCAGGCCGGCGTAGGACACCCAGCTGACCTGGGGGTGGGCCTTCAGGTATTCGGCCACCTTCTGCGTGTTGTCGCAGTGGCGGTCCATGCGCAGCGACAGCGTCTCGATGCCCTGCATGATGAGGAACGCGTTCATCGGCGCCATCTGCGCGCCCATGTTGCGCAGCGGCACCACCCGCGTGCGGGCAATGAACGCCGCCGGCCCGAAGGCCTCGGTCATCACCGTGCCGTGGTAGGACGGGTCCGGCGTGCTGAACTGCGGGAAGCGGTCGGCGTGCTCGGCCCACGGGAACTTGCCGGAATCGACGATGATGCCGCCAAGGCTGGTGCCGTGGCCGCCCATGTACTTGGTGAGCGAGTGGATGACGATGTCGGCGCCGTGTTCGATGGGCCGGCACAGCGCCGGGGTGGCGACCGTGCTGTCCACCACCAGCGGCACGCCGGCGGCGTGCGCCACGGCGGCGATGCCGGCCAGGTCCGGCACATGGCCGGCCGGGTTGCCGATGGTCTCGCAGAACACTGCCTTGGTCCTGGAGTCGATGGCGGCCTTCAGTTCGTCCAGGTTGTCGTGGTCGATGAAGCGCGTCTCGATGCCGAACTGCGGCAGCGTGTGGGCGAACAGGTTGTAGGTGCCGCCGTACAGCTTCTTGGTCGACACGATGTTGTCGCCGACCCGCGCCAGATTCATCACGGTGTAGGTGATGGCCGCCGAACCGGAGGCCAGCGCCAGCGCCGCGATGCCGCCTTCCATGGCCGCCACGCGCTGCTCGAGCACGTCATTGGTCGGGTTCATGATGCGGGTATAGATGTTGCCCGCGACCTTGAGGTCGAACAGGTCGGCGCCGTGCTGGGCGCTGTCGAAGGCGTAGGAGACGGTCTGATAGATCGGCACCGCCACCGACTTGGTGGTCGGGTCGGGG
>NZ_JBFJTF010000106.1:0-8431 GCF_041625615.1 Immundisolibacter sp. | reverse complement strand
TGCCCGACCGTCTGGCGGCGGCTGCAAACGCGTTGTCGCCGCAAACGCCTGGCGCGTCGGCACCCGCTGCCCATGCGCGCGCAACTGCGCGTGCGGGAGCCGCGCCGGCGTCCGCGCTGCCGGCCGCTGCCCGCTCCACGAAGGCGCCTGCGGTGGAACCCGACGGCAGGGCGCCGGCGCGGGTTCTGGCCCAGATCACCGACCTGCTGGACCATCTGGCACGGGTTGACGCCCCTCCTGCAGTGACGACGGCGCCTTCGCGCCGCGTGTCCCAGCTCGCCCCGCCGGCGGCGCCGCGCCGGGAGATTCCCGGGGGGGGACAGTCACCGTCCGCGCATGGCGCCGCTCAGGCACCTGTGACGCTACCCGAGCCAGGAGCCGCAGGTGGTGGGCGGCCGTCGCCGGCGAACGTACCCGCCCTGAACGGTATCGGCCGGCTGGCGGCGCGGCTGTTCGCGGGGCACACGCGAACCGCGGCCGATGCCACCACGGCGCCCGCGGCAGCCGAGCGGCGGCAGCCGGCTGCGCGCGCCATGGCCTGGCTCACACCGGCGGCGGGGCAGGGGGGCAGCCACTCCCCGGGCACCGCGGCCTCACAGCCTACGGCGCCGACGCCGGAGCGTCTGGCCGCGTCCGGGACGGCATCGGCATCGGAGCCCCTGGCCGACGCGTTGGCACGGGCACTGCGCACCGAGGGCGAACTTCGCGGAGTGGAGCTGCCATGAACCTGGCGCCCATGCTCGGCGACTACACCCTGCCGCGGGTGACCCGGCTGGAGACGCTCGAGCAGCGCCGGCTGGTGGAACTGGACATTCCCGGTCGCGCCGGCAACCTGTTTCAGGATCTCGGCCGCGGCCCGGCGCGCCTGGTGGTGGAAGGCTCCGTTTTCGGTGACGAGCCGGGCAGCGCATTCCTGAGCAGTGCGCGCGAGCGCTACCTGGCCGGCGAACCGCTGACCTTCGTGTCGGACATCGCCACCGGCACCGCATTGCAGTACGTCATGATCGAGCGCCTGCACGTGCAGGCGGCCGCGTCGGCGGCGGACCAGGTCGACTACACGCTGTGGCTGGTGGAGTGCCCGCCGCCGCCACCGCCATCCGACCTGCTCGGCGGTATCGATGCTGGGCTGCTCGATGCCGCCGCCGGCATGCTCGACTCGGCGCTCGGGGCGCTGGACAGCCTGGCGGCGCTCGGCAGTCTGCCGGAGCTGTCCGACCCCACCGCCGGGTTGAGTGACATGCTGGGGGATGCCGGTGACGCGCTCGGCGCGCTGGGCTCCGCCGGTGGCGCACTCGGCGACCTGCTGGGCGGGTAACCGATGGCGACCTTGCTCGAACAGCTTGCAGCCCTGGCCGAAGGCGACGGCCTGCAGGGGGACATTGCCGTGCAGGCGGGCCAGTTCAGTGGCATCGCCAGCGGCTTGCAGGGACTGATCGACGAACCGCCGGCGGCGCTGGCGAGCTTGCTCGGCCAACTCGAGGAGCTGCCGTTGCCGCGGTTCGAGCCGGCGGCTCGACTGCAGGCCGATCTCGGCGGAATCGCCACGCAGCTCGGCAGCGCGCTGGCGGACGGCGCCGCGGAGCCCGCCGCCCTGCTCGGTGATCTCGGCACCACGCTGACCGCGGACATCGGCGTGGCGCTGGCGCCGGTGCTGCGGGTAATCGACGCCCTGCGGGTGCTGCTGGGCACCGATCTGAGCTGCGGCCTGGTGCCCGGCCTGACGCCGCCGGCGACGGGCGAGGGTGCGGCACCGCCGCCGGCGCCTGCTGGCGGGGCAGCCGGCGATACAGCGGCCGCCGCACCGCCGCTGGTAGGCCCCGCCGAGGTCGCGGCAGCCCAGGCGCTCGTCGACACCCTGCCGGCCGACATGAGCGTGTCGGCCCTGACGCACTGGCTGCATGCGCGCATCGGTACCTTTCGGCCGTCCTATATTCCACTGCGTGCCATTCCGCTGGTGGACGACCTGCGCGATCCGCTCGATACGCTGGTGCGTTGGGACCTGGCGCCCGGCAGTGCACTGCGCGACGAACTGGCCGACACGCTGCAGCGTCTGGCGCAACAGGTGGACGCTCACGGCCGCCAGATTGTGGAACACACGCTGGCGCCCGGGCGGGTGGCTCCGCTGCCGATAGCCGGCGTGACCGCCGCCCACGACCTGGCGGCGGCAGTGGAGGCGCTGGCCGGGGCGGCCGTTGCGGGTGGCGAGCCGGACATCGCCGCGGCGCTGGCCACGGCGAGCGGCGCCCAGGCCGCACTGAGCGCGGCCGCCGATGCGCTGGAGGGGCACGGCGCCGCGCTGGTGGCCTTGCGTGCCGACCTGCGGGCGGTGCCCTCGGTGCTGGAGGGCGGTATCAATCGCCTCAGCGTGCTGCTGACGCCTTCGGCCTCGTTCGACACGCTCGCAGACGCGTTCGGCGTCCGGCTGCCGGATGCGCTGGATGACGAAGCGTTCGCGCCGCTGGTGGATGTACTGACTGCCACGCGCCAGTTTCTGGAGCGGATTCTCGCGGCCGTCGATATCGACGCCGTGTCGGGGCCGGTCACCGAGGCGCTCGCCGCGGCCCAGGACACGCTGGTGCGGGTTGACGGCAGCATCGCCCAACTGACCGCCCAGGTGCGGGCGGCCTTCGACCAGGCACAGGATGCCCTGGCTGCCATCGATCCCGAGGCCCTGCTGGCGCAGGCGCGAGAGGCCCTGGAGCAGCTCATCGCGCAGGCGCAGGCGGCAGTGGATGTGGCGCTGGCGCCGGTGGCCGGAGCACTGACCGATGCCATCGACACGGCGCAGGGCGTGCTCGGCGGCTTCGATCCCGAGGCGCTGGCGGCGCCTCTGACGGTGGCGCTGGAGCAGCTGGCGGCGCTGCTGGCCAGCGAACCGGTGCAGGCGCTGATCCGTCAGCTGGACGCGCTGCGCGCGGTGGCGGAGCGCCTGGATGGGCTGCGTTTCGAGCCGGTGACCGGCGCTGTGGTGGAGGCCATCGGCGATGTGGAGAGCACGCTTCGCAGCATCGACGAAGCCAGCCTGGTGGCGCCGCTGCCGGACATGCTGGCCGCCGCCATGGCGGTGCTGCCGCCGACGCTGACGCCGCTGATCACACCGCTGCGCTCGACGCTGCAGGACATGGTGGATGCCGGGCCGCGCGAGGTGCTGCAGGCGGTGCGTGACCTGCCCGGTCAGATCGAGTCGGCCCTGCTGGCCTACGCACCGCGTGCGCTGCTGGAACAGCCGCTGGGCACGCCGTACGCGGCGCTGGTGGATGCACTGGACGATTTCTCGCCGACCGCCTGGCTGGATCAGGCCGATGACGCACTGGCCGGCGTGCGCGAACGCCTGGCGGGCGCCATCGACCCGGCGGCGGTGCTGGCTCCGTTGCGGGAGGCGCACGGCGCCTTGCAGGCGCAGGTGCAGGCACTGCGCCCGGGTGCCGTGCTGGCGCCGCTGACGCAGCAGATCGACGGCCTGCTCGGCGAGCTCGACGCAGCGCTGCCGACCGAGGATCTGGCCGACGCACTGACCCAGGCGGTGGAGCAGCTGCGCCGGTTGCTCGCCCCGCTGGGCGAGGTGCAGCCACTGATCGACACGCTGACCGCCCGCCTGGCGCTGCTGACCGATCCCGAGGCACAGATGGCGGCCTGGCTGGACGGCATCCTGGGCAAGTTGCCGGACGACATCGCACCGGTGGAGGCCGCCGCGCAGACGCTGCGCGATGCCGTTTCCGCCACCACCTCGGCGCGCCTGGCGGACGCCTGGCAGGCGCTGCGCTCGCCGTTGGCGGCTGCGCTGGATGCCGTCGACCCGGCGGCCACGCTGGCGCGCCTGAACGGTGCCAGGGCCACGCTGACGACGGCCCTGGCGGCGGCGCCGCCGTCCGCCGCACGCACCGCGGCGCTGGACTGGTTGGCCGATTTCGATCCGCTGGGGGATGACGGGCGCAGCCTGCGCGAGCTGGCGGCGTTGCGGGATGCGCTGCATGCCGCCGATACGGCCCTGGCCGGCCTGTGGCCGCAGTGGGATGCCCGCTACCACCGCGCCGACGGGCCGCTGGCCACGCTGCTGCCCGAGCCGCTCGACGCTGCCGCCCTGCGCTCGGTGTTGCGGGACGCCGCCCTGCGCCAGTTCGGCGCGCCGCTGGTCGGCCTGCTGCGCCTGGTGCGTACGCTCGGAGTGCTGCTGGCGCGTGCCGGGGACGGCATGTCCGACCTGGTCAACGCCGTCGGCGCGCGCCTGGATGCCCTGCTGGCCGCCCCGCAGGCACTGGCCGATCTGGCGCAGTCGCTCGACGCACTGGTGGACCGTCTCACCGGCCTCGATCTGGATGTCTATGCCCGTGAGGTGGATGCCCTGCACACGGCCCTGCTGTCGCGTTTGCGGGCGCTCAGCCCGGATCAGCTGGCGCAGGCACTGGCGCAGGAGATCGAGACACTGCTCGGCAACCTCAGCCTGGGCAGTCTCACCGGCACGCCGCTGCGCGCCACGCTGGATGACGCCTGGGCCGGGCTTCGCGCCAGGCTGGCGGCGCTGGACCCCGAACCGCTGGTCATTGCCCCGCTGCAGGCCAGCTATGAAGCCGACCTGTTGCCGCTGGTGCGCGCCTTCGACATCCGTGAGGCGGTCGATGCCGTGCTGGCGCGCCTGGACGGCCTGCCGGACGAACTGGGTGACCAGTTGCAGCAAGTGGACCGCGCCTACCAGGCCATGCTGGCCGCGGCGCCCTCGGGCCGTCCGGCGGCGGCCGCCGGCAGCGTGAGTTTTTAGGAGGTCTGCATGTCGCTGGGTGCCGCACTGCTGATGCCGCAACGGCTCGACCGTCTGGATGCCATGCGTGGCGATCAGGCTTTCGGCGACGATCTGGTGGCGCTGCTGCAGCAGTTGCTGACCAACCCGCGCTATGCCCAGGCCCTGGCGCCGGTGCTGGGCGGTGCCTTCACGCGCGCCGGGGAGCGGCTGGCCGCGCGCATGCAGGCCCGCCTGCCGGAAGCGCTCTCGCAGGCCAGCGCCCTGATGGCACCGCTCACCGACACGTTGCAGGAGCTGGCTGCGCGGGCCGGCGAGGTCGAAACCCCGCTCGACGGCCTGGCGCTGATCGAGGGCATGCTCGATGCGACGCTGGCCGCCGTACAGGGCCTCAGCGAAGCCAGTCTGCGCCGGTGGACACGCGCCGTGCACGCGCTGTTGACCGGCCCGCTTGGACTGTCGCAGGAGGCGTTGCAGGCGCAGCTGCGCCTGATCTGCGCCGACGTACGGGCCGAGTTGCTGCGCGGCAGTGCCGCGCTGGCGGCCGATCAGGCGGCGGTTCATCAGGCACTGGCGGCGGTGCTCGGACGGGTGGAAACCGAGGTGCTGGAGGGTGTGCCGGCGCTGGACTGGCAACCGGACCGGGTGGCGCAGGAACTCCACCGCACGCTGCGCGCGGCCGGCCTCCAGAAAGTGCGCGCGCAGCTGGCCTGCATCGTGGAGAAGGCCAAGGCCACCCTGGGCGCCACCGAGGCCCTGGCCGGCGTGGCCGGCGCGGGGCCGTTCGGGCCGGGGTCGGTGGGCGCGGCGCAGCCGAACCCGCCGCTGTCCGGGGATCGTTACTGCTGGTACGCGTCGTGGCTGTACGCCAGCAAGCGGCGTCTGGCCGGCGACGACTTCAGCATCTGGCTGGCCGACAAGATCCTGCCCGGCTATCCGTACGACCGCGTCTGGCTCAGCGCCGATGGCACGCAGTTGATGCTGCGCCGTGTCGGTGACGGTAACGACGAGGTACTGCACACCTTCGCCGAGGGTGCCGGGCAATGGCACCAGGCACCGCAGTTCGCCGGTGGCCTGGGGTCCGAGGTGTACAGCTTCGGTGTCGTCGGGCCGCAGTTTCTGGAAGTGTGGACACAGGTATTCGCGGCGCTGGTCGAGGCGGGCAAGACCGCCGGACACATCACGGCCTTCGCCACCAGCCCGCGGGAGAAGGGCGCCAACGTGCCGCTCACGTTCTGGAACTTCATCAAGCTGCTGACCGTGCCGACCGGCAAGGCGCCGCTACAGGCGCTGCTGACCAACCTGTCCGGCTGGGGCGTGGGCAGCGAGTACCTCTACATCTGGGTGCCGTGGCTGATCGTGCTGCTCGGTGGGCTCGAGGGCAAGCACACGGAGACCAACGGCGTGAACATCTTCGCCCAGTACGCCACGCTGCTGGGCGGCGATGCGCTGTCCGCCTACAACATCCACAGCCTGATCTCCGGTGCCCACGGTCTGTTGCTGAGCCTGTGGACGCTGCTCAACCAGACCGGGCCCGCAGGCGCCACCGGCGACCCCGATACACGCCCGGACAATCGCGAGCACGGCGGGCCCGTGGTGTCCCTGGGGGCGGTACTGGCCAACATGCTGATGATCAAGCTGGTGCCACGGGAGGACTACGCGCACCCGTTTCATCCCGACAATCCCGCGTTCTACGGCTACTGGTTCTTGGGTGCCGGCATGGGTATCGCCGGCGCCACGCTGGGCACTCTGGCTACCTGGGCGCTGTCCCGTACCTACGATGCCGGGCAGCTGGGGGAGAACATCGGCGCCGGGGCGCTGGTGGGTTTCATCGGCTTCCTGCTGCAGTGGTACACGACCAAGGAAGGCGACACCGCGGACGGCACCTACAACCCGAAAAAGGATCCCGAGGGCAACGCCTACAGTCCGGCGCGGCTGGACTTCACCGGCTACCCGGCGGCCGATACGTCGCCGTACAAGCTGCCGTATGCCAAGGGCACGGCGCTGTTCGTCGGCCAGGCCAATCAGGGCATGTTCAGCCACATGCGCTTCAACTGGGTGCCGCAGGTGTACGCCTACGACTTCGCGCACGATTTCGGCGACGAGGTTCTGGCCTCACGCGCCGGCACGGTGGTCGACTACTTCGACTGGCTGCCGGACGACACCGACCCCGCCGACGCCCAGATCTGGGACGCCATCAAGACCGCGCTGGGCTGGGCCGGTCCCGGTGAGCCGACGCAGGCCGACGTCAACACCGCCGCCGCGACGCCGGCCAGCGGCCTGATTCCCGGCCAGACCGGTGTGGCCAACCTCGGCTACGACACGGGCGGCAACTTTGATCAGGCCTATTTCAACTGGAACTTCATCGTCGTCAGGCACGACACCGTGGTGGCCGCGCACGACACCAACATCCTCGATCCGTCCCTGCGTGCCACCTTCCCGTGCACCTACGCCGTGTATGGCCACGGCAAGCGCGGTTCGGTGCGCGAGGTGTTCGCCGCCAAGGGCGTGACCGACCCGCGCGACATCATCGGCCAGACGGTGCAGCAGGGCGAGGTGCTCATGCATGCCGGCGATGTCGGCACCAGTTTCCACAACCACCTGCACATGCATGTGCTCGGCGGACCGGCGCCAGCCGCGGTACCGCCACCGGTGAGTTCCGGGCTGAGCCGCTTCACGTTGCCGTTCGTGTTTCGCGAGGCCACGCACGTGCTCGGTCGTGACGGCGTGCTGCGCTACCTCACCTGGTACACCTCCGACAACCAGCGAGTCGGCTGATGAACCTGCCCTTTGTGCCGGAATCGTCGCCCGTGGCCGGTTTCCGGCCGCGTTGCAAGGTTGGTCCACCGATGGCGGCGGCCGGCGCAGGCGGGCTGCTGGACATGGCAATGGGCCTGCTGGCTGCGCCGCAGGCCGACCCGTGGGCGGACCATCTAAGTGCCGTCGAGCTGGTGCTCGCGCCGGCGCCGGCAATCAGCCACGCGCGCCTGACGCTCGTCGACCGCGACGGTGCGCCGGCGGTGGCCGCCGGCGACACGCTGCGCGTGGAACTGGGCGAGGAGGGCGCGCTGTCGCCGCTGTTGCAGGGCGAGGTACTGGCTGTGGACGGCCTGCCCGGCAGCCAGCGCACCGTGCTGCTGGCCTCGGCCGCGGTGGCGCTGGCCCGCCAGCGCCACAACACCAGCCACCGTGCCCGCTCGCTGGCCGACCTGCTGGCCGGCTTCGCCGCCGAGGCCGGCCTGACGCCGGGGGCGCTCGAGGGTACCGGCACCTACCCGTTCCTGGCGCTGGACGACCGTCGCAGCCTGTGGGAATGGGCGGGCCTGCTGGCCGCGCAGGCCGGCCTGCGGGTGTGGGTCGACGGTACAGGGGCGCTGCGCTGCGCCGCGCCGGGCGCGGCAGCCGTGCAGACCTTCCGCTATGGACACGATGTGCTGATGCTCGAGCACCACGCCGGCAGTGCACCGCCGGGTGCGCTCGCCGTGGTCGGGGAGGGCGCTGCCGGCAGCCAGGGCGCGGCTGCCTGGAGCTGGCTCACCAAGGATCCGCAGGGCGTACGGGGCCAGGCGGGGACCGGCGCGGCGCGGCGCGTGTTCGGCGACGGCACCCTGCGCACGGCCGCGGCGGCGCGTGACGCCGCGCAGGCGTACCGGCGGCAGGCGCAGGCGCGGGCGACGCGCCTGCGCCTGCAGGTGC
>NZ_JBFJTF010000105.1:0-8445 GCF_041625615.1 Immundisolibacter sp. | reverse complement strand
GTCTGGCGGCGGATCTGCGCGAGGCCATCGATGAGCGGCACCTGAGCATCCACCTTCAGCCCCAGGTCGACCTGCGCACCGGCGAGGTGTGTGGTGCCGAGGCACTGGCGCGCTGGCGCCACCCGGAGCATGGGGTGATTTCGCCGGCCCAGTTCATCGGTCTGGCCGAGCGCACCGGACTCATACGCAACCTGACACAGGCCATTCTCGAAGCGGTCTCGGCGCAGGCCGCGCGGCACGCGGCGGCAGGCCTGCATCTGCCGATCGCCATGAACGTGTCGGCCCGCAACCTGCATGATCCGGCCTTCTTCCGCTGTCTCAAGGACGCGCTCGAGACGTGGCCGCAGGCACGTCATTACCTGCACCTGGAACTCACCGAGACGGCATTGATCGCCGATCCCGCGTACAGCCTGCAGGTGTTGCGTCAGTTGCGTGAACTGGGGCCGGCGGTCTATCTCGACGACTTCGGCACCGGTTATTCGTCGTTGGCCTACCTGCGCGAGTTACCGCTCGACGGCCTCAAGATCGACCGCGTCTTCGTCCACGACCTGACCCATCCGAGAAGCCGCAGCATCGTGCGCACGGTGGCGGATCTGGGGCATGCCCTGAACCTCACGGTGGTGGCGGAGGGCGTGGAGGATGTGGCGATGACGCCTATCCTGAGCGAGCTTGGCTGCGACACCGTGCAGGGTTACGGCATCGCCAAGCCGATGCCGGCTGACGAAATGGTCGGCTGGATCAACCGCTGGCCGGGATTGTCCCAGGATGAGGCGGAGGCGCCGCGCGACCGGTAGCCGGCGCGGGGGCGCCTGGCCGGCCGGTCGGCCACGGCGCGGTCACAGCCCCATGATGTTGCGGTAGCCGCGCCAGAAGCCGCGCATGCCGACCTCGGTCAGCGTGCTGTCGATGTCGGCGATGTCGCGGCCGCCCATCTCGACGATGGATGCCTGGTCACCGTCGCGCACGATGGCCTTCTGCACCAGCTCGCAGACGTCGCCGTCTTCCATCGAGATGAGGCCGGCGGGACCGATCAGGTTGATCTGCTTGATCCGCATGGCGCGCTGCTCGGGCGTGTCGTCCACGTAGCCGAAGTAGGTCCACACCAGCTCGAACTGCTGCGGTCCGTGGGTGACGATCTGCCGCGTGGCCAGCGTGTTGGCGATCTGCTGCACGACCAGGTTCGGGAAGATGACGTGGATGCACAGCGTGTCGCCGTCGGCGTACTCCGGCCATCCCTTGAGCACGCTGGGGTCGGCCAGGGCGTAGTTTTCCTGGTAGGAGCGCCCGCCCTCCTTCTTGTAGCCCTCGATGCGGCCCTCGTCGGTGCCGGCGCGCGAGTGCACGCAGTTGTGCATGCCCTCGTAGCCGTCGGTTTCCGTGCCGCAGATCTGCGAGGCACGGTACAGGCCGAAGGTGGCGTGGAACAGGTGCAGCAGGCTGGCGTGGTAGGGGTCGTGGGTGTTGTCGGCGTACAGCTTCCAGTTGCTGTTGACGAACTGGCGGTGGTAACCGAGCACCTCCACCGGGCGATCGAACAGGCGCCGGTGGTAGTCGGCCATGCGCGGGCCGAAGTACGCCTCCACCGACGGCATGTCGTCGGCGAAGCTGGCAAAGATGCAATCGCCGAACACCTGCACGTTCAGCTTGCGCAGGCCGTGCTGCTTCATGTCGAAATCAGCCGGGTAGCCGCCCTTGCCGCCCAGGCCCCGGCGGAAGGGCACGCCGATCAGGTCGCCCTTGGCGTCGTAGGCCCACTGGTGATAGACGCAGGTCAGCGTGTCGGAATTGCCGCGAAGATCGCGGCACACCAGCGCGCCTCGGTGGGCACAGCGGTTCACCAGCACGTGGAACTGGCCGTCGGCATCACGGCTGACGATGACCGGCGTGTCGCCGACGAAGGTGGTCTTGTAGTCGCCGGCATTCGGCAGCTCGGCGGTCAGTGCGACGTAGTTCCACGTGCGCCCACGGAAAATGCGCTCCTGTTCGAGGTCGTAGATGGCCGGGTCCTGGTAGACCCGGTACGGCACACGGGTGAAGCCTTCCTTGGGCCAGGTCAGGTCGATGGCCACAGGTGTCGTTGGCGCGTTCATTTCAACCTCCTCCTGGGAGTGCGAATGGTCGTGTGTCCATTATGGACGAACCCGGACGCGGGGTCGGGGTGTAACCGACCTGTCATGATGGCTGAAGAACATCCCGGGGCTTTGCCATCACCGGCTGCCGCTGCGTAACCCGCATGTCTCCCTGGTCTCCCGAAGATGTCCATCGCCTGAGCGCGGAGCTCGACGCCGTGCTGGCCCAACAGCGCCTGACGATCCTGTTTCAGCCGATCGCCTCGTTGCGCGGCCGTTCGGTGATGGGTTACGAGGCGCTGGTCCGCGGCCCGGCCGACAGCCCGTTGCACAACCCACTGGTGCTGTTCGGTGCCGCCGAACGGTGCGGGCGTCTGGCGGAGCTCGATCACCTGTGCCAGCAGCGGGCCGCCGCGCGTTTCCTGGCAATGGGGCTTCCCGGACAGCTGTTCCTGAACATGGTGCCGTGCCTGCTGCTGGAGGCCGACTACGACCCGCAGGCATCGATCGACCGGTTGTCGGCGATTGGCATGCCGCCGCAGCGTGTGGTGCTGGAACTGAGCGAGCGTTATCCGCTGGAGGATTCGCAGGGCGTGCGGCGGGCCCTGCAACCGTATGCCCAGGCCGGCTATGCCATCGCCATCGACGACCTGGGGGCGGGCTATGCCAGCCTGCGGCTGTGGTCGGAACTGCGACCGGCCTACGTCAAGATCGACCAGCACTTCGTGCGCGGCCTCGACGACGACCCGGTCAAACGCGAGTTCGTGCGGTCGATGGGCGAGATCGCCCGTGGCGTGGGTGCCCAGGTGGTGGCCGAGGGTGTCGAGACCACCGGCGAGCTGGGGGTGCTGGCGGAGCTTGGCATCGAGCTGGCACAGGGCTATCACCTGGCGCGGCCTGCAGCCGAACCGCCACTGGTGTTGCCGGTGGGCCTGTTCGAGCGCGACCTGCCGCTGCTGCGCGACGCCTGGCGCTGGCAGCAGGGGCAGACCGTGGGCGAGCTGGCGCGACCGAACCCGACCATCTCGCCGGACACCAGCATGGACGCCGCGGGCGTGCTGTTTCGGCAGCGTCCGGACCTGCACACCTTGCCGGTGGTAGCCGACGGTCGCGTGGCCGGCATGGTCCAGCGCATTCCGTTCAGTGATGTCTACCTCAGTCGCTATGGCCGCGACCTGTACGGCCGAAAGCCGGTCGGCTGGTTCATGCAGGGCGACCCCCTGACGGTCGAGAACAGCCTGCAGCTGGCCGATGTCAGCCGGCTGCTGACCGACGTTGCCGCCGGGCAGGTGGACCAGGAGTTCATCGTCACCCGCGGTGGCCAGTATCTGGGCATGGTGCGCGTGCTCGATTTGCTGCGCCGCATCACCGACCTGCAGGTGCGGGCGGCCCGCCATGCCAACCCGCTGACCCTGCTGCCGGGCAACGTGCCGGTGTACGAGTGCATCGACGATCTGTTGCGCCGCCATGCGGGGTTCGCCGTGGCGTACTGTGACATCGACCATTTCAAGCCGTTCAACGACGTCTACGGCTACAGCCGTGGTGACGAGGTCATCAAGTGGCTGGCGGAAGTGGCGGTGGCGCACTGCGACGGCGAGCGCGACCTGGTGGGCCACATCGGCGGCGACGATTTCGTTCTGGTGATGGCCAGCGCCGACTGGCACGCGCGCTGTGAGCGGCTGTTGCGAGCCTTCCACGACGCGGTGGCCGGCTTCTACAGCGCCGAGGACCGCGCAGCCGGTGGTCTGTGGAGCGAGGACCGGCGCGGACAGGCACAGTTCTTTCCGCTGCTGAGCCTGTCCATCGGCGTGGTGTTGCCGGACCCGGCCCGCTGCCGCTCCTACCACGACGTGGCGGTGCTGGCGGCCGAGGCCAAGCATCAGGCCAAGCGCCGGCGCGGGGATGTGGCGGCCGGAGCCCTGTACATCGACCGCCGGCGCGGGCCCGATGGCACGCCGGCGGCAGCCGAACTGCCGCTGAACGTGCCTGATACGGCGCCGGAGGCGTACGCCGCGCCCGGGGCGCGTCCGGGCGCGGCCGGTGTTTGGCGGGCTGAGTGAGACGCCGTTTCTATTCCGCGAAGCGGAAATTCATGGTGCGGTCGTTGTAGTAGACGCCCGACAGCTGCACCACCAGGGACAGGATGTCGCTGTCGCCGTCGTTGAAATGGCCGTGCCACAGGTTGGGCGGCGTCAGCGACACCTGGCCCGGTTGCCAGTCGACCCGGACCGGTTCGACGATGGCGCCGTCGCGCAGCGTCTCGCCGAGCAGGGAGTAACTGTTGGCATTGGCGGAGATCACGTAGGTGATGGCGGCGGCGGCGTGACCGTGCACCGTGTTGGCGGCGCCCGGGGCCAGCCGGTTCAGGTGGGCGAACAGGTTCGGCGTGGCCAGCTTCTCGCGACCGAGGCCCTGGTGGGCCAGGAACACACCGGAGGCGGTGATGCCCTGCGCCCGTGTTTCCTCGAGCCTGGTCGCCAGCTGTCCGGCCGGCCAGTGGGTGAAGGCGATGCGCGGGGTCGGCTGCACCTGCCAGCCCATGTAGCGCGCCATCGGGCTGTCGTCCACGTAATAGAAACGCAGGCCGCCCTCACCGCCATGGGCGCTGGCGCCGACGCTGCCCGGCACGGCCAGGATGTCGCCGCTGGCCACGTCCACTGTCTCGTCGGCCACGCGAAACTGGCCGCTGCCTTCCAGCACCAGGGCGATGACGCCACCGGCCGCCTCGCCGACCGGCACGCTGGCGCCGGGCTTCACCGCGTGGGTGCCGGCCAGCAGGGCCGGCAGGGTGGCCGGGTAGGGCAGGCCGAGCGGCTCACTGAAGTCGATCGGGCCGTCGTGCGGCGCCATCACGGCCGGTGGCAGCACACGCTCGATCGGCTGCGGCAGGGCGGCGCCCATGAAATCGCGTTCCGACAGGAACAACGCGCGTTCGGTGGCCGGTGTGGCGGCGGTGATCGGGGCGCTGCGGTAGGCGATCTGGTGGGCCATGTCGGTTCTCCTCGTGCGGCGGTTGTTTGGTGATGTCAGGGGCGGACGGAGGCCTGTGTCAGGTGGCCATCGGGCAGGTGACGCACGCGCCCGGACTCGTCCAGGTCGCGGTCGATGCGCTTGGCGGCGGCGCGGGCGGCGGCCTGGCTGGTGAACGGGCCGGCCAGCACCTGGACGCGGTCTGCCTGTGCCTCGCGCCGGGCCGGGATGGGCGGCCCCTGATGCAGGAGCATGGCGACCAGCCGGCGGGCGTTGGCGTCGGACTTGAAGCTGCCCAGGTCGACATACCAGTCGCCGCTGGCGACGGGCGCGACATAGGGGCTGGGCAGCAGCGGCGCCGGCGGCAGTGCGGCCAGGTAGGCCTCTGTCGCCGGTGCACCGGCGGCCACCGGCAAGGGGTAGCCGGTGGCGCGGTCGGCCAGTTCCCCGGCGTGCGCCAGATCGACCAGCACGGTGTCGTGCAGACCATGGCGGGTGATGGCCTGTTCCAGTGCGCCGGTGACCAGCGTCATCCGCTGCCTGGGCGTCGGTGCCCGCTCCGGCAACGGCGGATGGGCTTCCAGCACCAGCCCGTCGGCGCCGACACCGGCCAGGTACGGCTGGTCGACCACCGTCACCGGCGTGCCGACAGGCACCGCCTCGAACAGCGGCGCGATGTCTTCCGGGTACATCTGGATGCAGCCGTGGCTGACGCGCATGCCGATGCCGGCCGGCTTGTTGGTGCCGTGGATGAGGATGCTCGACCAGCCAAGGCGCAGGGCGTGGCTGCCGAGCGGGTTGTTCGGTCCCGGCGGTACCACCGCCGGCAGCGGGTCGCCCTTGGCGGCGTGCTCGCGGCGGATCGAAGCCGGCACGGTCCAGGCCGGCGACGGGTGTTTGCGCGCCACCCGCGTGGCGCCGAGCGGCGTGGCCCAGCCCTCGCGACCGATGCCGATGGGGTGGGTGATGACCCGGCGCGGCGCCCCCGGTTCGGCCGGCGGGTAATAGAACAGGCGGCGCGCCGGCAGGTTGATGACGATGCCCTGGCGCGGTGTCTGCGGCAGCACGTGGGCGGTGGGCAGCACGATGCGCTGGCCGGCCGGCGGCGTCCAGGGGTCGACCGTCGGATTGGCGGCGCGGATTTCGTCGTAACCCAGGTCGTAGGCGCGGGCGATGTCGAGCAGCGTCTCCTCGCCCTGCACCGTGGTGTAACGCAGGCGGCCGACCACGTCGGTGTCGCCGGCAAGTTCAAAACTGTTCAGGGCGAACGGGACCGGTGCCGGGGCGGGGGCATGGCGCAGTGGCGGGCGTTGGCCCCAGCCGGCACACCCGGCCAGCGTCGCCAGCAGCAGGTAGAGGGTCGCCACCTGGGCGCCACGGGCCCATGTCCCGGCGCGGCGGGGTCTCATCCGCGGCCCCCGAGCAGGCGCTGCAGCAGGGCCTCGTAGACGTCCGCCAGCTGGTCGATCTCGGCTGCCGGGGTGCATTCGTCGATCTTGTGGATGCTGGCGTTGCGCAGGCCGAGTTCCACCACCTCGGCGCCGGTCGGCGCGATGAAGCGGCCGTCCGAGGTGCCGCCGCCGGTGGACAGCGCCGGGTCCACGCCGAGGGTCTGGCGCAGCGCCGCGCGGGCATGTTCCACCAGGGCCCCGTCGCGGGTCAGGAACGGCTGTGCGCCGAGTGTCCAGGCAATCTCGCAGTGCGCGCCGCAGCCCGCGACGATGGCCTCGAAGCGGCTCTTCAGCGCCTCCGCGCCGGGCTGCGGCGGGAAGCGGAAGTTGCAGTCGATGACCAGTTCGCCGGGGATCACGTTACCGGCGCCGGTGCCGGCATGCAGGTTGGAAATCTGGAAGCTCACCGGCGGGAAGGCGTCATCGTCGCCACCCCAGTCGTGGGTGCACAGCGCCGCCAGGGTGGGCGCGAACGCATGCACCGGGTTCAGCGCCCTGTCGGGATAGGCGACATGGCCCTGCACGCCGAACACGCGCAGCCGCGCCGACAGGGAACCGCGGCGTCCGATGCGCAGCACGTCGCCCAGGCGCTGGTCGCTGGACGGTTCGCCGACCAGGCACCAGTCGATCCGTTCGCCGCGGGCGGTGAGGGTCTCGATCACCCGCACCGTGCCGTCCACGGCGTCGCCTTCCTCGTCGCTGGTGATCAGAAAGCCGATCGATCCGGCCGGCTGGGGGCAGGCGGCCAGAAAACGTTCCACCGCCACCACCATGGCCGCCAGGGCACCTTTCATGTCGGCGGCGCCGCGGGCGATGAGCAGGCCGTCGCGCAGTTCCGCGGCGAACGGGTCGCAGCTCCAGGCGCCCCGGTCGCCGATCGGCACCACGTCGGTGTGGCCGGCGAACACGAACAGCGGGCCGCCGCTGCCGCGCCGCGCCCACAGGTTGTCGACGCGGCCGAAGCGCATCGGTTCGAGTGCGAACCCCAGCGCCGCCAGGCGCTCACCGAGCAGCGCCTGACAGCCGGCGTCGTCCGGGGTGAGCGACGGCCGGCGTATCAGTTCCCGGGCCAGTGCCAGCGCGTCGCTCATTGCGTGCTTCCGAGCAGTACCTGCCAGGTGTCGGGCACGAAACCCACGGTGGTGCGGTTGCCGATCTCCACCACCGGCCGGCGGATCAGTGCCGGTTGCGCCAGCAGCAGTTCGGTCAGCGTGGCCGGATCGTCACAGGCGGCCTGCTGTTCGGCCGACAGGCGGCGCCAGGTGGTGCCGCGCCGGTTGACCAGCGCGTCGGCACCGAGCGCGTCCAGCCAGCCGGTCAGGCGCGGTGCGTCCAGGCCGTCGCGGCGCAGGTCGTGAAAGGGCATGTCGATGTCGTGGGCGGCGAACCAGGCACGCGCCTTCTTCACCGTGTCGCAGTTGGGGATGCCGTACAGGGTCATGTGTGGCTTCAGTCGCGTTGGCGTCCCGGGCCGTGATGAAAGTCGGTGCGCCGGTTGGCGGTCGGGAACGGTGTGTCGGGGACCGGCACGCCCAGGAACGCGCACAGCGGCGCCCAGCCGTCGGCGACGTCATAGGTCAGCAGCCGTGCCGCCGGCACGACGCGCTGCACCTGCGCGTTGTGCTCGGCATAACGGGCCAGCACGTGGGCCTTGTCGTGGGGGCGGTTGTCGAAGGCGCGTTCGACGATGATGTCCTTGGCCATCAGCCGCTGCCCGCGCGCGGCCAGGTCGTTTTCCGGCAGCGGCTGTTCCAGCGCCTTGAAAATGGTGTTGCTGATGCTGTCGTACCAGCCTTCGGGCTCGCGCACGGTGAGGATGACCCTGGCATCCGCGAAATCGCGTACCAGCTCGCGCCAGAACCAGGCCGATGGCCAGTCCACCGCCGAGCGGTAGCCGCCGAGCAGATCGTCCCAGCCCACCGCCTCGCCGCGTGCGCGCGCCAGCCAGCGTTCGG